>JBLUOL010000279.1:0-3927 GCA_048065775.1 Pseudomonas sp. GW6
ATCGCGGCTCAGCCCCTGCAGGCGGTGGATGTCGCGCCAGGCGCCGGCCACCAGCAGGGTGTCGGAGGCCTTTAGCTTCTCGTCCACCAGCACGCCCTCCAGCGCCTGGCCCTGGCGGCGCAGGCCAACCACGTTGAGCTTGTGCTGCGAACGAAAGCCCAGTTCCTGAATGGTTTTGCCCGGCAGTTGCGACTCCGGCGGCAACGCCACTTCGGCCAGGCCCAGTTCATGGGCGTGCAGGCTGAAATACGAATGCGGCAGCGGCATGGGTTCCAGCCCCAATGCCTGATAGCTGCCGAGCAGGCCGATGGTGGGGCTGGCGATATCCACCAGCAGCACGTCGCCCGGCTCCAGCAGGGTATTGCCGCTGGCCATCAGCAACAGGGTGCGCAGGCGCTGGCGGCGCTCGATGGCGATGACGTTGATGCCATGATCACGGCGCAACTGCAGCTCGTTGAGCACCTGATTGGCCAAGGGCGAGTCGGCGCGTACCAGCAGGCGCCGCTCGCGCTCGCTGAGGCGATAGCGCTCGGCCAGGTCGGCCAGAGTCAGGCGTGGTGGCTCGGCATTGCCACCTGCTTCGCTGCGTACCAGCCAGCGTCGGGCGATCAGCATGTAGCCGATGCCGAGCACCAGCACTGCCAGGCCGATGGGCGTGAGATCGAAAAAGCCAAAACCATCCAGCCCAGCACGGCGCAGTTCGGCATGCACCACCAGGTTCGGCGGTGTGGCGACCAGCGTCAGCATGCCGCTGATCAGCCCGGCAAACGCCAGTGGCATCATCAGTCGCGCCGGGGCGATGCGCAGGCGTGCAGCCACCCCGAGCACCACGGGGATGAAGATCGCCACCACGCCGGTGGAGCTCATCACCGAACCCAGGCCGGCCACGGCCAGCATCAGCAGAATCAGCAGACGCGTTTCGCTGCTGCCGGCCTTGGTCACCAGCCAGTCACCCAGGCGATAGGCGATGCCGGTGCGCACCAGGCCGTCGCCGATGATGAACAGCGCGGCGATGAGGATGACGTTGGCATCACTGAAACCGGCCAGGGTCTGTTGCAGGTCGAGTACGCCAGTCAGCGGCAGGGCGACCAGCACCAGTAGGGCGACCACGTCCATGCGTGGCTTGCCGATGACGAAAAGAGTGACGGCGCCGGCCAGCAAGCCGAGCACCCAGAACAGATCCGGATTCATCGTAATTCCCAGGAGATATGGGACGAATTATCTCAGGGATAACCGAGCGTGGTTTTGATCTGCTGCAGGTTGGCGGCGATCCAACGCTTGTCGATCGGCCCCCAGTCGCGAATCTGGTAGTGACCGGCGTTGTTGCGTTCGCCCTCGTTCTGCTCGAACTGGCAGTCGATATCCAGCTCGGCGAGGGCGGTGAGGGTGTCCTGTGCGGTGCGCCGGGGCATGCCGGTGGCGTCCATCAGTGCCGGCACACTGACGGCCTGGCCGCTGTCGATCAGCCAGGCCACGTAGAGGCGGCGGTAGAAGCTGGTGCGGGTCTTGCTCGTCTGCATGGTGACTTCCTGTTCGTATCCGAGCGCCTTCGCAGGCTGTTGAAAAACTACCTACGTTGCCATTGCTGCGTTAAAAACAGGCTCAAAATGCTCATTTACAGCTCGTAAACCCGAGTGCGGGCCCAGTGCTTTTCTCGCCTGTTTTTGTGGGGCCGCCATCGGTATTGCACTGACTGCCTCGGCTCGGGCTTCCTGCTTCGCTCTATCTCCTGCATCCATGCAGTCGTCGGCTACGTTTTTCAACGGCCTGCTAGCCAATCAGGCGGCGAACATCAGCATATAGGTGACGGCACCGGCCAGGTAGCCGATGAAGGCCAGGCCGCTGATCTTCTTCAGGTACCAGATGAAGTTGATCTTCTCCATGCCCATGGCGGCCACGCCAGCAGCCGAGCCGATGATCAGGCAGCTGCCGCCGGTACCGGCGCAGTAGGCGAGCATTTCCCAGAAGTTGCCGTTGACCACGAAGTTGCGCAGCCATGGCAGCTCGCTTGCTGCGGCTGCCGCCAGGTTTTCAGGGCTGACCAGTGGATACATCTTCATGGCGCCGGCAACCATCGGCACGTTGTCCACCACGGCCGAGAGCATGCCGATGGAGATGGCGATGCTATAGATATTGCCCAGGCTGTCCTTGAGCAGGGTCGCCACCTGGATCAGGTGGCCGGCGCTGGACAGCGCGGAAACCGCCAGCAGGATGCCGAGGAAGAACAGCACGCTGGTGATGTCGATACGGCGCAATACGCCCACTACCGACAGCGGGTCCTTTTCTTCGCTGTTCTTGCTGCGGTGGATGATCTCGGTGGTGATCCACAGCAGGCTGAGGCCGAAGAGGATGCCCATGTACGGCGGCAGGTGGGTGATGGTCTTGAACACAGGCACGAAGATCAGTACACCCAGGCCCAGGCAGAACACCAGATTACGCTCGAAGGGCGTGGTCGGGTCGCGGCGGCTTTCGGCGCTTTCCTTGATGCGCGGTTCAGCCACTTCACCCTTGAGGCGCAAGCTCATGATCAGCAGCGGTACCAGCAGGCAGACTAGGCTGGGCAGGAACAGCTTGGTGATGATGCCGGTGGCGGTGACCTGATTGCCGATCCACAGCATGGTGGTGGTGACGTCGCCAATCGGCGACCAGGCGCCGCCGGCGTTGGCGGCGATGACCACGATGCCGGCGTAGAACCAGCGCTCGTGGCGGTCGGCGATCAGCTTGCGCAGCAGCGAGATCATCACGATGGTCGTGGCCAGATTGTCCAAGGCGGCGGACAGGAAGAAGGTGATCAACCCCACCAGCCACAGCAGGTGCACACGTTTGTGGGTACGGATGCGGTCGGTGATGACCTTGAAACCTTCATGGGCGTCGATCAGCTCGACGATGGTCATCGCGCCCATGAGGAAGAACAGGATCTCGGAGATCTCGCCGAGGTGGTGGCGCAGCTCCTCGACTACATGATGGGTGTTGGTGCTGGCGCCAGCCGTACCGGTGCCGAGCAATGGCAGGATGCTGTCGGCGCCGAGAACCAGCAGGGTCCAGGCGATCACGGCCGTGAGCAGGGCGGACGCTGCCTTGTCGATCTTTAACGGGTGCTCGAGTGCAATGCACAAGTAGCCGAGGACGAAGACAAGTGCCATCAACGCATACATGTTCGGAGTTCCGCTCTGATTCTTATTGGTTGGGACGTGTCGGAGGGCTGCTGCCAGGCGGGTGAAGATGCCTGAAACAATTGGAAAAAGGGAGGGTTTTTTATAGCGAAAAGAGCAAAGAGATGAGCGCTTTGCTACCTAATGAGGAGTTCGAGCCGGTGCACTGGCCGGCCCGAAACGGATCACGCAGCCGTCTGCGGCTTGGGTGGCAGCAGATAGGCGAGGGCGATGGCCAGCACCGGCATGATCAGGTTGAAGAAGCAGTACGGCAGGTAGCTCAGCGTCGCCACGCCGAGAGTCGCTGCCATATAGGCGCCGCAGGTGTTCCACGGCACCAGCACCGAAGTCAGAGTGCCGCCATCTTCCAGCGCGCGCGACAGATTGGTCGGCGCCAGGCCGCGTTTTTCATACTCGGCACGGTACATGCGCCCGGGGAGTACCAGGGCGATGTACTGGTCGGCAGTGATGATGTTGGTACCGATGGTGGTGGTGATGGTGCTGGCGACCAGGCCGCTGTCGCTGCGCACCAGGCGTAGCGCGCTTTGTAGCAGGCGTTGCAACAGGCCAAGGCGCTCCAGCACGCCGCCGAAGCACATGGCGCAGATGATCAGCCATACGGTGGTGAGCATGCTGGCCATGCCGCCCTTGGACAGCAGGCCGTCCAGCTCGGCGTTGCCGCTGGCTGACTCGTAGCCGGCGAACAGCGCGCTCCACACCGTTTTCAGCGGTGCCAGGGCGCCAGCGTGTGGGTCGGCCAGGCGCGCCATCACCT
>JBLUOL010000280.1:0-3843 GCA_048065775.1 Pseudomonas sp. GW6
CAGCATCAGCAAGGCCGCCAGCAGCGGGGGCGCACTGGCACCGGGTAGCAGCAGCGCCAGCAGGCCGGCCGTGGCCAGCGCCGTACCGAGACTGGTGCCCAGCCCCAGACGCTCGCCACGCAGCAAGCCCCACAGCAGCATGCTCAACTGCACGGCGCCGAACAGCAGTAGGGCGCCGACGCCGGTATCCAGTTGCAGGTAAGCAAAGGAGAAGGCCGCCGCATAGGTGAACAGCGCCAGCGCGCCAGGCCAATTGCCGGCGATGGGTTGCCCGGTCTGCCTCAGCTTGAGCAGCAGCCACAGCGTCAGGGCGCCGGCGAGCAGGCGGATAGCCGTGAAACTGGCCGCGTCGATTTCCGTTTCACGCAGCGCCAGGCGGCACAGTAGCGAGTTGCCGGCGAAGGCCAGCATGGCGAGGCAGGTAAGCAGCAGGATACGCGGTGGCATCGTCCATCCTTGGGTGAAGGTCTGGTGATGCTGGGCAGCTAATCACGTCAGGCTGCCCGATGGCATTGGCAGAAGGTCGCAAGTTGCTGCGACCTTGGCCAGTAAGCGCGCAGGCGCGTCTCAGAAGTGTGCCTTGACTAACAGGCTGGCGGTGTTCTGGTCGGTCGAACCGACGAAGTTGTCGCTGACGAAACCGCCGTCCTTGATACCGTACTTGTTCTTCCAGTAGTCGTACTCGATACCCACGTACAGCTGCTTCTCGCCCCACTTCAGCGCCTTGCCCAGGTCGTACTTGATCTGTGGGTTGAAGTGCAGGTTGGCGTGGTAGTCGCCACGGCGATTGCTGTCGTTGTCCACCACCCAGTCCATGAAACCGTCGATGAGAATGTCCGATTCGCCTACCGGGATGGTGTAGCTCCACACCGGGGTGATCTGCCAGACGTTGCTGCCAGGGCGGCTGCCATCGGTGGTACGCAGGTAGGTGTTGAGCTGGAAGTAGTCGAAGCCGGGGATGTCCAGGTCGACCGCCGGGCCGATCAGGTAGGACTCGACGTCGTCTTCACCGAACTCGTAGGTGGTGGAGATCAGCACGTCCTTGATCGGGCCGAAGGAGAAGTCGGCACCGGTGATCTTGCCCAACGAGAAGCGCGGGCTGAACTCGCCATAGAAGGTGTGGCCGTCACCGGCGCCGTTGGTGGCATCGGTGTTGTATTTGATCACGTCGACGAACAGGAACAGGTCACCGAAGCTCCAGCCGCTGGCGTGCTCGAAGGTGACGGTCTGCTGAATCTCCGGGTCGATCTTGAAGTCCTGGCCATAGAGGTAGGTCAGGCTGTTGTTCTGCCACTGCAGCAGATCGCCGGCGACGGCCTGACCGCCTGCCAGCAGACCGCCGGCGAGCGCCAGCGAAGAGAGAGTGCGATTCATGAAAGCTCCTGATGGTTAAGACGTGTCGTTATGATTTTTAAACCTGTCCATACGGTCAGGCTGGAGCTGCTAGAGCAAAAACGGCGCCAATTCTATATGTCGTAAATAGTCTTTTAAAATCAATTGGATGAAGAAATTTATGCAGAGTGCGTTGGGCGCCGCTCTGCACTTTTTCTGATCGTTGAGACAGCTTTGGCTTTGACTTGGTGCGTATCGTCAGCTCAGGGGCGCCGTTTGCGAGGCTTGCGCGGCGCGCGCTCGGTGCCGGGTACGTGCAGATAGGCCATGACGCTTTCGGTCAGTTCCTGGGCGAGGCTTACCGCCTCCTTGTTACGCGCCATGACACCTGCCACCAGGGCTTCGATCAGGGCCAGCACGGCGGCATTGGAGCTGATCAGCACCGGGTGTTCGGCGGGGGCGAACAGGCTGTACTCGGCGATCTCCACCAGCGGCGAGGCGGGCGAGTCGGTGATGGCCAGCACGCAGGCGCCGCGTTCGCGGGCAAAACGCGCCAGTTGCAGGGTGTCGAGCGAATAGCGCGGCAGGGAGATGGTCAGCAGCACGTCGCGCTCGGTGATGGCGGCCAGGCGGTAGGCGGCGTTCTCGTTGCCGCCTTCCATACTGATGGCGGTGGCGTCATCGCAGAAGGGCACCAGGTTGGCCGCAGCCAGGCCGGCCATGTAGGCGCTGTTGCCGAAGCCGAGAATGTAGATGCGGCGCGCCCCGAGCAGGCGCCCGATCACTGCCTCGAACACGGCGGCGTCATTGTTGCTGGCCGCCGCGCCGAGATTGCTGCTGGCGATCTGCAGATGTTCATGCAGACCGAAGGCCCCGTCCGGGCGCTGCGCCAGCTCGTCGCGCAGCTTGTCCACCGGCGACACCATGTCCTGCAGGGTGGCGACCAGCTCGGCCTTCAGGCTGATGTAGCCGCGCAGCTCCATGGCCTTGGCCAGACGGTTGACCGCCGCAGGCGAGGTCTGCGTGGCCTGCGCCAGCTCTTCGATGGTCAGAGTTGCGGCCTTCAGCGGATGGCGCAGGATGAAGTCGGCCACCTTGCGCAGCGAGGGCTGCAGCTGTGGCGCGACCTCGGCCAGCTTGCGCAGGATGGGGGCGCTGTAAACGGTGGCGGAAGACGACGAGCTGCTCGGCATGGCTGGGCTGATCCGGTCTGGCGATGGCGCGCAGTGTATCCGAAGCCGCCCGCCGTGCGCCTGTTTCGCTTACTTGAGGCTGCCGCAGAGAAACTGCTGCAGGCGCTCGGACTGCGGGTTGGCCAATACCTCGCGCGGGTGGCCCTGTTCTTCCACCAGACCCTTGTGCAGGAACATCAGCTGGTTGGACACCTCGCGGGCAAAACCCATTTCGTGGGTCACCACCACCATGGTGCGACCTTCGGTGGCCAGGTCCTGCATTACCTTGAGCACCTCGCCGACCAGCTCGGGGTCGAGGGCCGAGGTGGGCTCGTCGAACAGCATCACCTCCGGCTCCATGGCCAGGGCGCGGGCGATGGCTACGCGCTGCTGCTCGCCGCCGGACATGTGCGCCGGGTAGGCGTCCTTGCGGTGCGCGACGCCGACCTTGGCCAGGTAGTGCTCGGCCCTGTCGCGCGCCTCGGCCTTGCTCTGACCGAGTACGTGCACCGGCGCTTCCATGACGTTGTCCAGGGCGCTCATGTGCGACCACAGATTGAAGTGCTGGAACACCATGGCCAGACGCGAGCGCATACGCTGCAACTGCTTGGCGTCGGCGGCCTTGAGCGCGCCGCCGCGATTGGCGACCAGCCTGAGCTCTTCGCCATTGAGCTGGATGCGACCGGCATGCGGCTGCTCCAGCAGGTTGATGCAGCGCAGGAAGGTGCTCTTGCCCGAGCCGCTGGAGCCGATGATGCTGATCACGTCGCCGGCCTTGGCAGCCATCGATACGCCGCGGATCACCTCGTGGCTACCGTAGCGTTTGTGCAGGTCCTGAACTTCGAGTTTGTACATGTTGTTGTTCTCTTAGGGCATGAGTCAGTCGCTGAGCAGGCGACCCTGGCGAATGGGCGTTGCCCCGGCGACCTTGGCCAGCCACAGGCCGGGGCGGGCGAAGCGCATGCGCTCGCGGGCATAGAGCACGCCGCAGGTTTCGGCGCGGACGATGCTGTGCTGCTCGCTCAAGGGGTCGATCACCTCGAACAGTGCCTCGCCGTGTTCGACCCACTCGCCCGGCTGCTTGAAGAAGCTGACCACGCCCGGATGTGGGGCGAGGGCGTACTGCGCGCCGGCAAAGGGCGTGGCCTCGCAGCAGTGTTCCGGCGCTGCCGGCCAGTCGCCGGCGATCAGTCCCCGCTCGGCGAGGAAGGCCAGAATCGCCTCGGCGCTGGCTACCGCGCGTTCGGCTTCGGTGTCGGCCATGCCGCCCAGCTCTACGGTGGTGGCCAGGCAGGCCAGGGGAATCTCGGCTTCGGGGAAACGCTGGCGCAGTCGTTGC
>JBLUOL010000281.1:0-3824 GCA_048065775.1 Pseudomonas sp. GW6
GCGAGGCCCATCACCTGCATGCCTTCGTGCGCTTCCAGCCGAGCAAGGCGCAAGGCGCGCCGGACTTCGTCGCCTGGTTCGAACCGGCGCACGACATCCTGGCCGCGGCCAGTGGTCACTTCGCCGAGCGCCTGGGCAAACACAGTTGGCTGATCGCTACGCCGCGCGACGGCGTCTACTGGGATGGCCAGCACCTGCAGCACGAGCGCCGCTGCCCGGCGCAATGGCAAGCCTGGGCACGGCAGCCCGAGGATGACGGCCAGGCCCTGTGGCGTGCCTATTACGGCAGCACCTTCAACCCGGCGCGACTCAACCGCACGGTGATGCAGCAACATCTGCCACTGAGATTCTGGAAGCACCTGCCGGAAGGCCCGCTGATTCCGCAACTGATGAGCGAAGCACGCGCCGGCGCACAGCGCGATGGCCAGGCATTGGTGCTGGCCGGCAGGAAGGGCAAACGCATCGCCCAGATAAACGAAGGGGACGCAGCGCGTCCCCCGTCAGGTAGCGTCAGCGGAAGCGACGCCCCGGATCTTCCTCGCTGACCTCCAGCGCCAAACCCTGGGCCATGCTGGTCAGGTGATCGCCATCGGTTTCCGAACCGAGCTTGATCATCAGGCGCAGGTCGTTGGCCGAGTCGGCGTAGAGCAGCGCATCTTCGTAGGTGATCTCGCCCTGGGTGTAGAGGTTGTACAGCGCCTGGTCGAAGGTCTGCATGCCCTGCTCGGTGGAGCGCTTCATCAGTCCCTTGAGCTCGTGCACCTCGCCCTTGCGGATCAGGTCGGCGGCCAGCGGGGTGTTGATCAGCACCTCGATCACTGCGCGGCGACCCTTGCCGTCCGGAGTTGGAATCAGTTGCTGAGCGACGATAGCCTTGAGGTTGAGCGACAGGTCCATCCACACCTGGTTTTGCCGGTCGGCCGGGAAGAAGTTGATGATGCGGTCCAGCGCCTGGTTGGCGTTGTTGGCGTGCAGAGTAGCCAGGCACAGGTGACCGGTTTCGGCGAAGGCCACGGCATGATCCATGGTCTCGCGGGTCCGCACCTCACCGATGAGGATCACGTCCGGCGCCTGACGCAGGGTGTTCTTCAGCGCCACTTCGAAGGACTCGGTGTCGATGCCCACTTCACGCTGGGTGACGATGCAACTCTGATGCTGGTGGATGTACTCGATCGGGTCTTCGATGGAGATGATATGGCCGCTGCTGTTCTTGTTGCGGTAGCCGATCATCGCCGCCAGCGAGGTGGACTTACCGGTACCGGTAGCCCCGACGAACAGCACCAGGCCGCGCTTGGTCAGCGCCAGCTTCTTGAGGATTTCCGGCAGCTTGAGGTCGTCGATGGTGGGGATATTGGTCTCGATCCGGCGCAGCACCATGCCCACCAGGTTGCGCTGGTAGAAGGCACTGACGCGGAAACGACCGATACCACGTGCACTGATGGCGAAGTTGCACTCATGGTTCTCGGCAAAGTCGCGGCGTTGTGCCTCGTTCATCACGCCCAATACGGTCTCGCGGGTCTGCTCCGGCGACATGGCGTTCTTGGTCACCGGCATGATCTTGCCATTGACCTTCATCGACGGCGGTACGCCAGCGGTGATGAACAGGTCGGAGCCGCCTTTTTCGACCATCAGGCGCAGTAGTTTCTCGAATTCCATCGTCGTTCTCGCAGCTTCGTGCAATGCCGTTCGGCAGCCGTCTGCCGAATCGTAGGAGCGAGCTCTGCTCGCGAACAGGGTGACGCCAAAAGCTTCGCGAGCAGCGCTCGCGCCTACACCAGTTCCTAGAAGTTTTCCGGGCTCTTGGCCTTCTCGCGCGCGCTGTCGCGGCTGACCAACCCCTTGGATACCAGTGTTTTGAGGCAGGCATCGAGGGTCTGCATGCCCAGCGCGCCACCGGTCTGGATCGATGAGTACATCTGCGCCACCTTGTCCTCGCGGATCAGGTTACGGATGGCCGGAGTGCCGATCATGATTTCGTGGGCGGCAACACGACCGCCGCCGATCTTCTTCAGCAGGGTCTGCGAGATCACCGCCTGCAGCGATTCCGACAGCATCGAACGCACCATCGACTTCTCCTCGGCCGGGAACACGTCGACCACCCGGTCGATGGTCTTGGCGGCGGAGGTGGTGTGCAGGGTGCCGAACACCAGGTGGCCGGTTTCCGCGGCGGTCAGCGCCAGGCGGATGGTTTCCAGGTCACGCATCTCGCCCACCAGGATGATGTCCGGGTCCTCACGCAGCGCCGAGCGCAGGGCTTCGGAGAAGCCATGGGTGTCGCGGTGCACCTCGCGCTGGTTGACCAGGCACTTCTTCGACTCGTGGACGAATTCGATGGGGTCTTCGATGGTGAGAATGTGGTGGTACTTGTTGCTGTTGAGGTAGTCGAGCATCGCCGCCAGGGTGGTCGACTTACCCGAACCGGTAGGGCCGGTAACCAGCACCAGGCCGCGCGGCACATCAGTGATCTTGCGGAACACCTCGCCCATGCCCAGGTCTTCCATGGTCAGCACCTTGGACGGAATGGTACGGAACACCGCACCGGCGCCGCGGTTCTGGTTGAAGGCGTTGACCCGGAAACGCGCTACACCCGGCACTTCGAAGGAGAAGTCGGTCTCGAGGAACTCTTCGAAGTCCTTGCGCTGCTTGTCATTCATGATGTCGTAGATCAGCGCGTGTACCTGCTTGTGATCCAGCGGCGGCAGGTTGATGCGGCGTACATCGCCGTCGACGCGGATCATCGGCGGCAGACCCGCCGAGAGGTGCAAATCCGACGCGCCTTGCTTGGCGCTGAAGGCGAGCAGCTCAGTGATATCCATGGGACTCCCCAATTACAAGCAAGCAGGTAGAATGCCGCAAACCCTGAGAGGGTGTTTACAAAGCAGCGAGCGAAGGTCAGGCAAGGCGAAGTCAGACGAAAAAGCGCAGTGTACGAGCTGTACATGAGCATTTTGAGGGTGACTTCAACGCAGCATGGCCGAGCGCAGCAATTTGTAGACGCCCTCTCTAGAGGTAGGGCTTTATAGAGCGCAATTAATGTCCACGATAGCAGAGAATATTGCAAAGGTCGGAGCGCGCATCCGTGAGGCGGCGCAAGCCTCGCAGCACAATTTGGCGGATATCGGCCTGCTCGCGGTGAGCAAGACCAAACCAGCAGCGGCCATTCGCGAAGCCCACGCCGCGGGCCTTCGCGATTTTGGCGAGAACTACCTGCAGGAAGCGCTGGAAAAACAGGCCGAACTGGACGATCTGCCCTTGATCTGGCACTTCATCGGCCCCATTCAATCGAACAAGACCCGGCCAATCGCCGAGCACTTCGACTGGGTACATTCGGTGGACCGCCTGAAAATCGCCCAACGCCTCTCCGAGCAGCGTCCTGCGCACCTGCCACCGCTGAATATCTGCCTGCAGGTCAACGTCAGCGCTGAGGACAGCAAATCCGGCTGCAGCCCAGAAGCGCTGCCAGAGCTGGCCAAGGCTGTAGCCGCCCTGCCCAACCTGCGCCTGCGGGGGCTGATGGCGATTCCCGAGCCTACCGACGATATCGCGGCGCAACATGCCGCCTTCGCCCACTTGCGCCAATTGCGTGATGACCTGGCGCTGGACCTCGATACCTTGTCCATGGGCATGAGCCATGACCTGGAGGCCGCCATCGCCGAAGGTGCCACCTGGGTGCGCATCGGCACCGCCCTGTTCGGCGCCCGCGATTACGGCCAGCCCACTCACTGAATGAAGGATTTTCTGCAATGAGCAACCCGACCATCGCCTTCGTCGGCGCCGGCAACATGGCCGCCAGCCTGATTGGCGGCCTGCGCGCCCAGGGCGTG
>JBLUOL010000282.1:0-3824 GCA_048065775.1 Pseudomonas sp. GW6
TGGGCAGCACGCCCGGCACCTTGAGCGGGCCGACGCTGGTCTGCACCTGCTCGATCATCTGCCGCGCCAGGTAGTGCGGGTCCTGCACGATATCGGCGGCGGTGTAGGGGTAGCCGGCCGGCACGCGGGCACCCTTGAGCGCTTCGATCACTTCATCGCGGTCGCGCTGCGCGGTCCACTCGGCGATGGCGCCGTCGATCAGTTCGGCATGCTGGCTGCGCCCGTCGTTCTGCGCCAGGCGCGGGTCGTTGCCCAGGTCGTCGCGGCCGATCAGGCTCATCAGGCGCTTGTAGATGCTGTCGCCATTGCCGGCGATCAGTACGTAGCTGCCGTCCTTGCAGGGGTAGGAGTTGGACGGCGTGATACCGGGCAGGGCGCTGCCGGCCGGCTCGCGGATATAGCCGAAGGCGTCGTATTCGGGAATCAGGCTTTCCATCATGGCGAATACCGATTCGTACAGCGCCACGTCGATCTCCTGACCCTCGCCGCTGCGTGCCCGCTCCTGCAGGGCCAGCAGCACGCCGATCACACCGTACAGCGAGGACAGCGAGTCGCCGATGCTGATGCCGACGCGCACCGGCGCCTGGCCGGGGTAGCCGGACAGATGGCGCAGGCCGCCCATGGCTTCGCCGATCACGCCGAAGCCGGGCAGGTCGCGATAGGGGCCGGTCTGCCCGTAGCCGGAGATGCGCAGCATGATCAGCCGTGGGTTGATCGCTTTCAGCGCCTCGTAGCTCAGGCCCCAGCCTTCCAACGTGCCGGGGCGGAAGTTCTCCACCAGCACGTCGGCCTCGCTCACCAGCTTACGCACGATGTCCTGGGCTTCGGCCTGTTTCAGGTCGAGGGTCAGCGAGCGCTTGTTGCGCGACTGCACGTGCCACCAGAGCGAGGTGCCGTCCTTGATCTTGCGCCATTTGCGCAGCGGGTCGCCGACGCCCGGCGGCTCGATCTTGATCACGTCGGCGCCGAATTCGCCGAGCAGTTTGCTGGCGAAGGGACCGGCGATGAGCTGGCCCATCTCGATCACCTTGAGCCCCTGCAGGGCCATGTTGCTGGTGTTGTTTTGAGTCATGGCTGCACCTGATTTGCCTGTGCGTTTCTCGTGGTGCGCAGAATGGCGCAGCGGCGCGGTGCCGACAATTGCCCAATGGCCAAGCTAGGCTTCGCGTATTGCGAAGTGGCATGCTGTAAATCAGCTTTCTGGCAGCTTCGCTTCGCCAGGCACGAAATGGAGACCTTCATGCGCCGCATCGATTTCGTCACCCTCAAGCTGTTTGTCGCCATCGCCGACGAGCGCAGCCTGACCCGCGCCGCCGAGCGCGAGCACCTGGCCCTGGCCGCCGTGAGCAAGCGCGTCAGCGACCTGGAAAACCAGCTTGGCATCGCGCTGCTCTATCGTCAGCCCAAGGGTGTCGAACTGACCCCGGCCGGCCATGCGCTGCTGCACCACGCACGCAACATGATGGACAACCTCGAGCAGCTCAACGCCGACCTCAGCGAGTTCAGCGAAGGGGTGAAAGGCCATGTGCGCATCCACGCCAACACCTCGGCGGTGATCGAATTTCTGCCCGAGGACCTGGCCAGCTTCAGCCGCCTGCATCCGCAGGTGAAGATCGATCTGGAAGAGCGGGTCAGCAGCGAAACCATCCGCGCCGTGCGCGAGGGCCTGACCGATATCGGCATCTTCGCTGGGCATGTGCCGGCCGAGGATCTGCAGGTGTTCACCTACCGTCACGACCAACTGGTGCTGGTCACTCCGCGCGAGCATCCACTGGCTGAGCGTGACGGCCTGTTCCTGCGCGAGGCGGTGGGCTACGACTTCATCGGCCTGCAGCAGGATGCCTCGCTGCACGGCCTGTTGCAGCATTCGGCGCACAGCCAGGGCGTGGCCCTGCGCTTGCGTATTCAGGTACGCAGTTTCGAAGCCATCTGCCGGATGATCCACACCGGCATGGGCGTCGGTGTGTTGCCGGACCTGGCGGTGCGTACCTATTTGCCGGCGCTCGATGTGCGAGTGATCCCGCTGCACGATCCCTGGGCCCGGCGCGAGCTCAAGGTGGCGGTGCGTAATCAGGACAACCTTTCGCTGACCGCGAAGCAGATGCTCGATCACCTGCGTAACAGCTCGTCAACAGAGGGGCTTTCAACGCTGCCTTCGTGAATGCCGAAGGCTCGCTTGTTCAAATGTGAATTTCAGCTTGTGGAAGGGCGCAGTAGAGTCCGGGCCAATCGACGGCGATCCGCCCTCGACGCTCAGACAAAAACAACAGGAGCCTTCCATGAAGTTTTCTTTCGTCCGTCGTGGCCTGGCCGGTGTACTCGCCGGTTGCGCACTGCTTGGCGCACTCTCGGCACACGCAGCCGATCCGATCTTGATCAAGTTTTCCCATATCACCGCCGACAGCACGCCGAAGGGCCAGGGCGCGCTGCTGTTCAAGAAGTTGGTGGAGGAACGGCTGGCCGGCAAGGTCAAGGTCGATGTCTATGCCAACTCCTCGCTGTATGGCGATGGCAAGGAAATGGAAGCGCTGCTGCTCAACGAAGTGCAGATGCTGGCGCCGGCGCCCTCCAAGCTGGAGCAGTACACCAAGCAGCTGCAGCTGTTCGACATGATGTTCCTGTTCGATGACGTGGCCGCCGCGCAGCGCTTCCAGTCTTCGGAAAAGGGCAAGGCGCTGCTCAAGTCGATGGAGAGCAAAGGCATCACCGGCCTGGCCTACTGGCTCAACGGCATGCGTCAGCTCACCGCCAACAAACCGCTGGTCGAGCCAAGCGACGCCCGCGGGCAGAAATTCCGCGTGCAGCCGTCCGATCTGCAGGCCGCGCAATACAGCGCCCTGCGTGCGGTGCCGCGCAAGATGGCCTTCGCCGAGATCTATCAGGGCCTGCAGACCGGTGTGGTCAACGCCCAGGACAACCCTTGGTCGAACATCTACTCGCAGAAGTACTTCGAGGTGCAGAAGTACATGACCGAGTCCAACCATGCCATCGGCAACTACCTGCTGATCACCAACACTCAGTTCTGGAACGGCCTGCCGGCGGACATCCGCAGCGAGCTGGAGCAGATCGTCGACGAGGTGACCGTCGAGGTAAACAAGCAGGCCGAGGCGCTGAATACCGAGGCGCGTCAGGCCATCGTCGCTACCGGCAAGAGCGAGATCATCACCCTGACGCCCGAGCAGCGCGCCGCCTGGCGTGACGCCGTACGTCCGGCCTGGAAGAAGTTCGAGGCCGAGATCGGTGCTGACGTGATCGAGGCTGCGCAAGCCGCCAATCAACAGTGAACCCCATGACCGCCCCGGGCCCACGCACCTGGGGCGGTCTTTCATTCGCCGTCGCCTAAGGCGGCGTTTGCCAATGACGAATATCGCGCCGGTCCTTGCTCGGTTAGATTCGCCCAACTCCTTAGAGCCTGTTCAAAGTCTGCTGCGCGTCGGCCCTGCTGCGTTAAAAACAGACTCGGATGCTCATTTACAGCTCGTAAAGTCGAGCGCGACTCCGACCGGTCCTCGCCTGTGTTTGCCTTGCATGGCTCTAGCTCGCGAAACTTTGAGCAGGCTCTTAATAACCACAACAATGCTCGGAGATGCCATGAACGCCTTGCGGCGCGTCTGGGAGCACTTCGAGGAAGGCTTTATCGCTTTCCTCCTGGCGACCATGACGCTGATCACTTTCGTCTATGTGATCCTCAACAATTTCTACACCCTGTTCTATTGGCTGGGTGACCATTTCGGCGGTAACGAGACCCTGCTCGGTATCGGCGACGCCATTCTCGACATGGCCCAGGCGATGACCTGGAGCAATGCCCTGACCAAGGCGCTGTT
>JBLUOL010000283.1:0-3821 GCA_048065775.1 Pseudomonas sp. GW6
AAGAGGGCAGGGCCGGTTGCCGGCTGTCGGAACAGTAGGCGCGCAGGTAGGCCAGATGGCCGAGCAGAAAGGCGCCAAGGCCGAACACGAACAGATCGCCGGGCCAGTCCAGCAGGATGTCGCCAGCCAGGGAGAACACCAGGCCGATGCCGATCCAGCGGCGGTAGGTGCCGGCAGGCGCCTGGCGTAGCCAGAGCAGCAGGGCGATCACCGGGATGCCCTTGGTCAGCAGGCTGAGCTGTGCATCGCCGGTGATCCGGCCGTAGAGAAATACCGCAGCACCCGCCAGACCGAGCAGCAACCAACGCATAGCAAGACTCCCTTCGTTCTTGGAATGGCGCGACTATGCCCAGCGACCGAACGGCTGCCAATGCGAGGGATGCCAAATCGAGGGGCGGATCGTGCCGCTACTCGACGCCGCCGGCAGTATTGGGCAACGTATGGGTTCGTTCAGGAGAAGCGCATGTCGATATCGCCACCTGTCACCGAGCTGATCGAGCGCCTTTACCGCGATGAGTCGCGCCGTGTGCTCGCCACCCTGATCCGCCTGCTGGGTGATTTCGACCTGGCCGAGGAGGCGCTGCACGAGGCGTTTCGCAGTGCGGTCGAGCAGTGGCCGCAAGGCGGTGTGCCGGACAACCCGCGTGCCTGGCTGGTCTCCGCCGGGCGCTTCAAGGCCATCGACAACCTGCGTCGGCAACGTCGCTTCCAGCCGTTGGACGAGCAGATCGAATTGCCTGATGAGAGCGACGCCGAAGGCGGCGAACTGTTAGAGGACGACCGCCTGCGCCTGATTTTCACCTGCTGTCACCCGGCGCTGGCCAGCGATGCCCAGGTGGCACTAACCCTGCGCGAGGTATGCGACCTGACCACCGAGGAGATCGCCCGCGCTTTCCTCTCCAGTCCTGCGACCCTGGCCCAGCGCATCGTGCGGGCCAAGGCGAAGATTCGCGATGCGCGCATTCCCTACGAAGTGCCGGGGCGCAGTGAGCTGCCCGAGCGGTTGGAGGCGGTGTTGCGGGTGGTTTACCTGGTGTTCAACGAAGGCTACTTCGCCAGCTCGGGTGATTCGCTGACCCGCAGCCAGCTGTCCGACGAAGCGATTCGCCTGGGACGGCTACTGCTGGAGTTACTGCCCGAGCCGGAAGTGCAGGGGCTGCTGGCGTTGATGCTGCTGCACGAGTCGCGACGCGCTGCGCGCAGCGGCGTCGATGGCGAGGTGATTTTGCTGGAGGCCCAGGATCGCAGCCTATGGAGTCGCGAGCTTATCGCCGAAGGCGAGGCGCTGGTGCTGCAGGCGCTGCACTCGCGGCGTTTCGGCCCCTACAGCCTGCAGGCGGCGATTGCCGCGGTGCATGCCGAGGCGGCCAGTCTGGAAGAAACCGATTGGGCGCAGATCGTCGGCCTGTATGACGAGCTGCTGCGTCTGAATCCGTCGCCTGTTATCGAGCTCAACCGCGCCGTGGCACTGGCCATGCGAGATGGCGAGCAGGCGGGGCTGGTGGAGATTGACCGATTGCTGGCTGCAGGCGAACTGGAGGGCTACCACCTGGCCCATGCGGCGCGGGCCGATCTGCTGCGTAGGCTTGGCCGGCGCGAGCAGGCAGTCGCTGCCTACCGCCAGGCCCTGGCGCTGGCGCAACAGGGGCCGGATCGGCAGTTTCTGCAGAAAAGACTGGAAGAGCTGGGTGCCTAGCCCCTGTATCCGTAGCCCGGATGCAGGGGCTGCACGTAGGGCGTGCTGCGCGCACCAGCAATATTGTGCGCGCATGAGGTGCGCACGGCGCACCCTACAGAGGGGCGTGCTTAGCCTGCCACCAATACGCGAATCGCTTCCAGGCGCAGGGCGGCCTTGTCGAACATCGCCAGGCTCTGTTCGCGCTGCTCGCGCAGGGCGTCGATCTCGCTGTCACGCACGCTCGGGTTGACCGCGCGCAGGGCGACCAGGCGCGCCAGTTCCTCGTCCAGTTCAGCGATCAGGCGACGCTTGGCCTCACTCACGCGCTCGACATGGCGCGGCATGACCTTGGCTTCAGCGTCGTTGATCTGCTTGGCCAGCACGTCGCGCTGGGCCTGGACGAACTTGTTGGCGCTGGCCCGTGGCACGCTTTCCAGCTGGTCGTTGAGGGTTTCGAAGCCGACCTTGGCGGCCAGGTCATTGCCGTTGGCGTCGAACAGGCAACGCAGTGCCGCCGGTGGCAGGAAGCGCCCCAGTTGCAGTTTGCGCGGGCCGACCACTTCGCTGACGTAGAGCAGCTCCAGCAGCACGGTGCCGGGCTTGAGCGCCTTGTTCTTGATCAGTGCGACGGCGGTGTTGCCCATCGAGCCGGACAGCACCAGGTCCATGCCGCCCTGCACCATGGGGTGTTCCCAGGTGAGGAACTGCATGTCCTCGCGGGCCAGGGCCTGCTCGCGGTCGTAGGTAATGGTCACCGCCTCGTCGTCGCCCAGGGGGAAGCTGGCGTCCAGCATCTTCTCGCTGGGGCGCAGGATCAGGGCGTTGTCGGAGTGGTCTTCGCTGTCGATGCCGAAGGCGTTGAACAGCTCTTCCATGTAGATCGGCAGGGTGAACTGGTCGTCCTGCTCGTGGATGGCCTCGACCAGCGCTTCACCTTCACCGGCACCGCCTGAGTTCAGCTCCAGCAGGCGGTCGCGACCGCTGTGCAGCTCGCCTTCCAGGCGCAGGCGCTCGGCGGTGGCTTCGTCCACCAGTTGCTGCCACTGGCCGTCGTCACCGTTCTCCAGCAGCGGCAGCAGGCGCGGGCCAAACTGGTGCTGCAGGGCGTTGCCGGTGGGGCAGGTGGCGAGGAAGGCGTTCAGCGCCTGGTGGTACCACTGGAACAGACGCTCCTGCGGGCTGTTCTCCAGGTACGGCACGTGCAGCTGGATGCGATGTTTCTGGCCGATACGGTCGAGACGGCCAATGCGCTGTTCCAGCAGGTCCGGGTGTGCCGGCAGGTCGAACAGCACCAGGTGATGGGCGAACTGGAAGTTGCGGCCTTCGGAGCCGATTTCCGAGCAGATCAGCACCTGCGCGCCGAATTCCTCGTCGGCGAAGTAGGCGGCGGCACGGTCGCGCTCGAGGATGCTCATGCCTTCATGGAACACCGTGGCCGGGATGCCGGAGCGCACGCGCAGGGCGTCTTCCAGATCCAGCGCGGTCTCGGCGTGGGCACAGATCACCAGCACCTTGAATTTCTTCAGCATCTTCAGGGTGTCGATCAGCCATTCGACGCGCGGGTCGATGCGCCACCAGCGTTGCTCTTCGTCGATATCGTCCTGTGCCTGGTAGCTGACTTCCGGGTACAGCTCGGCATGCTCGCCGACCGGCAGCTCCAGGTATTCGTCCGGACTCGGCAGCGGGTAGGGGTGCAGCTCGCGCTCAGGGAAACCCTGTACGGCGGCGCGGGTGTTGCGAAACAGCAGGCGGCCGGTACCGTGGCGATCCAACAGCTCGCGTACCAGGCGGGCGCGTGCTTCTTCGTCGCCGCCGTCGATGGCGTCCAGCAGTTCGCGACCTTCATCACCGAGGAAGCCGCCGATGGCGTCGCGCGCCTGGGAGCTGAGCTTGCCCTGGTCGAGCAGCTCCTGCACCGCTTCGGCGACCGGGCGGTACTGGCTGCTTTCGGCGCGGAAGGCTTGCAGATCATGGAAGCGATTGGGGTCGAGCAGGCGCAGACGGGCGAAGTGGCTGTCCTGGCCGAGCTGTTCCGGGGTGGCGGTGAGCAGCAGCACGCCGGGGATGACCTCGGCCAGTTGCTCGACCAGCGAGTATTCGGCGCTGGCCTGCTCCGGGTGCCAGACCAGGTGGTGGGCTTCGT
>JBLUOL010000284.1:0-3769 GCA_048065775.1 Pseudomonas sp. GW6
CGATACCGATCACCCCTGGCGTGGCCAGGCGATTGCGCGCCAGGGTCTGCAGCAGGCAGCCGGAAGCGCCAAGGGCGGCGCCGCTGAGCAGGCCGGCGATCAGCCGGGGCATGCGCAGCTCCTGAATCAGGAACACCTGCAACGCCTCGCCCTGACCGAAGGCGGCCTGCAGGGCTTTCCAGGGCGTCAGGGTGTCGTCGCCTGCCGCCAGTATCCAGGTGGCGACAGCGACCAGCAGCAGGCTGAGGAGCAATGCGACGACCATGCTGCGCCGGTGCAGCAGCAGGCTGCAGTCACCCAGGCGCAGCAGGTGATGTCCGGCCGGGGCGAGTAGGGGGCGTGAGGAAGAAATGTTCATGTCACAGGGTCGGCAGGCGCTGGTTGCGCACCACGGCAATCAGGATCGGCGCGCCGACGAAGGCGGTCACCACGCCCACCGGCAGTTCGTAGGGGCGTACCAGCAGGCGCGAGATGACGTCGGCCAGTAGCAGGACGCAGGGGCCGAGCAGCATGCTCAGGCCCAGGGTGCGGCGGATATCGGAGCCCACCAGGCGGCGAGCGATATAGGGCACGATCAGGCCGATAAAGGCGATGGGGCCGGCGGCAGCCGTAGCGGTGCCGACCAGTATCGCCACGGCCAGCAGGGTGCCCAGGCGCGTCAGTTGCGGATGATGACCAAGGCCGCTGGCGACGCGTTCGCCCAGCGCCAGGGCGGCCAGCGGACGCACCACCAGCAGCGCCACCAATAGTCCGCCGATCAGTCCGGGCAGGCTCCAGTCGAGCGTGTCCAGCGGACGGCCCGCCAGGGCGCCGATGACCCAGAAGCGCATTTCATCGGCGGTGCGCTGATCCCATAACAGCAGCAGGCTGCTGAACGCGCCGAGCATGCCGGAGAAAGCAGCGCCGGCCAGCACCAGTCGCACAGGGTCATCACCGACGCCGCGCATGCGCGTGACCAGCAGCACCAGCACGCAACCCACCAGCGCACCCAGCATGGCGACGCCCATGTGCAGGCTTGCAGCCGAGGCGCCCAGGTTGATCGCCAGCACCACGGCGAACGAGGCGCCGGCGCTGACCCCGAGCAGTCCGGGTTCAGCCAGCGGATTGCGCGTCACCGCTTGCAGCAGTACACCGGCCGCGCCTAGGGCGAGGCCGACCAACAGGGCCAGTTCGGTACGCACCCAGCGCAATTCGAAGACAATGAAGCGGGCATCGTCATCGCTGCCCCCGAGCAGGGCTTGCAGGCTGGGCAGGAGGCCGATGTCACCCGCGCCCAACAGCAGGCTGGCGACGCACAAAAGCATCAGGCACAGCGCTGCGCCGGCCAATGCCTTGGGAACGGAAAGGCGTGACGCGAGCATCAGTCGAGCAGGGCCTTCTCCACGTCATCGAGTACCTGCTGAGCCGCCAGGTAGCCGGAGCTGCTGCTCCAGATCTGGCCGTCGACGGTTACCACATGACCGTCGGCGACGGCTGGCAGGCGGGTGAAGGCAGGCTGCTTGCGCGCGTCTTCCAGGGCCTTGCGACCATCTGGATTGAGCGTGGCGAGGAAGATCCAGTCGGCATTGATGCGTGACAGGTTCTCCAGGCTCAGTACGTCGCTGTGTGGTTTCTGCGCCTGGGCTGCGGCCAGTTCGTTGGCACGCAGGCCGAGGTCTTTCAGCAGTTGGCCAACGAACAGGTGGCTGGACATGATCACCGGCCCCTGCGGGTTCCAGCGCACTACGCTGACTGCCTGGCCCTGCGGCAGACGCTGGCGCAGTTCGGCGCTGCGTTTCTCGATCTCGGCAAGGCGTTGCTGGCCTTCTTCCTGTTTGCCGAGGGCCTGGGCATAGGTCATGTAGGTCTCGCGCCAGTCCTGGAAGGAATTGCCGGCGGGTACCACGGTGGGCGCCATCAGGCTCAGTTTGGCGTACAGGTCGCGTGACAGATCGCTGGAGGCCAGTACCAGGTCCGGCTGCAGGCGCAGGATGGCTTCCAGGTTGGGTTCACGCACGCTGCCCACCAGGGTGATCTTGCCTGCCGTGGTCTTGAGATAGTCCGGCACGTCGTCGCCGCCGCGACTGGCCAGGGTACCGACCGGTTGCACGCCGAGCGACAGCGCCGCATCCAGGGCGCTGTCGCCCAGTGCCACCACGCGCTGCACAGTGCCGCTGATTGTCACTGGACCGTAGGCGCTGTCCAGCGTGCGTTCGCTGGCATGCAGGGGCAGGGCGAGCAGCAGCGACGTGGTAATCGCCGCCGCTGTGCGTTGCAGGTGAGAGCGGATAGACATGCTGGACTCCGGGGCGAAACGAGCAGCAGCAAGCGCTGCTCCAGACAGGATCGAAAGCAAGCTATCTTTTACTAGGTGAGTTAATGAAAATCCATCGCATTTACGAAGTGTTTACAGGCTCTAGGCGCTGAATGAGGCGGCGGTGCCCGAGCCTTTTCATGAGGCTCGGGCCTGCTGCTGTGCTCAGTGCTTCAGCTTGGCCAGCCAAGCGCCGAGCATGATGGTGCCCGCTTGTTCGAGGGCGCTGGCATTACGCTTGGCGTCGTGACGCAGGGTGACGGGATCGATGCCCGAGTTGGCCAGTTCGCTGGCATGGCCCAGCAGCCAATGCTCGAAGAGGTCGCCGCGCACTTCCGGGTGAAATTGCAGGCCCAGCACGTTTTGCCCGCGAGCGAAGGCCTGTTGGCGGCATAGCGGGGTCGAGGCGAGCAGGGTGCAGCCTTCCGGCAGGTCGAAGGTGTCGCCATGCCAATGCAGTACGGCGATATCGCGCAGGGCGGCAAGTGGCTGATAGTCGGGGGCTGCCAGTTCCAGGGTCGACCAGCCGATTTCCTTGGCTGGCCCTGGATAGACGCTGGAGCCCAGTGCTGCTGCCATCAGCTGCGCACCGAGGCAGATGCCCAGCGTCGGCTTATCGGCTGCCAAGCGTACGCGCAGCAGTTCCAGTTCAGTGGAGACGAGCGGGTAGCGGTCGTGGTCATAGACGCCGATAGGGCCGCCAAGCACCACCAGCAGGTCGGCTGCGAGCGGGTCGAGTTGGCTGAGGTCACGTTCCGCGGCGTCGATGTACTCGATCTGGTAGCCGGCAGTACGCAGCGGTGCCTCGAAGCTGCCGAGATCCTCGAAACCGACGTGGCGGATGGCTTGCAGGGTAAGTTGGGTCATGCGCAATGTCCGTCAATAAAGCAGGGGGGAGCGCCCCCTGGCCTGGAGAATATGTTCGAAGTCCTTCAGCGCGGCGGCAGCGGTGGCGAGGGGTTCAGCGCCGCCGCCGATGGCGATCGTCTCGCCCATGGCGTCGCTGCTGATGCGGATGGCCTTGTTCTTCCCGTTCACCTGAGCGAAGGGATCGGACAGCGGGTAGGTCTTGATCCCGACGCTGGCGCGGATCGCGCCGTTCACGTAGCTGAGGCTGCCGACCAGACGGGGAACCAGGCCCTGTGCTTGCCAGGCTTCGATACGCTGCGCGGTGATCGAATGGATGCCATCGACCTCGACGTCAGCCATTGTCAGCTCGGCGCCAAGGCCGAAGTTGGCCAGCAGCAGGAGTTTGCAGGCGGTGTCCCAGCCTTCGGTGTCGTTGCGCGTATTCGCCTCGGCGAAGCCGCCGGCCTGCGCCTCACGTAGCGCCGCATCGAAGCCAAGCCCCTGGGTGCGCATGGCGTCGAGCAGGTAGTTGGTGGTGGCGTTGAGAATGCCCTCGACGCTGAGCACCTTGCAGCCGGCCAGGCTGTGCTCGAGCAGGTCGAGCGTGGGCAGGGCGGCCGCGGCTGC
>JBLUOL010000285.1:0-3738 GCA_048065775.1 Pseudomonas sp. GW6
TCCCCCGGCCCCTCTCCCGCAAGCGGGAGAGGGGAGACAAGCACCTACTGCGCAGCGTCCTGAACAGGCGCCACTGCCTCAGCCGGCACCTGCGGCTCCGGGCTGAACACGCCATTGCTCCAGGCGTAATACCCCACACACAGCACGAGCAACAGCGCGATGATCCAGGGCCACACCACCGGCTTGTTGGCATAAGGATCGCGCAATGCGCGGTCGCTACCCTTGGGTATTGTCGCCATTTGCGTGAGCGCGGTGCCGAAGGGAATGCTGATGCGTGCCTGAGCATTCACCGCCCAGCCGTTACCATCGAGAATCGGCCCCAGACTGCGGCGGCGCAGCTTGAACCAGGCCAGCAGCATGGCCGGCCCGGAGATGGCCAGCAGCACACAGATAAACAGCAATGGAATCTGCCACCAGACCAGCGACAGAATCCCCGTGACCACTGCCGCCAGCGCCGTGCCCAGGGCACCGACCGCCAGGCCGATGGCCGCGAAGATACCGGCGAACTTGGCGATGTCGAACGCCGGGGTAGGCGTGGCGGCTGGCGCTGCACCGGTTTCACCGACCTTGGCTGCGGTCTTGCTGACCATGTCGGCGTCGCGGCTGGCCGCAAGCTTCTGCACCTGATCGGAAACCAGCTTGGAAATACGTCGATACGGTGACCAGAACGCCTCGCGAATACTGATCGCATGCTGTACCACCTTGACCACCGTGGCATCCCAGTCGTTACCGTCGCGGTCGTAGAACAGGCCGTGGCGCCCCGCCTGCAAATCACCCTCGCTGCCGGCAGTCACCGCCACCACGATATTCAGGCTTTCCTTGCCGCGCACCGGCTCACCGCGACGAGTGCAGGCGCAGTAGAGCAGGAAGCAATCGCTGGCCGCTGCCACCTTGGCGTGGGCTTCGACATTCTCGACCTCCACCACCAACTCGCAGCTCTTGCCGTCGATATACAGAACCCCGGCCTGGAAAACGGCCTTCTCGTGACGCGAATAGAACGCCTGGAAAGAAACGAAGTTACGCAGCAGTTTGACCAAGCCATGACGCAGACGAATCAGCTTATCCAGTTCGACCAGCCCATCGGCCGCTTCGGCCACGGTCTTGTCCTCTTCCACCAGCGCCAACAGGCGCGCTTCGGCCCCCTGCTCCACCAGTTCGAGAATACGTCCGCGTTCGAGCACCTCGGCGATTGCCACTTTCGGCGTCTCGGCGCGCCAGGCCAGGTAGTTGCCGCACAATGCGACCAGATGCTGCCACTGCTCGCGCGACAGGCTGTCCTGCTCGCCATACACCGGCACCACCACACGCTGGCGGAATTCATCGATGGCACCCTGCCAGGCCGGGTTGAGGCCCTTGTGCAGCGGCAGCTCATCACCGTGCTGCACAGTTGCCAGAGGCAGGCCGGCAACTTCGCCGGCATCTGCCAGCGACAGCGATGCCAGACGCACCAGCTCCTCTTCCTTGGCATTCATCAAGGCGGCGGCGCGCGGATCGAACTCGGCCATGGCCACGCGGGTGAAGTAATCGTCGATCTTGGCGCGCACGGCGCTCAGCGCCTCGACAGCGGCCACGGTACCCTCACCGAACGCATCCAGCCCCTGCTCGGCGGCACGCGCATGCCAGGCGTGCAACTGACGCGCCTGATCGAAGAAGGTGGTGATCTGTTCGGCGCCGATGGCAGGCTCGCCACTGCGGTCGGTCTGCGCCCCCAGGCAGGCGATGATGTCGGTGATGGCGGCCTTGAGTTCGGCATCGTCGGTAAAGGTTGCCGGTACCAGGCCGTCGCCGTTGGCCTCATGCGGCGGGAACAGCTTCGCCAGATCAGCGGTATCGGCAGGCGTCAGACTGTCGCCGTCGGGCCGGCCGAGCACGCCCAGCAGGCGCTGTGCAGCCAGACGCAGGCGCACACCCACGGCATCGTCGGTGAGCGACGACAGCAGCAGCGGGCCTTGCTGAAACAGCACGGCAGGATCAGCCAGGCGCGCCAGGGTCCAGTCGACCACATCGAGCATTTCCGGCGCCCGAATACGCCCGTCCCTGTTCAGGTCGATGTAATCGAGCATGCGCCGATCCAACTCGAGGTTCTGCACCGGACAGGCCAGGCTGGCCCAGAGTTTCTGGTCCAGGCCGCGCAGGGCGGCGAGATCCGCCGGGGTTTCAAGTTGCACCTGATCGAAGCCGCCGGCACGGAAGAAGCGCCAGCGATGCGCGAGAGCTTGAGTCATCTACAGAGGATCCTTTCTTTGTGGGGGCGACTGCGCCACGAAGCCAAAGGGGGCCATCGCAGCGCATCGGCGCACCGCCCCCTTCAACAGACTCCTACTTGTCCGGCGCTGTTCAACTCAGTGTAACCGAGGCGCGCGCCATGCGCCTCTCATGCCTCGACTGCCAGCGGCTGTGCCTCGGGCTGCTTGATCAGCGCATACAGCACGCCGGTGAGCAGGCTGCCGGCGACGATGGCCAGCAGGTACAGCAGCGCATGGTTGATGGCGTTGGGAATCAGCAGCACGAACAGCCCGCCGTGCGGCGCCATCAGCTTGCAGCCGAAGTACATCGACAGTGCGCCGGTCAGCGCACCACCGGCAATGCTGGCCGGAATCACCCTCAGCGGGTCCTTCGCGGCGAACGGAATCGCTCCCTCGGAGATAAAGCACAGCCCCAGCACCCCGGCGGCCTTGCCGGCCTGGCGCTCGCTCTGGGCGAACTTGCGTCGTGCCAGCACGGTGGCGATGGCCATGGCGATCGGCGGCACCATGCCACCGGCCATGGTCGCAGCCATCGGCGCATAGCTGCTCGACGCCAACAGACCGACCGAGAAAGCATAGGCCGCCTTGTTGATCGGCCCGCCGAGATCCACGCACATCATGCCGCCGAGCAATGCGCCAAGCAGGATGGCATTGGTGCTGCCCATGCTGTCGAGGAACTGGGTGAGCGACTGCAACACATCAGCCACAGGACTGCCGACGATATAGATCATCGCCAGGCCGGTGATCAGGCTGGCCAACAGCGGGATGATCAGGATCGGCTTGAGCGCCTCCAGGCTGTCCGGCAAGCGCACCCAGCGGGCAATGGCCTTGGCCGAATAGCCGGCGATGAAGCCAGCGACGATACCGCCGATAAAACCGGCGCCCAGCGAGCTGGCGAGCAACCCACCGATCATCCCTGGCGCCAACCCCGGACGGTCGGCAATGGAATAGGCGATATAGCCGGCCAGCAGCGGCACCATCAGTTGAAAGGCGCTCTCGCCGCCAATCTTCATCAACGCGGCGGCAAAAGTGCCCTCCTCCTTGAACGCCTCGATACCGAAGACGAACGACAGGGCGATCAGCAAGCCGCCCGCCACCACCATCGGCAGCATGTAGGAAACACCGGTGAGCAAGTGCTTGTAAGGGCCAGATTTCTCGCTGCTGGCCGCATTGCCTTCGGCAGGCGCGGCCTCGCTCAACGGTCGCGCCTCGCTCAAGGCCTTTTCCAGCGTCTGCTGCGGCTGCTTTAGCGCCACCCCGGTGCCACAGCGGTAGACCTTCTTGCCGGCGAAACGGCTGGTATCCACCTCGATATCGGTGGCCAGCAGCACGGCATCGGCAGCGGCGATGGCAGCATCGTCGAGCAGGTTGCGCGCACCGACCGAGCCGCGGGTTTCCACCTGCAACTCGATGCCCATACGCTGCGCCGCCTGCTGCAGGGCTTCGGCAGCCATGAAGGTATGCGCCACCCCGGTGGGGCAAGCGGTGACTG
>JBLUOL010000286.1:0-3713 GCA_048065775.1 Pseudomonas sp. GW6
CCTGTTCGGCGCCCTGGCACAGGCGGCCTCACCGGCCGTGGCGCTCGGCTCGGCATTTCTGCTGGCGCCGCTGCTGGCCTGGTTCACTGGCGGGCGTTACTACATCGCTCGCGAGCGCCAGCCGCACCTGCTCTACCCCTACACCGCAGCCGGGCAGGTGCAATGCTGCCTGTGCAACAACCGTTTCGAGGAGCCGGACACCGCGCACTGTCCCGCCTACAACGCACCGATCTGTTCGCTGTGCTGCTCGCTCGACGCACGCTGCGAGGATCGCTGCAAACCCAGAGCCCGCCTGAGTGATCAGCTCGATGACTTCATCGGCTGGCTGTTCCCGCGCGCGTCCATCCCACGGCTGCACAGCCGCCTGGCGCAGTACCTGGGGCTGCTGGGCCTGCTGGTGCTGATGCTGTTCGGCGCGTTGGCGCTGATCTACAGCCAGGTCTCGCTGGGTCTACCGACGCAGGAACCGGAAATGCGCCAGACGCTGTTCCAGGCCTTCCTCAAAGCCTTCCTCACTCTCTCGCTATTCGCCGCCATGCTCGCCTGGTGGCTGGTGCTGACCCGCGAAAGCCGGCGCGTGGCGCAAGAGGAATCGGACCGTCAGACCCTGCTGTTGATGCAGGAAATCGAAGCCCACCGCAAGACCGACGAAGCCCTGCAGCAGGCCAAGGAAGCCGCCGAATCGGCCAATGCGGCGAAGAGCCGCTACGTCACCGGGCTGTCCCACGAGTTGCGCACGCCGCTCAACAGCATCCTCGGCTACACCCAGATCCTGCAGCGCGACGCGGCCATGCCGAACCGGCACAAGGATGCCCTGGCGACCATCCTGCGCAGCGGCTCGCACCTGCTGTCGCTGATCGACGGCCTGCTCGACGTGGCCAAGATCGAAGCCGGCAAACTGCACTTGGAACTGGCGGAAATTCCCTTCCCGGAATTCATCGACCAGCTCGAACGCATGTTCACCCCACAGGCAGCCGAGAAAGGCCTGCGCTTTCGCCTCGAATGCATCGGCCGCATGCCGGCAGTAGTGCGCGGCGACGAGAAACGCGTGCGGCAGATCCTGATCAACCTGCTGGGCAACGCCGTGCGCTTCACCGAGCGCGGCGAGGTATGCCTGCGCGTCGGCTACATGCGCGAAACGGCGACCTTCGAAATCATCGACACCGGTATCGGCATCGCTCCAGAGCAGATCGAACGCATCTTCCAGCCCTTCGAGCGCGGCGACCTGATGCGTCAGGACAACGGTGTCGGCCTCGGCCTGACCATCACCCGCATGCTCACCTCGTTGATGGGCGGCGAGCTCTCGGTGCACAGCGACCCCGGCCAGGGCACGCGCTTCCAGGTGCGCCTGTTCCTCTCCGAAGTGCGCGTACCGCAGGCGGTGGTGCACGTCGAACACGACATCACCGGCTACCAGGGCGAGCGCCGTCTGATTCTGGTGGTGGACGATCACCTCGAACATCGCCGCGTGCTGGCCGGCATGCTCGAGCCGCTGGGCTTCGAGGTGATCCAGGCCGCCAGCGGCCAGGAGGCGATTCGCCAGGTAGCGCTGCACAACCCGGCGTTGATCCTGATGGACCTGTCCATGCCGCAAATGGACGGCTGGGAAACCAGTCGCCTGATTCGCCGCAACACGCAGTGCCAGGCGCCGATCATCGTCATCTCCGCCAACGCCTTCACCGACGACCGCGAACGCAGCATCGCCGCGGCCTGCGACGACTACCTGGCCAAACCGGTGTACACCCCGCAGTTGCTCGAACGCATCCAGCATCAGCTCAGCCTGACCTGGCTGCGCCGCACCCAGGAGCATTTGCCGCCGCCCGAGGCCATGACATTGCCGGGCAGCGACGACCTGCAGGCACTGCGTGAACTGGGCGCCCTGGGCTATGTGCGCGGCATCCAGCAACGCCTGGACGACATCGACCAGCGCGACCCGGCCTGCGCCAGCTTCACCGCCACCCTGCGTCTGCTGGTGAAAAACTTCCAGCTCGATGAATTCAACCGCCAACTGAAGGAGGCCGAACATGAATGCGCCGCTCCACCATTCTGAGTCGTGCTCGCCCGCCAGCCTGTCAGCCGAGCGCGGCATCATCCTCATCGTCGACGACACGCCAGACAACCTCGCGCTGCTTTCCGACGCGCTCGACGATGCCGGCTACATGGTACTGGTGGCGCTGGACGGTGCCAGCGCGCTGGGGCGCATCCAGCGGCGCAGGCCAGACCTGATCCTGCTCGATGCGATGATGCCGGGGCTGGACGGTTTCGAGACCTGCCGACGGATCAAGGCCGAGCCGAGCAGCGCCGATATCCCCGTGCTGTTCATGACCGCCCTGACCGACAGCGAGCACGTGGTGCAGGGCTTCGAAGCCGGCGGCATCGACTACGTGACCAAGCCGATCAACCCCGAGGAAGTGCTCGCCCGCGTCGCCTCGCACCTGCGCACCGCGCGCATCCTGCAAGCGGCACGCGCCGCGTCGAGACCCGTCAGCCTCAGCCTCGACGACGCCCCGGCGCATGCCAAGCTATCAGCGCGCTTCCAACTCACCGAGCGCGAGGTGCAGGTGCTGCGCTGGGTCGCCTGCGGCAAGACCAACCGCGATATCGGCGACATCCTCGGCCTCAGCCCGCGCACGGTGAACAAGCACCTCGAGCATGTCTACGTGAAGCTCGGCGTGGAAACCCGCACCGCCGCAGCCTCGGTGGCGCTGGCGGCAATGAGCGAACGGGGATGATCTCCGCGTAGGGCTGGTGCAACCCGCCATTGCCAAACCGGCGGGTTTCACCCGCCCTACAGGATAAGTGAACGCCCGTAGGGTGCGCCGTGCGCACCTGGGCAAAGGCGCTGGTGCGCGCAGCACACCCTACGGATTGGCAATTTGGCTTAGAGTTGCAGCAATGCACCTGTCTTCGGAGCCGCCATGCCCCATCCCAATATTGTCATTCTCACCGGCGCCGGTATCTCCGCCGAGAGCGGCATCCGCACCTTCCGCGCCGCTGACGGCCTATGGGAAGACCACCGCATCGAAGAAGTGGCCACACCAGAAGGCTTTGCCCGCGATCCAGCACTGGTACAGCGCTTCTACGACATGCGCCGCGCGCAGTTGCGCGACCCGGCTATTGCACCGAATGCCGGGCACCGGGCTCTGGCGGAGCTGGAGGCTGCCTGGCAGGGCGAGTTTCTGCTGGTCACGCAGAACGTCGACAACCTGCACGAACGCGCCGGCTCCAAACGCATGTTGCACATGCACGGTGAGTTGCAGTCGATGCTGTGCAGCAATAGCCAGCAGCGTTTTCCGCTGCTGGACGACATGCCGGTCACGCAGTCATGCACCTGCTGCGGCCTGGTCGGCACCTTGCGCCCGGATATCGTCTGGTTCGGCGAGATGCCCTATCACATGGAGCGCATCTACGACGCGCTGGAGCAGTGCGAGCTGTTCGTCAGCATCGGCACCTCTGGCCATGTCTACCCGGCGGCGGGGTTCGTCGAGCAGGCGCGTCGTGCCGGCGCGCATACCTTGGAGATCAACCTGGAGCCCAGCCAGGGCCATTCGCTGTTCGCGGAAAAACGCTACGGCCCGGCCACCGAGCAATTGCCCCGCTGGGTGACAGAGCTGTTGGCGGGTTGAGAGGGAACGTGGGTGCAACCCGCCAATTATCGAGCCGGCGGGTTGCACCCGCCCTACGCTTATCAGCTGACGTCCCCTCTCCCCCGG
>JBLUOL010000287.1:0-3692 GCA_048065775.1 Pseudomonas sp. GW6
GCACTGGCTGCCTCGCCTACGTTTTTCAACGGCCTGCTGGCTGGGTTCGGTTTGCCGGCGATTAACGGATCGCCGGCAAGCCAGCTCTTACGAGGCGTTGCTCTGGTACTCGTCGATCACTTCCTGTGCCGCGCGGAAGGCGTCGATGCTGGCCGGCACGCCGGCATACACCGCACAGTGCAGCAGGGTTTCGCGGATTTCTTCGACCGTGCAGCCGTTGTTCAGCGCGCCGCGCACGTGGCCCTTGAGTTCCTGCGGGCATTTCAGTGCGGTCAACGCAGCCAGGGTGATCAGGCTGCGGGTCGCGCGCGGCAGGCCGCTGCGCGTCCACACGCCGCCCCAGGCATGCTCGTTGACGAAATCCTGCAGCGGCTGGGTGAACTCGGTGGCGTTGCCCAGGGCGCGGTCGACGAACGCGTCGCCCATCACCTCACGGCGCACCTGCACACCGCGATCATGGTTATCACTCATGCTCATACCTGCTCGCCGCGTTGTTTGTGCCAGGCACGCCCGGCGATGATCACCAGAGTGATGGCGGTAAGCGGCAGTGCGTAGCCGATCATCGCGTCACCGAAGGTCTGAGCCAGCGGTCGGCCCGTGCTGAACATCACCAGATACAGGGTGTAGGCCACGTAGTAGCCCACGAACAGCAAGCCTTCCCAACGGTTGATGCGGTAGCCGCTGAAGAAGATCGGCAGGCAGGCCACGGCCACCGCGATCATTACCGGGAAGTCGAAAGCCAGCGCATTGGCGGCCACTGGAATGGCTGCCGGCGACACCAGCGAGGCCAGGCCCAGCACGCAGAGCAGGTTGAAAATATTGCTGCCGACGATATTGCCCACGGCGATGTCGCGCTCGCCCTTGAACGCCGCGATGATCGAGGTGGCCAGCTCCGGCAGTGAGGTGCCGATGGCGATCACGGTCAGGCCGATCACCAGCTCGGACAGGCCCAGTGCGCGCGCCAGCTGCACGGCGCCTTCGACCAGGAAGTTGGAACCCACCACCAACAGCACCAGACCGGCGATGATCAGGCCCAGGTTGATCGCCCAGGCATAGGGCTTGGGCGTCTCGTCGAGACCGAATTCCTTGGCGAATTCGTCATCGTCGCCGCCCTTGTCCTTGCGCGCGCTGTAGATCAGGAAACCGGTATAGGCCAGCACGCCGGCGAACAGCAAGGCACCATCGAAACGGCTCAGCTCACCATCCCAGGCCAGGCCGAAGGTGACCAGGCTGGCGCCGATCATGATGGGTACGTCGAGGCGAATGAGCTGGCGTGAGACGACCAGTGGTGCGACCAGGGCGGTCACGCCCAGAATCAGCAGAACGTTGGCGATGTTGCTGCCGATCACGTTGCCGATGGCCAGGTCGCCGCTACCGTTGAAGGCCGATTGCACGCTGACCGCCGTTTCCGGCGCGCTGGTGCCGAAGGCCACCACGGTCAGGCCGATCACCAGTGGCGGAATGCCGAACTGTGCGGCCAGCTTGGCGGCGCCGCGTACCAACACCTCGGCGCCGGCAACCAGCAGCACCAGGCCGGCGATCAGGTAGACATAGGTCATCAGGGTCATTGCAGGGTAGCTCCGAAAAAAGTGCGGCTAGTGTAGCGACGGCATTATTGGCCGCCAGGGGCGGCAGAAAGATTTTGTTGCCAATTATTCCTCAGTCCAGCGCCTCGACCCTGACCGGCACCACGCCTGCGCGCAGCATGTCGAGGCGCACGGCGGCGGCGCGGGAAACGTCGATGACGCGACCGCGCACGAAGGGGCCGCGGTCGTTGATGCGCAGCACCACGCTGCGCTCGTTGTTGAGGTTGGTCACCCGTACCCGCGTGCCGAACGGCAGGGTGCGATGAGCCGCGGTCAGCGCGTTTTGATCGAAGCGTTCGCCGCTGGCGGTACGCTGGCCGTGGTGGCGGTCACCGTAATAGGAGGCCTTGCCGGTTTCGCTGCTGCCTGAGCCGCCGCCGAAGGTGGAGCAGCCGCCGAGCAGGGCGAGTGCACCGAGCAGTGCCCATGTCTGTAGCCCGGATGCAATCCGGGGCAGTGAAGGTTCCCGGATTGCATCCGGGCTGCGCATCGTCATATTCGCGGTCTCCATGAAAAACGCCGGGCGAGCCCGGCGTCATTGCAGCTAGCGTAAGCGAGCCGGCCTGGCTCAGCCTTCGAGCTTCTTCTTCAGCAGTTCGTTCACTTGCCCCGGATTGGCCTTGCCCTTGGAGGCTTTCATGGCCTGGCCGACGAAGAAACCGAACATCTTGCCGCGCTTGGCTTCGTCGCTGGCGCGGTACTGCTCGACCTGCTCGGCGTTGGCGGCCAGCACTTCATCGAGCATGGCCTCGATGGCGCCGCTGTCGGTGACCTGCTTGAGACCTTTCTTCTCGATGATCTCATCGGCGCTGGCGCCTTCGCCGGCGGCCAGGGCCTCGAACACCATCTTGGCGATCTTGCCGCTGATGGTGTTGTCCTTGATGCGCAGGATCATGCCGCCCAGTTGTTCGGCAGACACTGGCGACTGCTCGATCTCCAGGCCGTCCTTGTTGAGCAGGCTGGACAGCTCGCCCATCACCCAGTTGGCCGACAGCTTGGCGTCGCCGCAGGTCTTTTCGACCACTTCGAAGTAGTCGGCAAGCTCACGACTGGCGCTGAGCACACTGGCGTCGTAGCTGGACAGGCCGAACTGGCTTTCGAAGCGCTCGCGCTTCTGCGGCGGCAGCTCTGGCAGGCCGGCGCGCAGTTCGTCGAGGAAGCTGCGCTCGATTACCACCGGCAGCAGGTCCGGGCAGGGGAAGTAACGGTAGTCGTTGGCTTCTTCCTTGCTGCGCATGGAGCGGGTCTGATCCTTGTTCGGATCGTACAGGCGGGTTTCCTGCACCACCTTGCCGCCGTCCTCGATCAGCTCGATCTGGCGCTGCACCTCAAAGTTGATGGCCTTCTCGATAAAGCGGAAGGAGTTGACGTTCTTGATCTCGGCGCGGGTGCCGAACTCGGCCTGGCCCTTCGGCCGTACTGACACGTTGCAGTCACAGCGCAGCGAGCCTTCGGCCATATTGCCGTCGCAGATGCCCAGATAACGGACGAGTGCATGAATGGCCTTCACATAGGCCACGGCTTCCTTGGCCGAGCGGATGTCCGGCTCGGAAACGATCTCCAGCAGCGGCGTGCCGGCGCGGTTAAGGTCGATGCCACTCATGCCGTGGAAGTCTTCGTGCAGGCTCTTGCCAGCGTCCTCTTCCAGGTGCGCACGGGTGATGCCGATGCGCTTGACGCTGCCGTCTTCGAGGGTGATGTCGAGGAAGCCCTTGCCGACGATGGGGTGATCCATCTGGCTGGTCTGGTAGCCCTTGGGCAGGTCCGGGTAGAAGTAGTTCTTGCGCGCGAATACGTTGCGTTCGGCAATCTCGGCGTTGATCGCCAGGCCGAACTGGCAGGCCATGCGCACGGCTTCGGCGTTCAGTACCGGCAGGGTGCCGGGCATGCCGAGGTCGACCAGGCTGGCCTGGGTGTTGGGCTCGGCGCCAAAGGTGGTGGCGCTGGCCGAGAAGATCTTCGACTGGGTGCTGAGCTGAGCGTGGATCTCAAGCCCGATCACGGTTTCCCATTGCATCTTTAGTGTTCCTCGAATGCGTTGCAAACGGCTGCCGCCTCTTGATCCGTAGGAGCCCGCTTGCGGGCGATCCATTGCTATCGCCCGCA
>JBLUOL010000288.1:0-3689 GCA_048065775.1 Pseudomonas sp. GW6
GCCGCACCTGCTCGCGCTCCAGCGCGTCCACCGCGCAGGCCACGGCCAGGTAGGTCTTGCCGGTGCCGGCCGGGCCGATGCCGAAGTTGATGTCGTTGTCGAGGATCGCCTTGACGTAGCGCTGCTGGTTGGCGCCGCGCGGCTTGATCACGCCCTTCTTGGTGCGCAGGGTCACCTGAGGCAGGTTGCTGGGGTTGACCAGCTCCTCGACGCCGGATTCCTGCAAATACAGGTGCACCAGGTCGGGCGACAGTTCGGTGGCCTTGGTTTCGCGGTACAGCTTGCGCAGCAGGGTTTCGGCGGCCTGGGTCTTGTCGGCGCTACCAAGCATTTCGAACTGGTTGCCACGGTTGCGGATTTCCAGGCCGAGGCGCTCTTCGATCAGGCGCAGGTGCTCGTCGAACTGGCCGCAGAGGTTGGCGAAACGGCGGGCCTCGAAGGGTTCGAGGGTGAAACGATGAGGTTCTAGAGAGGCGTTCAAGGTGATGGTGTGATCGTCACTTGTCTGGGTATTGAAAGGCAGCATAACGCTGGCCGCCGACAACGCAAAGTGGGGGCGCCCGCTACGTTAGTGGAGGGTGTCGGCATCCAGCAGGGTGCCGCGCAGCGAATGGGGCAGGGCGTCGTCGATATGCACGTCGACGAACTGGCCGATCAGGCGCGGATTATCGCAGCGGAAATTGACGATGCGGTTCTGCTCGGTGCGGCCCTGGAGCATGCCCGGGTCCTTCTTCGAGTAGTCGCTGACCAGAATGCGCTGCACCGTGCCGACCATGCGCCGGCTGTTCTCGAAACCGTTCTGGTTGATGCGGTGCTGCAGCAGGGCCAGACGCTGCTTCTTCACTTCTTCCGGGGTATCGTCGACCAGGTCGGCGGCCGGAGTACCTGGGCGCGAGCTGTAGATAAAGGAGAAGGAGAAGTCGAAACCGACGTCCTCGATCAGCTTCATGGTCTGATCGAAGTCCTTCTCGGTCTCGCCAGGGAAGCCGACGATAAAGTCCGAGCTGATCAGGATGTCCGGCACGGCGGCGCGCAGCTTGCGGATGCGCGACTTGTATTCCAGCGCGGTGTGGTTGCGCTTCATCGCCGCGAGGATGCGATCCGAGCCGGACTGCACCGGCAGGTGCAGGTATTTCACCAGCTGCGGGATCTCGGCATGGGCGGCGATGATCGCGTCGGAGAACTCCAGCGGGTGGCTGGTGGTGTAGCGGATGCGCTCGACGCCATCGAGGGCAGCCACGGCATGCAGCAGTTCGGCGAAGTCGGCGATATGGCCATCCGGCGCTTCCCCGCGATAGCCGTTGACGTTCTGCCCGAGCAGGGTGATTTCCTTGACGCCCTTCTCGGTGAGGGAGGTGATTTCCATCAACACGTCGACCAGTGGGCGGCTGACTTCCTCGCCGCGGGTGTAGGGCACCACGCAGAAGGTGCAGTACTTGCTGCAACCTTCCATCACCGAGACGAAGGCGCTGGGGCCGTCGACGCGCGGCTCGGGCAGGCGGTCGAACTTCTCGATCTCGGGAAAGCTGATGTCCACCTGGGCGGTCTTGGTTACGCGCGCGGCGTCGATCATCTCCGGCAGGCGGTGCAGGGTCTGCGGGCCGAAGACCACGTCGACATAGGGCGCGCGATCGCGAATCGCCGCGCCTTCCTGGCTGGCCACGCAGCCGCCGACGCCGATCACCAGGTCCGGGTTGGCCTGCTTCAGCTCGCGCCAGCGGCCGAGTTGGGAGAACACCTTGTCCTGCGCCTTCTCGCGGATCGAGCAGGTATTGAGCAGGATCACGTCGGCTTCTTCGGGTTTTTCCGTGACCTCCAGGGCCTGATGCTCGCCCAGCAGGTCGACCATGCGCGAGCTGTCGTACTCGTTCATCTGGCAACCGTGGGTTTCGATATAGAGCTTCTTGGTCATGGCACTGTCTGAGGTGGTTAAAAAATGACCGCGCATTATAGGGGAGAGGTGGGCGACAGGCTACAAGCTTGCGGCCACAGGCAGGTGCATCGTCGTCCATGCCCGGATTGCATCCGGGCTACGCGTGCGGCGCTGTGCTATTCTGCGCGCCCCGTTTTTCCTGGCTTCGAATCTCCATGAGCAAGCGTGATCCCATCTACAAGGTGATTTTTCTCAACCAGGGCCAGGTATACGAGATGTATGCCAAGCAGATCTTTCAAAGTGATCTGTGGGGCTTTCTGGAGGTTGAAGAGTTCGTCTTCGGCGAGCGCAGCCAGCTGGTGGTCGACCCCAGCGAGGAGAAACTCAAGGCGCAGTTCGAGGGTGTGGTGCGCAGCTTCGTACCGATGCACGCGATCATCCGCATCGACGAGGTAGAGCGTCTGGGTACGGCGAAGATCAGCGAAGCCAAGGGCGGTGGCAACGTCATGCCATTCCCCATGCCGATGCCGGACAAATAAGCGACAAGCTGCAAGTAGCAAGTAGGGTGGGCTTTAGCCCACCGGCGGTATCGAGAGGCTACTTGGTGGGCTGAAGCCCACCCTACGCCTGGCTCTACCTTTAGGGCAACGGCGCGAAAGGCGAGCGACCTTCGGCGGTCTGCAGCTCCAGCAGATAGCTGCGGAAGATCTGCCCCAGCACCTGGCTGGCGATTTCCAGTTCATCGCGGCGCATCTGTGCCGACACCAGGTCGGCGCTGTCCATGGCTTCGTCCGAGCCATTGACCGAGGCCATCTTCAACACGATGTAGGCCTGCACGTTGTTGGCCGGTACGCCTTCGCCGCGGAAGAACATGGTGCCCAGGCGCAATTGGGCTTCGGCATGGCCCTGCAGCGAGGCGCGCTCGAACCAGGTCAGGGCTTGTTTGAAATCACGTGGCGTGCGTTTGCCGTCGTAGTAGTACTCGCCCAGTTCATAGGCCGCCTGCATGTTGCCGGCGCGGGCCATTTCCTGGCAGCTGGCCAGGGCATCGGGCATTTCTTCGGGAGCGGCGTTCAGGGCGCAGCTGCCGCTGGCGGGGATCAGCAGAGAGTTGCCGCCTGCGAGCGCAAACAGCGGGAGGAAAAGCAACAGGCAGCCCAGAGACAGGGTGCGGCCGGTGCGGTTCATCTGGATAACGGGACCTCGGCAGTTCAGGTCGGGTGACGTGCCCGGTCGGCGCAAAACGTGCCGACCGTCGCATTATGGAATAAACCGCGTGCTCCTTACAAAGGCTTTACCCGGTCTGTCGTTTCGCACTTCCCGGCAGGCTCAGCAGCAGCCAGGCCAGCAGTGGATACGCTGGAGTGAGCAGAACGTGGAACAGATCGATACGGCGCAGCGGGCCGATCACGCCTTCGGTGCCTACCGCCAGGCCGGCCAGCAGGAACAATCCCACCACAACGCCTGCGCTGATCGCTGGCGCCCGGCGCGGCCATTGGACTGCGCCGGCATAGAGAATCAGCGCCAGCGTGGCCAGGTTCAGCACCAGGCGGTAGTCCTCCAGGTAGCCCATCTGCCGGAACAGCTCGAAGAAGGCGCACAGGCCCAGCAGGATACGTCCCCAGTTCGGCCGGCTCCAGGCCCAACCACGACCCAGGGCCAATGCCGCGGCGCCGAGCAGCGGCAGACCGAGAAAGTTGCTGGCCTGGGAGAGCCACAGGTGTGCGGCCTGCCAGCTCGGATCGAAGCCGAAACGGATCACGCCGACGCTGGCCGCTGCTGCCGGCAGCAGGAAGCCGAGCAGGGCGCAGAACAG
>JBLUOL010000289.1:0-3686 GCA_048065775.1 Pseudomonas sp. GW6
GCGGCGCGCTGTACAGGTGCACCGCGGCCTCGAAGTCGCAGTGCAGGTCGAGCACGATGTCGGCATCGCAGGCATGACGCAGCAGCAGACGCTGCATGCCTTCCAGCTCCGAGGCCGGCGCGGGCAGGGCGTCCAGCGCCTCGTTCATGGCGCGGCGAATCAGGCGCACGTTGCTCGCTTCGTCGCTGCCCAGGTGCCCCTCCACATGCGCTGCGACCGCGGCCGCCAGATCGACGAAATCGCGGTTGAAGTTCCTGCCGCTGGCGAATTCGAAGCGGCCCTGGACCGCCGCCTGGAACAGCTGGCTCAGGCCAATGGGGTTGGCCACCGGTACCAGTTCGATCACGCCGGTCAGGCGTCCGGCGCTTTCCAGCTGCTGCAGACGACGCCTGAGTTCCACCGCCACGCGCATGCCCGGCAGCTCGTCGGCATGCAGGCTGGCCTGGATGTAGGCCTTGCACGGGCCGCTGCCGTAACGCAGCACGCTGAGGTGACGGCTGGTTCCGGTCGGGCTCCAGGGCAGTGGATGGTCGATACGTTGCATAGGGCTTCCTTGTTAATGCTTGCGTGGGGTCAGGTGGGCCAGCCAGCGCAGTTCGGCGTATTTGAACAGGCGCACCAGGCCCACCGTCAGCACCAGATAGAACAGGCCGGCGGTGATGAAGGCCTCGAACGGCATGTAGTACTGCGAGCTGATGGTGCGGGCTGCACCGGTGAGGTCGATGAGCGTCACCAGCGAGGCCAGCGAAGTGGTGTGCAGCATCATGATCACCTCGTTGCTGTACTGCGGCAGCGCGCGGCGCATGGCCGAAGGCAGCAGGATGCGCCGGTAGAGCTGGGCGCGTGACATGCCCATGGCCCTGGCTGCCTCGATCTCGCCGGGCGGCGTGGCCTTGAGGCTGCCGGCCAGAATCTCCGCCGTGTAGGCGCTGGTGTTGATGGCGAAGGCCAGGCAGGCGCAGAAGGTGGCGCTGGAAAAGTACGGCCACATGAAGCTGTCGCGGATGACGTCGAACTGGGCCAGGCCGTAGTAGAGCAGAAATAGCTGTACCAGCATCGGCGTGCCGCGAATCACGTAGGTATAGAGCCAGGCTGGGAAGTTCACCAGCGGCGAGCGCGACACCCGCATCAGGGCCAACGGCAGAGCCAGCAGCAGGCCCAGGGCGAGGGCGATCAGCAGCAGCTCGAAGGTGACCAGCAGACCGCTGGCATACAGCGGCAGGCTGGAGAGGATCAGATGGAAATCGAGCATGGACGTGATCCTCAGATTTCAGCCGTGCGAACGCCGACCGAGTAACGCTTTTCGACGGCGCGCAGGAGCAGCAGCGAGACGCTGGTCAGCAGCAGGTACAGGCCCGCCACGGCAAGATAGAACGTGAAGGGTTCACGGGTGGCGTCGGCGGCGTTCTTGGCCTTGAACATCATGTCCTGCAGGCCGACCACCGAGATCAGCGCGGTGGCCTTGGTCAGCACCAGCCAGTTGTTGGTGAAGCCGGGAATGGCGAAGCGGATCATCTGCGGCACCAGGATGCGCAAGAACACCTGGGCGCCGCTCATGCCATAGGCTGCACCGGCCTCGGCCTGGCCCTTGGCGATGGCCATAAAGGCGCCGCGGAAGGTCTCCGACAGATAGGCGCCGAAGATGAAGCCCATGGTGAACACACCGGCGACGAAGGGGTTGATGTCGATGTAGGCGGTGTAACCCAGGCTGGGCGCGATGCGGTTCACCAGGTCCTGACCGCCATAGAAGATCAGCAGGATCAGCACCAGGTCGGGGATGCCCCGGATCAGGGTGGCGTAGGCGTCGCCCAGATTGGCCAGCCAGCGCAGTGGCGAGAGGCGCAGCGCAGCGCCGGTGAGGCCGAGCAGGATGGCCAGCGCCATCGAACACAGAGCCAGAGTCAGGGTCAGCCAGGCGCCCTCGACGATGATCGGGCCGTAGCCTTGCAGCATGGTGGGAAACCTCGTTGCAGCGCAGAGAAACCGGCGCCTGTTGCAGGCGCCGGGGTGGGCGGCTTACTGGCCGTAGATGTCGTAGTCGAAGTACTTGGCCTGTACCTCGGCGTACTTGCCGTTGCTGCGAATGGCGTCGATGGCGGTGTTGAGCTTCTCGGCGGTGGCTGCGTCGCCCTTGCGCACGGCGATGCCGGCGCCGCGACCGAAGTAGCGCGGGTCGTTGAAATCAGGGCCGACCAGGGCGAAACCCTTGCCACCGTCGGTTTTCAGGAAGCCCTCGTCGATGTTCACCACATCGGCCAGCACCGCATCCACCCGGCCTGCCAGCAGGTCGAGGAAGGCTTCGTTGTTGGAGCCGTAGCGCACCACGTTGACGCCGGCCGGGGTCAGTTCGGCAGTAGCGTAGCGATCGTAGGTGGAGGCGCGCTGCACGGCTACCTTCTTGCCCTTGAGGTCGACGCTCGGGTCCTGGATCTGACTGCCTTCCTTCATCACCAGCTTGCCGGGGGTGTGGTAGTACTTCTTGGAGAAGTCCACCGACTTCAGACGGTCTTCGGTGATCGACATCGAGGACAGCACGGCGTCGACCTTGCGCACCTTGAGCGAGGGAATCAGGCCGTCGAACTCCTGCTCGATCCACTGGCATTTGACCTGCATCTGCGCGCACAGCTCGTTGCCGATGTCGTAGTCGAAGCCGGCGATCTTGCCGTCGGCGGTCTTGAACGCGAAGGGCGGGTAGGCCGCCTCGATGCCGATGCGCAGCGCCGGCTCGGCGGCGACGGCGAAGGTGCCGAAGGTGGAGAGCGCCAGGGCGCCGAATAGAGCGATCTTGTTCATCTTGTTACTCCAGTGGATGGCGGTTGGGAGGCAGCGTCCGTCGCGACAGGCGGCGGGGTTGAACGTTACGCCGACTGTTGCCAGGCGGCGCCGGCAGGGCCTCGTGAGCCTTGGCCGGTGGGCGATCGGGTGGGACGCCCGGGCAGATGCATAAATATCTTTGACATGTTTTTTTTCACGAATCTACGTTTAAGAAATATTTATGTCAAACGTGGCGTGTGGTGCTTGTGCCTTGAAAATGGCTGGTATATAAATTTTCACGTGTGAATTTTGTGAAAAAAATAATTCATATCGCCGCGACCTGTCGCCAAGCCCATTTCATTTGGCCTGCGAGCAGGGGGCATACCGCTTTCGACTTCTGACAAGAGCAATAACAATGAACAAACAGCGCAATCTTCGTGGCCTTCTCGCCGCGCTCCTCCTCTGCGGCAGTGCTGATCCGGTAATGGCCGATGGCAACCTCCTGGCGGTCGGCGGCATGCTGCGAGCCAGCAACAGCCTGGTCTACGAGAAACTCATCGAACTGGCGGGCGGTGCCCAGCAGGCGCGTATCGCCATCATGCCCACCGCCAGCGGCAGCCTGGGCTCCAGCAAGCGCTTCCAGGCCGAGCTCGAAGCCCTGGGCGTGCCCGCCGAGCACATCCGCATTGTCGGCATCGACCGCCACAACTATCAGGACACCATGAACGACCCTGCCGTGGTCGCGCCGCTGCGCGAGGCCAGTGCGGTCTGGTTCGTTGGTGGCGATCAGGCGCGCATCGCCCGTGCGCTGTTCAACGCCGACGGCAGCCCGTCGCTCGCCATGCAGGCCGTGCAGGCGATCTACGATAAGGGCGGCGTGGTGGCCGGTACCAGCGCCGGGGCCAGCATCCTCGGTGCGCGCATGCCCACCG
>JBLUOL010000290.1:0-3679 GCA_048065775.1 Pseudomonas sp. GW6
CGGGTTTTATGCCGGGGCCACCGGCACCGGCCAAGACGGTGACCCTGCAACGGCTGATCGAGACCTTCAGTGACGCCGGGGTGGCGGTGTTCGCCGCTGATGTCAAAGGTGATCTGTGTGGCCTGGGCGCTGCTGGCGCACCGCAAGGCAAGGTCGCCGAGCGCATCGCCAGTATGCCCTGGCTCAATCACCAGCCGCAGGCCTACCCGGTGACGCTGTGGGACGTACATGGCCAGAGTGGCCACCCGCTGCGCACCACCTTGAGCGAAATGGGCCCGCTGCTGCTCGGTGCTCTGCTCGAACTGACTGACAGCCAGCAGGCTGCGCTCTACGCAGCGTTCAAGGTGGCTGACCGTGAAGGTTTGTTGCTGCTCGACCTGAAAGACCTGAAGGCGCTGCTCGGCTATCTCAAGGACAATGCGCAAGTGCTGGGCGCGGACAGCGCACTGTTCACCAGCACCTCGGCGCAGGCGTTGTTACGTCGTCTGGCAGGGCTGGAGCAGCAGGGCGCCGAGGCCCTGTTCGGCGAGCCGGCATTGCAGCTCGAAGACCTTCTTCACCCTGACCGTGACGGCCGCGGGCGCGTGCATCTGCTCGATGCCTCCCGCCTGGTGCATGAGGCGCCGAAGGTGTATGCGACCTTCCTGTTGTGGTTGTTGGCCGAATTGTTCGAGCAACTGCCGGAGCGCGGTGACGCCGACAAACCGGTACTGGCGCTGTTCTTCGACGAGGCGCACCTGCTGTTTCAGGGCACGCCCAAGGCGCTGCAGGAGCGTCTGGAACAGGTGGTGCGGCTGATTCGCTCCAAGGGCGTCGGGGTGTATTTCGTCACCCAGTCGCCGAGCGACCTGCCGGATGATGTCCTGGCTCAGTTAGGTCTGCGTATTCAGCACGGCCTGCGCGCGTTCACGGCCAAGGAGCAGAAGGCCCTGCGTGCAGTGGCCGATGGTTTTCGCCCGAACCCGGCATTCAACACGCTCGGTGTGCTGACTGAACTGGGCATTGGCGAGGCGTTGGTTGGTACGCTGGAGGAAAAAGGCACGCCGGCGATGGTTCAGCGCGTGGCCATCGCGCCACCGCAGTCGCGCATCGGCCCGCTGAATGAGTCCGAGCGTGCGGCATTGGTGCGCCAGTCGCCGCTGGCTGGGCGTTACGACAAGCCTGTCGACCGCGAGTCGGCCTATGAGCTGCTCACCGCGCGTGCCGAGCAGGCGCGCAATGAGGCGCCAGGCAAGGTGGCGGGGAAACAGAAGGCGGAACCGGGGCTGGGCGACATGGCCAGCGATCTGCTTGGCAGCGCGATGAAGAGCGCGCTGCGTCAGGCCGCCAACCAGATTGGCCGGCAACTGGTGCGGGGGCTGATGGGGTCGCTGACGGGTAGCAGGAAGCGTTAGGTAAACGCTGAAAAAAAATCGTCATTTACGCGCAGGCGGGAATCCAGAACTCTAGAGTAATTGGACTCTCGCCTTCGCGCAGTGGCTGTAGAAAGCCTTTTTCAGAACTTCCCCGGCGGCGGGGAAACCTGGGGGACGGTATGTCGCTAGCCGGCGGTTTCGTCGGCAGCGTCCTGCTTGTCCTGGCGTTCTTTCTCGATTTTCTCTATTTCTTTGTCGAAGGCCTGGTCGAGCAGGCTGGGCTTCTTGCGCCAGGGTTTGCGGTCGGGGTCCGGCTGAGCGGCGTAGGTGATGACTTCTCCGCCGTATACATCCTTGTAACGCTGCGCCTGGCGCTCGAGTTCGGCGCGCAGTTCGTCTTTCGTCACTGTTTTTACCTGTAGGTTGTGATCGACCCACACGACAGCCGAAACACCAGGTTTCACTGTTGCGCTGAAGGATCAATCTAAAGTGCTTTGCCTTGGTTGGCTGGGAGGAAAGTTTGCAAAGTTTCACGCTTTGCATCTTTCTCCTTTCTCTTCAGTTACTTATCTATCTGTAACTTTTTTCCGAGAAAAGTTGCATTGGGCAACTGGCGGTATTATCGCCAATGCCCTTTAAATGTCCAGTTATCAGTCCGCAAGCGCCTGGTAGCGCAGGCTGAAACTCATCTGAACACTTTGCTCTGCTGCCAGTAACTGTAGCCCTGGTCGCCCCGCTAGATGATGTGCGTTGACCGGATGAGTGACCGGCTCGAAGCAGAAGAAGTTCTGCGCTTCTGGGCAGAACAACAGAAACACATTGCTGCCCTGCGCCTCGCAGATGAGTTGATAACCCGCCTCGGGTTGAATGATGCAAGCGCGCCCCGGCCATTGGGTAAACGCATTGTCGACAAGTTGTCGCGGCAACAGGGTGGGCTCGGAGAAGTTCCAGGCCGGTGGCAATTCGACCCACTGACTGGAAAGTTTGTCTTCGCCGCATAACCAGACGCCGCCTGCCTGCGCCTGTACGCGGGTGTGCGCAGTGCGCGGCAGATAAGGATGCAGGCCGAGCCCATACCAGGTGGGCTGTTCGCCAAAATGGGTGGCTTGTAACGTCAGGCGCAGACAGCCGTCAGTGAGTTGTACGTCGAGAGTGGCGTGATAGGGAAAGGGCAATTGGCTATGCAGTTCCAGGCTGGCGCTGTCGGACGTCGCATTGACTATCTTCCAGGGTTGTTGCCAGGCACTGCCGTGTATCGGCAGTGCTTCGTGTTCAGTGTTGGCGCCCAGCGCTTGCCAGCCGTCAGGGGTGGCGAAACCGCCGCCGCCAATGCGGTTGGACCAGGGTAGCAACGGGTAGCAGGCCAGGCGTCTGGGATTGGCGGCAGCCAGCGCCTGTTCGTCACTGTGACGCAGCAGTGGCTGGCCGTCGCTGATGCGCACCCAGTTGACCAGGCTTGCGCCCAGTTCCGGGGCGAGAGTCAACTGTGTCAGGCTATCGCGCAGGGTCAGCAGAGTCGTTGGCATTTGACGCTCCTAGGGCGTTATTTGTCGGGAATTCATAGTGTCATCGTACAACTGCTGGGCTATCATTACGGCAAAGCCTCAAGTCTTAAGTCGAGAGTCCGTCCACCATGGAAACGCAAAACGCTCAACCTCGTGCTCGTCGCAAGCACCGCAGTCTGGCCCAGGAGCTGGTAGCCGATCTGTCGCAGCGCATTCGCGATGGGCTGATCAAGCGCGGTGAGAAGCTGCCGACGGAGTCGGCGATCATGGAAGAGCAGGGCGTCAGCCGTACCGTGGTGCGCGAGGCTCTGTCGCGTTTGCAGGCAGCCGGTCTGGTCGAGACCCGTCATGGCATCGGTACTTTCGTGCTGGACACGCCCAGTGCCAGTGGTTTTCGCATCGACCCGGCGACCATCGTCACCTTGCGCGACGTGCTGGCCATTCTTGAGCTGCGTATCAGTCTCGAGGTGGAGTCTGCCGGGATGGCGGCTCAGCGTCGTAATGACGTGCAACTGAAGGCCATTCGCGAGGCACTGGATGCCATTAATGAGAGCGCGATGCATGCCAGCGATGCCGTGTCCTCGGACTTTCATTTTCATCTGCGTATTGCCGAGGCCACCGGCAACCGTTACTTCACCGATATTCTCAGTCATCTGGGTACCAGCATCATCCCGCGTACCCGGGTCAATTCCGCCAGCCTGGCGCGTGACGATCAGGCCCACTACATGGCGCGCCTGGAGCGTGAGCACGAGCAGATCTTCGAAGCCATCGCGCGCCAGGATGCCGAGGCGGCGCGGGCAGCGATGCGTCTGCACCTGA
>JBLUOL010000291.1:0-3665 GCA_048065775.1 Pseudomonas sp. GW6
ATGGGGTGGTGGTCATGGGCGCCCCCTGAGCGTCAACGGATTCAGCCTAGCTCAAAAGCATTCCACCTAACTTAATACAAGGCGTAATTGCTGCTGCAGGCGATCAGGCCTTCGCGTGCAACCAAGTCGCGCAACTCGTGGAATGGCTGCCCCATCTTCACGCCCAGAGCCTTGGCCTCATTGCTTCGGCTCACGGCACATCCATCGTTGTTGCTCAGCACCACTACCGGCCTGCCCCGCAGCTCAGGGCGAAACAGGCGCTCGCAGCTCACATAGAAGTTGTTGCAGTCGACCAGGGCGAACATGGCCATCACCGCCGGCGCAGTGAATGCAGGTTGTCCGTCACGACCCCCCAGATTTCCAGCTGCTCGCCTTCCTGCAGGATGATCGCGGGATATGCTGGATTCGCAGGCAATAACATCGGCCGACCGTCTTTGTCGTAGCTCAGCAGCTTGGCCGTAAACTCTCCGTCTACCAGAGCAATCACCACCTCGCCCTGGTTGGCCACCGCGGCGCGATCGACCACCAGGACATCACCGTCGAAGATCCCGACACCGTTCAAGCTATCGCCGCCGGCGCGCACCAGGTACACACTCGGAGCCCGCACGTTGACCAGCTCATCGAGCGATAGGTATGTCTCGGCGTAGTCTTCTGCAGGACTGGGAAAGCCCGCACTGACGCGGGCCTCGATCATGCGGACGAGGGTTGTTGAAGGACGGAGGCGGCCAAGAATTTCGGTCATACGGCTTTAAATGACTGTATAAATATACAGATATTAACCCGCCAGCAGCCTGTGGCAATGTCAGATCATCAGGTCAACCAGGAACACGTATGACGAAAGACGAACTCCGCGCCGAGCTAGAGCGTCAGAAACAGCGTTTTGAAACGGTTTACGGGGGCGAAGTCGTGACGTACGCAGCTCAGCCTGAGCCGGACAGGAAGCCCTGGCGGAAGCGGCCGAGTCTCCTCGATGAGGCGTTCGAGGAAGAAGTCAGGAAGGAAGAGCGCCGTCAGGCGACATTGCATCAGGACTGATCTTGCGCGACACTTCGCGCCAACAACTAACCCTCATGACCGGCGTGGCGCGACCATCTGGTTCGAGGGGGAAAAAGCCGGCCTAGCGCCGGTTTTTTCGCTTATGGATCCGGTGAAACTGTCTCGACATGAAGTCCCATAAAAACGACATCCGTTATCAGGCCTACCGTTCGCAAGCACGCAAACTGTCTGCTGAGCTGCTACGCGGCCAGCCTGATCTATTGCGTGAGGGGATCGATCCGCATCATGTGAGATTCGAGCCGATCAACGATGAGGCAATCCAAGCCTCCCACCTGTGGGGCGAAGAAACTACGCTTTACCCATGGGAGGATGTTTCTTCCTGGAAGGCCGATGATCGCAAGGGCTTCGACCTGTCGCTGTGGTACGGGCCTGAGCTATGCGGGCTCTGCTACGCGACGCCCAGGAAAAGCAGCATCTGCATCAAGATCGTCCTGCTGGAAGGCAAGCCCGATCGCACGCATCCGCTGAAGGGTGAAGTGGCTTCCTTGGCATTGTTGGCCATCGACTACTATGCCCGGATGATCAAATGCACCGAGATTGAAGTCCAAGCCCCTGAGGAGCTGGTTGTACCTTGGTATCAAGAGCTCGGATTCGACTTCACCGAAGATGGCCGACTTGTCATCCAGGTCAATGCCTAATACGATGACCCCCAAACCTATCGACACTGAGGTGTCTATGATCGCCACCAAGCGCCAAGCAAAACCGCTGATTGCCAAGCTCGATGCCATCGCGCAGTTCGAAGCTGAAGCACGTCGCCTGGCTGGCCGGGTGTCCGAGAATCAGCTCCGTTTCCTCAAGGTCGCCAAGGCCAAGGGCAAAGAAATGGAACCTGTCGGCCGGATGGCCGGCGCCCGCGCCTAAGCGCCAGGTTCACAAGAAGCCGCCTACGGGCGGCTTTTTTGCGCCTGCAGGAGAACAACATGGATCGTCGCAAAGAATCACCCTCCTCACCGGCCAGCGTTCAGCTGGTTCAACTCGATGACCTGCAGGTAGAGATCCCGGCTCAGGCTCTTGCAGCCCTTGCCGAGGCCCTGGATCAGATCGCCAAGGGCCGCGCCGTCGACCTGCAGGGCGTTCCGCCCGAGGTGGCCACCCGCGAAGCCGCCGCACTGCTGAACCTGCCCCACCCTCGCCTGCTGCAGCTCCTCGATGACGGTGCGATCGCCTCGCGCATGAGCAACGGTCGCCGGCGCGTCCAGGTGGTCGACCTGGTTGCGTACAGGCAGGCGCAGGCCGAGGCCAGCAGCGCGGCCATGGATGAGTTGGCCACCCTCTCAGAAGACTTGAAGCTGGGCTACTGAGGAGGCTTTACCCCTCAGCGCCTTGTAACCGTATTCTTTTGCAATTGCGTTGGCATAACTCCTCCCCGCAATCCCCTTATATCTCCAAATTGTTTTACATTAGGTCAAATATTTTCCATAATGCAAAAGGCTAAAGGATGCCTAGAAGGCCTATACAGGGTCATCCAGGGCCTGCAAACGCCATTGGCATAAGTCCGCCATTCGTTTGTCACAGTGGAAAATATCTGACTTTATGCAAAACGATTGAGGTGGAAATGACGCCCGAACAATGTGCAGCAGCGCGAGCCTTACTCAGATGGGATCAGGCCACGTTGGCAGAACACGCGGGAGTGACACGCCAGACCATCAGCAGCTTCGAGCGTGGCGCCCGGACGTTGCATCCCGCTTCACACGATGGCGTTGAGGCAGCGTTCATTGCTGCAGGCGTCGAGTTCGTCGAGAACCGAGGAGTGATTCTCGCGAAGGAAGAAGAGTAAGGCAGGCCGAAGTCGCAACCTTCGGCCCGCCGTGCCATTCCGATGATGGAGATCGTAATGACAGAGAAAAGTGTATCAAAGACAGCGCTAAACGCTCGCCTGGCCAAGCTCACGCGCAATGCGCAGAAAGCCAGTGAAGACAAGGCCCAGCAGCAGGAGCTGTTGAGCGCTGTCCAGGAAGAGGTGGCCACCTCGGAAAAACCAGAGGTGAAGGTACAGATCCCTCTGTTCCCTGAAGAAAAGTCGGCGATGCCAACGAAGTGGACAAGGACCAGCCTGTTCGCCGCCGTGAAGAAAGGTCGCCGCCGCAGCTTCGTGAAAACCCCGCTGGCCAGCCGCAACGATGTCTCGATTCTCTACACCGGCGAGCAGCTCGATGCCGGCGACAACGATGTCTTCGGGGTTTGGGGAGCAGTGGAACCAAAAACCAACGTAAGGCTTAGCTAGAGTTCACCGCTGCCGAAAATAGGGGCGGTTATCCAGACTTTGTTTTACTGAACGACTTTTCTGCACTGCTTTTCATGCGTTTGGACGGCCTGGCGTCAGTGCCTGCCAGGGTTCGACAAAAGGATGGTTTTCCCGAACTAACCAGACGCCACAAGGGTTTGCGGGCAGGCGCTGGGCTTAAGTGCACTTTCTGTTCCGTTGCTCCCCAAACCCCAAACTCTATTTCAAAGAATGAGACTTTATTTGTACGGATGAATCTTTATTCGCATCCCACAACACGCGAATCTGAACGGCTAAATTTAGGCTACTAGGGGACGATAGAGAAAACGGAAAAAATCGTACGTTAAGCGTACGGCCTGTCAGGTTGAGGCCCTAGAGGTTGCCG
>JBLUOL010000292.1:0-3630 GCA_048065775.1 Pseudomonas sp. GW6
CCTCGGCCTCAGCGCGGAACAGGTCGCCGGCCTGCGCGAGCGCGGGATCATCTGAGCCGCGCGGGATGCAAGGGCGGCTGAGCCCCCGTTCGGGGGACCACCACCCACGACAGCTTCGTAGGGTGCGCCATGCGCACCACGACATCCACACCTTACAAGCCGGTGCGCACAGCGCACCCTACGCCTCGAGCAACCGGGATCACACCATGAGCAAACGCCTTTATATCCAGGACGTCGCCACCCGCGACGGCTTCCAGATCGAAGCGTCCTTCGTACCCACCGAAGACAAGATCGCCCTGATCGACCGCCTGTCCCACACCGGCCTGGCCAAGATCGAGGTCACCTCCTTCACCTCGCCCAAAGCTATCCCTAACCTGCGCGATGCCGAAGAGGTGATGCGCGGCATCGCCCGCGTGCCAGGCGTGGAATACACCGTACTGGTGCCTAACGTCAGGGGCTGTGAGCGCGCGCTGTCGTGCGAAGTGGATGAGATCAACCTGGTGATGTCCGCCAGCGACACCCACGGCCTGGCCAACCTGCGCATGACGCCGGAGCAATCGCTCGCGCAGTTCGCCGAGATCATCGAAGTGACGCGCGGCAGCGGCGTATTCATCAACGCCTCGCTGTCGACCACCTTCGGCTGCCCCTTCGAGGGCGATGTGCCCGAGACGCGCGTATATGAACTGACCGAGCGTCTGCTGGAGATCGGCGTACAGGGCGTGACCCTGTGCGACACCACCGGCATGGCCGACCCGGCACAGGTCGAGCGCATCTGCCGCGAGTCGCTGCAGCGCTGGCCCGAGGCGGTATTCACCGCGCATTTTCACAACACCCGCGGCATGGGCCTGGCCAATGCCCTGGCAGCGCTGAACGCCGGCATCGACCGCTTCGACGCCTCCCTCGGCGGCCTAGGCGGCTGCCCCTACGCACCGGGCGCCAGCGGCAATATCTGCACCGAGGATCTGGTGCACATGTTCCAGCGCATGGGCCTGGACACCGGCGTGAACCTCGATGCCCTGCTCGAAGCAGCCGCCACCCTGCCCGGCCTGATCGGCCACGAGGTGCCGGGTGCCATCCTCAAGGCGGGCAAATCCGATCGCCGCTATCCCAAGCCTAAGTGGATGCAGGAGGCCGGGCTCTGAGGCTCGGCTGGCTGCCAAGTCGCGGCTAAAGCCCCTCCCACAAGATAGCATCGGTCCGTCTGCATACCACTTTAGCCGTCCCACATCGCCTGCCCCCGAAGGCTAAGCCCAAAAGCACGGAGTTGATGCTTATCGTGGGAGTCGCGCCCCGCGACGAATGCCATGGCCAACGCTAAAGTCACTCAATGGCTGCAATCGCTTCGCCCCGAGGCGGAGCTCCTACACGGGTAATGAGGTCACACCGTCGCGACGTTAGGGTCTGCGCTGAGTTGCAACAGCCAATCGCGGTCAGGGACTGACGCAATAATGTGGGAGGGGCTTTAGCCACGACGCCCTCATTCGACACGAAAACGCCCGGCACAAGCCGGGCGTTTTCATGCCAGGGGGAACACTCAACCCTGGTTGGACTTCTCTGCCGCCTGGATAAGTTCGGCGCCGATCTCCTTCTCGAACTTCTGCCATACCGGGCGCATCGCCTCACGCCACTCGGCGCGCTGCTGCGGGGTCAGCTCGATGATCTCGGTGGTGCCAGCCTTGGCAATATCCTCTTTGGCCGTGCGGTTGAGTTCGTCAGCCTGCTTGTTCACCTCAACGGAAACCTCGGCCATGATGGTTTCCAGCTCACTGCGCACGTCATCCGGCAGACCCTTCCAGAATTTGGTGTTGGTGATCACCATGTAGTCGATCAGGCCATGGTCGGACTCGGTCATGTACTTCTGCACCTCGTGCACCTTCTGGCTGAAGTAGTTCGACCAGGTGTTCTCGGTGCCGTTGACCACGCCGGTCTGCAGCCCCTGATAGACCTCGGCAAAACTCATCTTGCGCGGGTTGGCGCGCACCGCCTTGAACTGCTCCTCCAGCACCGCCGACGCCTGCACGCGGAACTTCAGACCCCGGGCATCGGCCGGATCGCGCAGCGGCTTGTTGGCCGACATCACCTTCAGACCGTTGTGCCAGTAGGCCAGGCCGGTGATGTTCTTGTCCTCCATGGAGGTCAGCAATCCACGCCCCTCGGGGCTGGCCTGGAAGCGATCGACCGCCTCCATGTTGTCGAACAGAAATGGCAGGTCGAAGATCTGCACCGGTTTGGCGTACTGCTCGAACTTGGCCAGCGAGGGCGCCAGCATCTGCACGTCGCCGAGCAGCAGCGCCTCCATCTCCTTGCCATCGCCGAACAGCGACGAGTTGGGGTAGACCTCCACCTTCACCCGGCCCGGCAGACGCTCTTCGGCCAGTTGCTTGAACAGCAGCGCGCCCTGGCCTTTGGGTGTGTTGTCCGCCACCACATGGGCGAACTTGATCAGGATGGGCGCATCAGCAGCCTGGGCAAGGCCGGCACAAGAGAAGATGGCGGCGCAGGCGAGCGCCTTGGCGGTGAGTTTGAACATGACGTTACCTCATTGTTTTTGTAGGTTGGTACGTGGTTACAAGGTGGCTGACTGCCTCGGCAGCCAGCCGTTTTTTGTAGGAGCCGGCTTGCCGGCGATCTGCTGAGAAGCATCGCCCGCAAGCGGGCTCCTACGGTTCTCCTGCGCGTTGCAGCAGACGACGAGCGCGACCGAGTACGGGGGCGTCGACCATCTGGCCGTCGACCACGAATACCCCTTCGCCGCTGCTGGCCGCTGCCATCACCCGGCGTGCCCAGGCCAGCTCCTGGTCCGTCGGGCGCAAGGCGTCGTGGACGATCGCCACCTGGGTCGGGTGGATGCAGAGCAAACCGTCGAAGCCCATGTCGCGGGCATCGCGCGCGGTGCGGGCGAGACCGTCGCGGTCCTCGATGGCGGGAAATACGCTGTCGAGCGGCGCGGCCAGGCCGGCCGTGCGCGAATGCAGCAGCAAGGCATAACGGGCCTGGTCGAGGATGCGTTCGGCCGCGGCGCTACCGCTGCTGAGGCCCAGGTCCAGACCCAGGTCGAGGGCGCCGAAGGACAGGCGCTCGACACCTTCAGCGTGGGCGATCTCCGCCAGCGCCAGCAGCCCCGCTGCACTCTCGATAATCGGCCACACCGGCTTGCCGCAGGCCGCCACACGCGCCACCTGCGCAGCACTTTCCACCTTGGGCAGCAGTACGCCGATGACACCGGCATGACGGCCGCAGAGTTCGATATCGGCGCCGTGCCCGGCATGCTCCGGGGCGTTGATGCGCACCAGCAGCCGCGCTTCAGGGTTGGCCGTGAGGAAGGCATCGAGATGGGCCCGGGCCTCGACCTTGAGGCTCTCCTGTACGGCGTCTTCGAGGTCGACGATGACCGCGTCGGCACCGACGGCGAGCGCCTTGGGGATGCGCTCCGGGCGACTAGCCGGCACGAACAGGGCGCTGCGGATCACGGAATCGCTCATACGGCCCCCTGCTGATGCAGGCGCTGGATATCGCCGGCGCCGTAGCCCAGCTCGGCGAGCAACGCATCGGTGTGCTGACCCAGCGCCGGGATGGCGTCCATGCGCGGCTCGAAGGCGTTGTTGCGCCCCGGCGGCAGCAGTGCCGGCA
>JBLUOL010000293.1:0-3568 GCA_048065775.1 Pseudomonas sp. GW6
CCATGGCATCGCGCATGGCGGCCAGGTCGACCACCGCCGGAACGCCGGTGAAGTCCTGCATCAGCACGCGCGCCGGGCGGTACTGGATCTCGCGGTCGGAGGCGCGCTGGTCGAGCCAGTCGACCATGGCTTGCAGATCCTGCGGCTGCACGGTTTGGCCGTCTTCGTTACGCAGCAGGTTCTCCAGCAGGACCTTGAGCGATTTGGGCAAACGGTCGATGTTGCCGAGGCGCTGGGCGGCTTCGGGCAGGCTGAAATAGTGGTAGGTGGCGTCGCCGATCTTCAGTTCGCGGCGGCAGTTCAGGCTATCGAGGGAGGGCATTGCACATCTCCTTGGGCCCGCACGGTTCGGGCTGTATCTGATGGCGGCAGACCTTCAAGCTAGTTCGGCTTGGGCAGTCTGGCTAGCGCATATCCTTTATCGGTTGCTATGCGCTGCCTGTTCTGGGTGGCCGGGCCTCATCGAAACGCGATGGCTGGCGGCTCCCTAGTCTGGGGCAGCGCATATGTAGCTGGACAGGTTTAGCGGCTCTGGGTTCCGGTCTCGGGTATCATGCGCGCCTTGAGGAGACCCTTTGATGAATACCCTGTTTCTGCATTGCCGCCCCGGTTTCGAAGGGGAGGTTTGCGCCGAGATCAGCGACCTCGCCGCACGCCTGGATGTACCGGGCTATTCCAAGACCAAGCCCGGCAGCGCTTGCGCCGAGTTCGTCTGCAGCGAGGCGGACGGCAGCGAGCGCCTGATGCGTAGTGTGCGCTTCAACCATCTGATTTTCCCGCGGCAATGGGCGCGCGGTGATTTCGTCATGTTGCCGGAGAGCGATCGCATCAGCGTGCTGCTCGACGCTTTGGCCAATTACCCGGTGTGCGGCAGCCTGTGGCTGGAAGTGGTGGATACCAACGACGGCAAGGAGCTCTCGACCTTCTGCAAGAAGTTCGAGGCGCCGCTGCGCAAGGCCTTGCTCAAGGCCGGCAAGCTGGTGGACGACGCCAGGAAGCCGCGTCTGCTGCTGACCTTCAAGAGCGGCCGCGAGGTGTTCGCCGGCATCGCCGAGGCGGACAACCAGGCGATGTGGCCGATGGGCATTCCGCGCCTGAAGTTTCCGCGCGAGGCGCCGAGCCGCTCCACGCTCAAGCTGGAGGAGGCCTGGCATCATTTCATCCCCCGCGAGCAGTGGGATCAGCGTCTGGCGCGTGGCATGACTGCCGTGGATCTGGGTGCCGCGCCCGGTGGCTGGACCTGGCAACTGGTCAATCGGGAAATCCGCGTCACCGCCGTGGACAACGGGCCGATGGCCGAAAGCCTGATGTACTCCGGTTTCGTCGTGCACCAGCGCGCCGATGGTTTCACCTTCCGCCCACGCCATCCGGTGCACTGGATGGTCTGCGATATCGTTGAGAAGCCGGCACGCACGGCGGCGATGATCGAGACCTGGCTGGGCGAGGGGCTGTGCCGCGAGGCGGTGGTCAACCTCAAGCTGCCGATGAAGCAGCGCTACGCCGAAGTGCGGCGCCTGCTCGATCGCATCGAGTCGGGGCTGGCGGAGCGAGGCTTGAAGGTCAGTATCGGTTGCAAGCAGCTGTATCACGACCGTGAAGAGGTGACCTGCCACCTGCGTCGGCATGGCAAGTGATGATCTGCGCGTAGGCCATCCAGGCTGTGCGCGCAGGTGACCTGAAGGTCAGCTTTGCGCGACAATGCGCGCCTGTTTGTGGAGCCCCTTATGTCCGAAGCCCTGACCCTCAATCACGATGACCTGCTCGACGCCAGCGGCCTGAACTGCCCGGAGCCGGTGATGATGTTGCACAACAAGGTGCGCGACCTGTCGCCGGGCGGCCTGCTCAAGGTGATCGCCACCGATCCCTCGACCCGTCGTGATATCCCCAAGTTCTGCGTGTTCCTCGGTCACGAACTGCTCGGTCAGGCCGAAGAAGACGGCACCTACCTGTACTGGATTCGCAAGAAGGCAGATTAGGCAGCGCTTGCCGCATGTAGGGTGCGCCGTGCGCACCAGTGCTGTGCCTTGATCTGTGTTGGTCCATGGTTATAGGTGAGCGCGCCGCACCCTACGGGTCTTCATCGTTCTCCGCACTATTCCAACCCGCCTGTCCCGGCGCCAGGCCGCAGCTATTGAGCAGGCTCTGCCAGGCCTTGACGTGACGCGCCGTGGCGGCGCGGAAATCCTGCCATAACGAATCCTGCTCGCCGGCCAGTCTCTGCAGGTGCTCGCGGGTGGCGGTGGGAATACCGTCGATGCGCTGCAATTGCAGCAGCGCCGCCTGCCACTCCCGGCCGCGTTGGTCGACCTGTGCCAGGTAGGGTTGCAGGCTGCCAGCGTAGAACTTGATGAAGATGTTCTGCAGGATGCGCCCGCGTGGCGTCGCCTGGCCCAGTGGGCAGAGTGGGCGATTGTGCTGGCGTTGCTCCAGCAGTTCGCTGCCAACGTCGAGGGTGTGGCGCAGGCTGGCCAGGCTGGTGATCAACTGGCTGCCCTGTTCGCTGGCATAGAGGGCGAAGAACAGCGGTTCCAGCTGATCGGCACTCGGCGGCAGCTGTGCAGGCAGGGCGGCGCCGATGCTGGCCAGCTGCTGCAATGCGTCCAGCGCGGCGCTGTCTTCCGGCGTGTCCACCGGCAAGGCCTTATCGGCGAAACGCAGGTAGTTCTCGAACTCCGGGCTGCCGTTCAGGGCATTCCAGAATACTGCGGGCAGTTGCTGGCGCTTGTCGCTGGCCAGGCGCTGCAGCGTAGCCTTGAGGCTGGAGCCTTCCTGCAGATGGGGGAGGCAGTCGTCGATGGCGCGCAGCAGATCGCCCTCGTAGCCCAGGCGCTGGCTGGGCATCAACTGTTTGCCCAGGCTGCTGTTGCGCTGGCTGATCAACTGCTGCAGGTGCGGACAGCGCCGCGCGTCGATCACCAGATCGAGCAGGCCGATGCGCAGTTCGGGGATATCCGAAAGCCGCTCGCGCCTGGCGGGCAAGCGGTATTGACTGATGCTGCGCTTATCGAGCGAGCTGACGTTCGGTGCATCGAGCGAGCGCTGCAGGCGTTCGAGGTAATCGCTCTGCAGGGCCAGGCCATCGTTGGCCGGGCCGCAGCCAGAGAGCAGAAGGAAGCAGAGGAGCAGGGCAGGTCGAATCATGCGCTCAGTCTAGAGCTGATTTCCTGCCTATCCAATGACTCAGGCGGCCCGGCGAATGCGCTTGCGCGCGCTGCGCGCCAGGCGCACGGTGAGCATCGCGGCGGCGCAGGTCAGCCCGACCACCAGTCCCTGCCACAGGCCACTGGGGCCGCTGGGTTCGCCGAACAGGTCGGACAGCCCCAGCGCATAACCCACCGGCAGGCCGATGCCCCAATAGGCGAACAGCGTCAGCAACATGGTGATGCGCGTGTCCTGGTAGCCACGCAGCGCGCCGGCGGCTGTCACCTGGATGGCATCGGAGAACTGGAACAGCGCCGAATAGACGATCAGCGTTGCCGCCACGGCGATCACCGTCTTGTCCGGGGTGTAGATCTGCGCGATCTGTTCGCGCAGCAGGAACATCAGGCTGGCCGATACGCAGGCGTAG
>JBLUOL010000294.1:0-3543 GCA_048065775.1 Pseudomonas sp. GW6
GCCGTAGGGGTAGATGGTCGAGTGCGCGGCGCCAGCGCGCGGCGGCGGCGTGGCGCCGTCGTAGGCGTAGTACAGCGGGTAGCCCATCCACTCCACCAGGCTTTCCAGCATCGATACGTCAACGCGGCTGCCGACACCGGTCTTGCCACGCAGCATCAGTGCCGAGAGCACGCCGGTGTAGGCGTACATGCCGGCGGCGATATCGGCGATGGAGCAGCCGGCCTTGGCCATCTCCTCCTCGCCAGCGCCGCCGGTGACGGAGAGAAAGCCGCCCTCGCTCTGGATCAGCAAGTCGTAGGCCTTCTTCTGCTCGTACGGGCCGCCCTCGCCGTAGCCGGAGATGTCGCAGACGATCAGTTGCGGGAAGCGCTCGTGCAGCGCCTCGAACGACAACCCCATGCGCGCGGCAGCGCCCGGTGCAAGGTTCTGCACCAGTACATCGGCCTTGGCCAGCAGGCTGCCGAGCACCTGCATCGCATCGTCCTGCTTGAGGTCGAGGGTCAAGCTTTCCTTGGAGCGGTTGGTCCAGACGAAATGCGAGGCCAGACCGCTGACGCGCTCGTCATAGCCGCGAGCGAAATCGCCACTGCCGGGACGCTCGACCTTGATCACCCGCGCGCCGAGGTCGGCGAGCTGGCGGGTGCAGAACGGCGCGGCGATGGCGTGCTCCAGGCTGACCACGGTGATGCCATCCAGTGGCCGTGGTTGTTGTGCGTTGTTCATGTCCATGTCCTCGGTCAGGCCAACTGGCTCAGGTCGTCGGTTTCGCGCAGGCGCCAGACCCGCTCGATCAGCACGCCGGCCTCATCGCTGCTGCGCTGGCCGGCGAAAGCCAGCAGGCGACGGAACTTGTCTTCCAGCTCGGCGCGGCTGAGGGTGTTGCCGGGGTCGCCCTTGGGCTCGTCGATGGCGCCACGCAGGGTGCGACCCTCGGTGGTGATTACCTCGACGCGGCCCAGCCAGCGCTGCGGGTAAGCCACATCCACCTCCGGGTCCAGACGCATCTGCACCTTGTCGCGGAAGGCGGCCACGGCCGGGTCCTGCAGCGCCAGGTTGGCGAACTCGGTCAGTTGCGCGCTGCCATGCACGGCGATCAGGCCGAGCACGGTGCCCATGGAGAACTTGGCCTGGTGCACGGTCTGCGGCACGGTCACGCGGCCGAGCACATCGATGGCGCCCTGATGCACGCGGGCGACGACTCGCTCGATCTGCTGGTGGCGCAAACCTTCGCGCTGCATCAGGTCGAGCAGCGCGTCAGCCGCCGGATGGGTATGGCGGCAGGAGGCGTGGAACTTGAACGAAGTCTCCACCAGCGCCCAGCGCCGGCCGAGACGGTCCGACAGCTTGCTTGGGTCGGCATCGCGGGACATGCCGGCGGCCATGCCCTGCTCGCCTTCGAGGATGTTCTGCGCGCCGGTCAGGCCCTGCTCGGTAAAGTAGGCGGCCAGCAGGCCATCAGCCGCGGCCTTGGCGGTATGCAGTTGTTTGGAGTCGGCGGCGTCGCGCAGGAATTCCCACAAGCCAGCGGCCTGGGTGCCGGCATTGCCGAGCAGGTGGATGAACTGCTGCTGGTCGAAGTCCAGCAGCTTGCCCACCGCCACCGCAGCGGCCAGGGTGCCCACCGTGGCCGTGGTGTGGAAGATGCGGTAATGCGAGCGACCGAGGAATTCGCCGATGCGAATGCCCGCCTCGTAGCCGGCCACCGAGGCCAGCAGCAGTTCGCGGCCGGACTTGCCCAGGTCCTGCGCCGCCGCCAAAGCGGCCGGGAAGACCACGGTGGCCGGGTGCAGCACCGAGCTGTTGTGCAGATCGTCCTGCTCCACCAGGTGCGAGGAGGCACCGTTGACCAGAGCGGCGAAGTACGCCGAGGTGCCGCGGCCATTGACCAGGATGCGCGCGGGGCCATCGGCCGGGCCCATCTTCTGCGCATAGGCCTCGAACAGCGGGATCGGCCGTGCGCCTTCGCTGGCCAGGGCCGAGCCCAGCCAGTCGAGGAACAGATCTTCGGTGCGGTCCAGCACGTGCTCGGGAATCTGCTCGTAGGACAGTTCGGCAAGGAACGCGGCCAGTTGTTGAGTATGTTTGCTCATGGTCGCGGCCTCAGAAGGAACGGGGCAGTTCGAGCAAGTGCTCGGCCACGTAGCTCAGGATCAGGTTGGTGGAGATCGGCGCCACCTGGTACAGGCGGGTTTCGCGGAACTTGCGCTCGACGTCGTATTCGTTGGCGAAACCGAAGCCGCCGTGGGTCTGCAGGCAGGCGTTGGCCGCCTCCCAGCTGGCCTTGGCCGCCAGGTACTTGGCCATGTTCGCCGCTGCCCCAGCGTTGCGCCCGGCGTCGTATTCCTCGCAGGCGCGCCAGCGCATCAGGTCGGCGGCCTCGATCTCGATGTGCGCCTCGGCGATGGGGAACTGCACGCCCTGGTTCTGGCCGATGGGCCGACCGAACACCACGCGGTCGCGGGCGTACTGCGCGGACTTCTCGATGAACCAGCGACCGTCACCGATGCACTCGGCAGCGATCAGCGTGCGCTCGGCATTGAGGCCGTCGAGGATGTAGCGGAAACCCTTGCCCTCTTCGCCGATCAGGCTGCTGGCGGGAATCTCCAGGTTGTCGAAGAACAGCTCGTTGGTCTCGTGGTTGACCATGTTGGCGATCGGCTGCACGGTCAGGCCGTTGCCGATGGCCTCGCGCAGGTCGACCAGGAAGATCGACATGCCTTCAGACTTGCGCTGCACCTCGGCCAGTGGCGTGGTGCGCGCCAGCAGGATCATCAGATCGGAATGCTGCACGCGCGAGATCCACACCTTCTGCCCGTTGATCACGTACTTGTCGCCTTGGCGCACGGCGGTGGTCTTGATCTTGGTGGTGTCGGTGCCGGTGGTCGGCTCGGTGACGCCCATCGACTGCAGACGCAGCTCGCCACTGGCCAGCTTGGGCAGGTAGTGGCGCTTCTGCTCCTCGCTGCCGTTACGCAGCAGGGTGAACATGTTGTACATCTGCCCGTGGATGGTGCCGGAGTTGCCGCCGCAGTGGTTGACCTCCTCGAGGATCACCGACGCCTCGGCCAGGCCCAGACCCGAGCCGCCGTATTCTTCCGGGATCATCGCCGACAGCCAGCCAGCCTCGGTCATGGCCGTGACGAAGGCTTCGGGGAAGCCCTTCTCCTCATCGATCTTGCGCCAGTATTCGGCCGGGAACTCCGCACAGAGCGCGCGCACGCCTTCACGGATGGCGTTGAGTTCTTCGTTATTGTTGTAGTCCATCGGTCTTCCTCGAAATCATGTGGGCGTGGCACTGCCCGGTAACGATGTAGGGCGTACTCGCGAAGCAGTACGCCGTTAGAAAGCTGAGCCTTAGGTGCGGTGCCGGTATTGGCATGGTTCGGCGGGCTGTTCGCTTAGGCTCCTGAGGCCACCCTACGAAATCAGCATCCCGGTTCGCCCTACTAATCAGTCGAATTGCACGTCGGCGCGCTGCGCCAGGCCGACCTCGTTACCCGCCCACAGCTCGGCCTGGCCCTCGCCGCTGATGCGCCCACCCAC
>JBLUOL010000295.1:0-3512 GCA_048065775.1 Pseudomonas sp. GW6
TGCCGGTTCCGGGCAATTCCGCCCGAGCAACCGGAGCACGATCATGTCGCAACTGTCCATTCCTTCCTTCGATTCCCCGCTGATGCTGCGTGACTCGCGCGGTCGCTACCGTCAGGCATCGGCCGACCAGATTCTCGAAGCCGCGCGCCAAGTCATCGACCAGAAGATGCAGCGCGGTGACGAGTTCACTTCGCCGGCGGCGGTCAAGGACTACTTGCGCGCCAAGCTGGCCGGCTTCGAGCACGAGGTCTTCGCGGTGCTGTTCCTCGACACGCGCCATCGGCTGATCGACTATGCCGAGATGTTCCGCGGCACGATCGACAGCGCGGAGGTTCATCCGCGCGAAGTGGTCAAGGAGGCGCTGCGACTCAACGCGGCGGCGGTCATCATTTCGCACAATCACCCGAGCGGGAACCCCGAGCCGAGCGCGGCCGACAGGGCAATGACCTCGCAGCTTCGGCAGGCGCTGGCGCTGGTGGACATTCGCACGTTGGATCACATCATCGTGGCGGGCAGCACCACCACGTCTTTCGCCGAACGTGGCTTGATCTGATCGAGGGGGCTTCGGCCCCCTTTTTGCTGCGCCCGGTAGCGCAACTCCGGCCCTCGCGGGCCTGCGCGTGCTGCGCACTTGCCAAGGGCAGGTACGGGGGTGTCATGTTGGGGGCGGTCTTGCTGTTCCCTTGACGCTACCACGGCGTTCTCGCCGTGCAAGGGCTGCGCGCCCGTTGGCGCTTGCGGCCTGGCGGCCGTCTGCGACCCCTGACTGCTGTGCTGCGCCGTGCTGGCGACGGTTCCGGGCAATTCCGCCCGTGCAACCGGAGATCGTCATGAACGATAAATCGCATGTTTCCCTCGAACAACACGTTTGCCTGGTCTGCGGCACTCGCTTCGACACCGGCGCGATCCTGCTGGACAAGCGCCTGCGCGCGAGCATGGAGCGCCATACGGCGACCGGCTGGGGCTTGTGCCCTGAACACCAGAAGCTGTCCGACGATGGCTTTGTCGCGCTGGTCGAGTGCGACCCGCAGCGCAGCGGCTCGCCGGGCGGCGGTAATCGCGTGAAGCCCGAACAGGCATATCGGACGGGCCGCCTGGCGCACCTCAAGCGCGAAGCGTTCGCGCAGGTGTTCAACGTGCCGATCGCGGCCGACCAGCCGTGCGTCTTCGTTGAACCCGGTGTGATCGAGCAGTTGCAGACGATGACGGCGGCGAACTGATCGCGCCTGGTGCCATCCGGTGCGCTGCCCTTCGGGGCGGCGCATCTTTTTTTCTGCTGCGCCCTGGAGCCAATGACTTCGCGCCTGCGGCGCTGCGCGCTGGCGCTTGCACTCCAGGGGAAGTGCCTGCGGCACATCCCCGCCGCGCTTCGCTTGGCGCCCCTGCAACACCGCCGCCCCGGCTGCGCCGGCGCGGCAATACCGATGCCGCAAAGGCTGCTTGTCCACCGCAGAAGATCCACGCTGCATCTCCACGACTGCATGGGCGTCCCCGGCCAAGAAACATGGCCGGTCGCGCTGTCGTGCTTCGCATCGAGCCGCCTGCGGCGTCTCGCCCCTGACGGGCTTCCATCATTCCCTCGCTCCGCTCGGCTGACGCCTCCGGCCCGGCTTCCAGCTTCGGGCCTGCGCGCTTCGCTTGCCGTGCGGTCAGCACATAGGGATGGCCGTTGCCTTGTCCAGCCGTCTCCCCTGACTTCATCACCTTGTCCGCGACTGTAGCCCGCGCCCGTGTGCCGTCAAGGCGCGCAGGGCCGTGTCCTCGGCTGCGCCTGCGGGCCGCACCAACCCTGCGCTTGTTTCCTTGACGGCCCCCGTCCGCGCGCTCCTGACCGTCGCGGGCGATGAACTCAGGAAAGACGGTGGCAACAGGGCCAACCGGGTTCCTCGTGCCGACCGCACAGAACAGCCGAAAGGCTGGGCTCCGAATCTAGGAATCCGGTGTGCGGTTTGAACAGCAAACCCTTTTCGTCAGGAGAAATGCCATGCAACTCGCATCCCGATTCGCTTCCCGTTCCCCGTCGCTGCGCAGCGATTACCCGCTGTCCGACGATCAAATCCGCAGGGTCGCGCCGTCCATCTTCGCGGACGCGCCGCACGAAAGCCGTTCCGAGCGGTACGCCTATATCCCGACCGCCGCCGTGCTGGCGGAGCTTCGCAAAGAAGGGTTCCAGCCCTTCATGGCGTGCCAGACCCGCGTGCGCGACGAAGGCAAGCGCGAACACACCAAACACATGCTGCGCCTGCGCCATGCAAGCCAGATCAACGGCGCGGAAGCCAATGAAATCGTGCTGCTCAATTCCCACGACGGCACGAGTTCTTACCAAATGCTCGCGGGCATGTTTCGGTTCGTGTGCAGCAACGGTCTTGTCTGCGGCGACACCGTGGCAGACGTGCGCGTGCCCCACAAAGGCGACGTGGCCGGACTGGTCATCGAAGGCGCTTACGAAGTCTTGAGCGGCTTCGACCGCGTGCAGGAATCCCGCGATTCCATGCGCGCCATCACCTTGAACGATGGCGAATCCGAAGTGTTCGCCCGCGCCGCGCTGGCCCTCAAGTACGACGACCCCGACAAGCCCGCGCCCATCACGGAATCGCAAATCCTGATGCCGCGCCGCCACGACGACCGCCGCCCGGACTTGTGGAGCGTGTTCAACCGCACGCAAGAGAACCTGACCCAAGGCGGCCTGCGCGGGCGCAGCGCCAACGGACGCCGCCAGCAAACCCGCCCGGTGCAGGGCATCGACCAGAACATCCGCCTCAACCGTGCGCTTTGGCTGCTGGCCGATGGCATGCGCCAGTTGAAAGCCTGAATCCCCACGCGGCAGGGGCAGGCAGCAGCCCTTGCCGCTTCTCTCGCTGCTGCATCCCTAACCGCAAGGAGTTATCACCATGAACGCCGTTACCCAAATCGAAACCCGTGCCATCGAAGCCGCCGCGCCGCTGGAAGTGGCCGACCCGACCAAGAACCTGATTTTGGTTCCGCTCTCGCAGTTGCTGCCGCGCCGCTCCAAGCGCAACGCACGCAAGACCCCGCGCCTGTCCATTCCCGAACTGGCCGCGAGCATCGCCCGCATCGGTCTGCTGCAAAACCTCGTCGTCATCCTGTCCGCCGATGGCGAGCAATACGAAGTGGTGGCGGGCGACCGCCGACTGACCGCGTTGAAGCTGCTGGCGAAGAAGAAGCGCATTGCCGCCGACTTTGAGGTGCCTTGCCTGCTGGTGCCGGACGCTTCGGCCCGTACCGTCAGCCTCGCGGAAAACCTGCTGCGCGAGCAGATGCACCCGGCCGACCAGTTCGAGGCGTTCGCCGCGCTGGTCAAGGAAGGCCGGCCCATCGAGGACATTGCCGCCGACTTCGGCGTGTCCCCGCTGGTGGTGCAGCGCCGCTTGAAGCTGGCCAACGTCTCGCCGCGCCTGCTGGCCGACTACCGGGCCGCAGCCGTCACGCTGGAACAGTTGATGGCCCTGACCATCACCGACGACCACGCCGCGCAGGAAGCCGCGTTCTAC
>JBLUOL010000296.1:0-3511 GCA_048065775.1 Pseudomonas sp. GW6
GCCGGGCTTGAGGTCGACGAAGGCGGTGCGCGCCAGCGTCTCGCGGCTGACGTCGGCCCAGAAGCCGTCGCCGGGGAGTTCCACTGCGGTCAGGCACACGCCGTTGACGGCGATGCTGTCGCCGAGTTTGACGTCGCCCAGGTCGAGTTTGCCGGTGGCCACATAGACGCGCACGTCGCCGCCCTTGGGCGTCATGGCGCGGATACTGCCGATGGCTTCGATTATGCCGGTGAACATACGCCCTCCGGTTTCACGTTGAAGGTATTGCTGAACAGCATGGACGAACTCCTGTTTTGGTCAAAAACAGGGCAATGCCGATCGATAGGGATTTCGCGGACACGCACGAGGCGCCCGTGGAGGGAATCCCGCTCTCTCTTTATCCGGACTATACCGTCGGCCCCGGAATCGCACCGGGTCTGCTCGACCTCGCCAGGCAGAAGCCATGGCGAGCGCTCGCGGGCTAGGTTCTGCGAACCATTACCGCCGGTGGGGAATTTCGCCCCGCCCTGAGAACGTTACGGCCAGATCAAATGGCCGCGGTGCGTTTTACCATATTTATCGCCGCGCTGCATGGCCCGCACTATCGGGCCTTGGGTACCGCCGTGATCTGCCAGTCGTCGCCGACGGCGCGCATGTCGAGAATCTGCAATTCCGGCGCCTCGGCCATGCGGTTGAGCGGCAGCTCGAACAACGGCCGCGCATGGGAGCCCAGCAACTTGGGCGCGACGAAGATCCGGTATTCGTCGACCAGCCCGGCGCGCGCGAAGGCACCCGCCAGACGCGGCCCGGCCTCCACCAGCACTTCATTGACACCACGCCCGGCCAACTCCTGCAACAGCTTGCGCAGGTCGACGTGACCATTGCTGCCGGGCACGGCGAGCAGTTCATGACCATCGGCCAGGTAACGATCACGCGCGGCGGCCGCCGCACAGGTCGCCACCAGCGCCGGACCGGCCTGGAAGAAGGCCTTGCTCAGCGGCACGCGTAGACGACCATCGACCAACACCCGCAGCGGCGGCCGTGAAGCGGCCATGAAGGTAGCTTCGACCCCCAGTCCCAGCTCGTCAGGGCGCACGGTCAAGCGGGCATCGTCGGCCAGCACGGTGTCGGCGCCGCTGAGCACCACGCTGGACTGCGCGCGCAAACGCTGCACCTCGGCACGGGCTGCCGGGCCGGTGATCCACTGACTTTCGCCACTGGCCATGGCCGTGCGGCCATCCAGGCTCATCGCCGATTTGACCCGTACGAAAGGCAGCCCGCTCTCCATGCGCTTGATGAAACCAACATTGAGTGCCCGTGCCTCGGCCTCCAGCACGCCGGACAACACTTCGATACCAGCATTGGCCAGGCGCAACAGGCCACGCCCGGCGACCTGCGGATTGGGGTCCTGCATCGCCGCGACCACCCGGCCGACACCGGCGGCGACCAACGCATCGGCGCAGGGCGGCGTACGCCCGTGGTGGCTGCAGGGCTCCAGCGTGACGTAGGCGGTGGCACCGCGCGCCCGTTCGCCCGCCTGGCGCAGGGCATGAACCTCGGCGTGCGGTTCGCCGGCACGGGCATGCCAGCCCTCGCCGACGATCTCGCCATCACGCACGATGACGCAGCCGACACGCGGGTTCGGATGGGTGGAGTAAATACCTTTGCGCGCCAGCCGCAGGGCGCGCGCCATGAACAAGTGGTCGCGCTCGCTCATCGGCTTTTCGACGGTTCGCGGGCCAGGCGTTCGATCTCTTCGCGGAACTCGTTGAGGTCCTGGAAGCGCCGGTAGACCGAGGCGAAGCGGATGTAGGCCACCTCGTCGAGCTTGCTCAGTTCGGTCATCACCAACTCACCGAGCACCAGCGATTTCACCTCGCGCTCGCCAGTAGCACGCAGTTGCTGCTTGATGCGGGCGATGGCCTCTTCCAGGCGCTCGACGCTTACCGGGCGTTTTTCCAGCGCACGCTGCATGCCGGCGCGCAGCTTCTCTTCATCGAAAGGCTGACGGCTGCCGTCCTGCTTGATCAGGCGCGGCATCACCAGTTCGGCGGTTTCGAAGGTGGTGAAACGTTCGCCGCAGGCCACGCATTCGCGGCGGCGGCGCACCTGATCGCCCTCGGCGACCAGACGGGAATCGATGACCTTGGTGTCGTTGGCGGCGCAGAAGGGACAATGCATGGTGAGGGCTGACGAATGGCGGCAAAGTCGCCATGGTAGCGCATAGCACGTCATTGAAAAATGTAAGGAGCCTTGAGATCACCTGCTTACGGCGGCAAGACAAATTAAGCTATGCCCATGCCCCGTCAAAAGCAGAACCTGCCATGAATCAATATCTGCCCCTCCTACCCATTGCCCTGAGCGGCCTGCTTGCGGCCTGCGCCGGCGAGCCCACGAGCACTGCGTCGCCACCCACTCCAGTACCTGCACAGGCAGAACCCATCGCAGCACCGATCCAGGGCCCAGGCCTGCGCGGCAAATTGCTTGGCGTCGCCGCAGGCGCCGATGTCGACCTCGCATTATTGGGCGTAGACATGCGCGGTCGCCCGCGTGCGTTGCTTGGCCAGGTTCACTTGCGTGGCAACGGCGAAGCGCTGCCGTTTCATCTGCCCCTGAACAACCTGCAGGCACCGCAGGACCTGCGCCTGGAACTGCGCGGCCGCGTCAGTCAATCCGGACGCCTGGTACAGCGCTTGCCGGCACGCACCATCGCCGAATTGAACGACCAGGACCTTGGCGCGCTGAACCTGGTGCCGGCGCCATGAGGCCACCCGTACCGCTGCAGCGCGCGCTCAGCGAATTACTCGGCGATGCCCGCCTGGTGGCCGAAACACTACCCGGTACAGATATCGCCCTGTGGCTGATCGATGCCAGCAACATGGAGCGCGCGTTCAACCCCGAGGAAACCCGGCGCATCCTCGAAGAGCCGCCCTACTGGTGCTTCTGCTGGGCCAGCGGCCTGGTGCTCGCCCGCTGGCTGGCCGAACGCCCCGAGTGGGTGCGCGGCAAGCGCGTTCTGGATTTCGGCGCCGGCTCCGGCGTGGCTGCCATCGCCGCAGCCAAGGCGGGTGCCGCCGAAGTGGTGGCGTGCGATCTCGACCCACTGGCGCTGGCAGCCTGCCGAGCCAATGCCGAGATTAATGGCGTGACGCTGAGCTACTCGGACGATTTCTTCGCCGAAGCGGACCGCTACGACCTGATTCTGGTGGCCGACGTGCTCTACGACCGCGCCAATCTGCCGTTGCTGGACCACTTCCTCAGCCGTGGCCGTCAGGCGCTGGTGGCCGATTCGCGGGTCAAGGATTTCCAACATCCGCTGTACCAGCGCCTGGCATTGCTGAATGGCTGCACCTGGCCGGACCTGGCCGAGCCGGCGGAGTTTCGCGAGGTCAGCCTGTATCATGCACAACGACCGACGTAGCCCGGATGCAATCCGGGAAACAAGGTGCCAGCCCTCCCCGGATTGCATCCGTATATGGACTCCTCCCGTTTTGCCAGTGAAATAATCTGCCTCTGAACCTAGGTACGACTG
>JBLUOL010000297.1:0-3481 GCA_048065775.1 Pseudomonas sp. GW6
CAACGTCAGTGAACCGAACAAGGTCTGGGTCACCGACATCACTTACATCCGCACCTATGAGGGTTGGTTGTACTTGGTGGTGGTACTGGATCTGTTTTCGCGCCAAGTGATTGGCTGGTCGATGAAGCCACCCGCGCCTTCTTCCACTCGGCGTAGACGTAGGGTTGCACCGGCAAGGGGCGCAGCGCCAGACGATCCAGAGCCTCGAAGGCCGAGTGCCGGGAGCCCGGCAGCTTGCGAAACGGGCGGCGATTGAGCCGCTCCAGCAACACGGAGATGGCGCTGTTGAGTTCATCCAAGGAGAAGAACTGACGGTTGCGCAGGGCCGCGAGGATCCAGCGCTCGACCACCTGCACGCCGACTTCGGCCTTGGCCTTGTCGCGCGGCTTACGCGCCCGCGCCGGCACCACCGCCACTCCGTAGTGCTCGGCAAGGTCGCGGTAGCTGGGGTTGATGTCCGGCTCGTAACGATGGGCCTTGCTTACCGCGCTGCGCAGGTTGTCCGGCACCACGATCTCCGGCACGCCGCCGAGGAAGGCGAAGCAACGGGTATGCGAGCCTAGCCAGTCCGGCAGCTGCTGCGACCAGGTGGCTTCGGCGAAGGTGTAGCTGGACGCGCCAAGCACCGCGACGAACACCTGCGCCCGGCGGATCTCGCCGCTGTGGCGGTCGATAACCGGCACCGTCTGCCCGGCGTAGTCGACGAACAACTTCTCGCCGACGCGATGCTCCTGGCGCATCACCACGTCCAGCTTGCCCTGCCAGGCCCGGTAGTGCTCGCAGAACCAGCTGTACTGAAAACCCTGCGGCTGGTTCAGGCGGTACTCCTGCCAGAGCAGCGCCAGGGTCACGCCGGGGCGACGCAGCTCGGCATGCACCCAAGACCAATCAGGCAGCGGTCGTTGTTCGGAGGGTACCGCCGGCGGTGGCGGGAACAGCTGCTGCTCCAGTTCGGAATCGGACAACGAACAGGGCCAGGCTAGACCGCTGGCGGCAAAGCGGTTGAGGTAATCGCCGACGGTGACACGACCGACCTGCACACTGACTGCAATCTGGCGAGCCGATAGCCCGACCTCGAACTTGAGACGAAGTACTTCGCGAATCTTACGCATGGATAAACGCTCCACGACGACCTCTCTGCTTCGAAAAAGAGGTCGATGGTAGTGAAGAAATCCTGCGTTACTGCCTGCCCGGTTGAGTGGCCGGATGGCCGTGGAATCAGTGGCCGGATCACCGTGGAATCGGTGGTCAGATGCTTATGGAATGGGTGGCCAGATGACCGTGGAATCCGCACTATACCTAGTGAGAGGCTATGAACCAGCTGTTCCTTTGGACTTCGATTCTGCGGCCCGACGGAGCGTCCCGAATGAGTTGTCTCAAACCGGGAAGCGAATCTTGCGTTGTTTTCGGTAGCTGCTGCTCAGTTTTGAAGTCAGCGCGACTTCTAGCTCTTTCGCCGCCATATTCCCGGCCGCCTTTCCGCTCTGGTTCTACCCGATCACTCTCCTGCTGACTAGAGTGCTACTCCTAGGTTGGCAAATCGGGCTCGTTTGGATTTTCGGCACGTTGGCCTTTCGTGATGGCTACCTGCGTATCGGGCTATGAACGGTTGGGCCGGTGGGGCACTGGTGGCATTTGGGTTCCAGAAGATCTTCGCGCGCTGAGACGCCTGAGCAGTTCAAGGTCGTCGTGTAATCCTGACGCGTAACCTGCAGGCGACGTTGCGCAATCGAGAGCGAACCCAGTTCGCTCTCGAGATCGCCGCCGAAACGGGGTTAGAGCACCGACCAATCCTTGATGATCGGCGCGTGATAGGCATCTACGGCGTAGCGTCTGCTCGCCAGTGGACGTTACGCCGTGCTCGATGACGGTAAGGGATTCAGCCTAATGCCGTGAACCCCATCATCGAACAACGACTCGGGCAGCAAATTGCAGTGACCCATGCGCCATGGCAGAGTGTTCTGGGAGATTAGTCGGTCGCAAGGCTGAGATGTAGAGTCGAAGCATACTGGTGAAAACCAAGTGAACCTCGTAGCCCTCTAGATTGTCTCGAGTTTGTCCAAGTTATCGCGATGCAGATGGCCGGGCTCGAACATGTTGGCATCTCTCCTTCAGCGATAGGCGATGGCGCTGTAATCCAGGCTGATCCGGGTACCGGATTTGCCCTGGACGATGGCCTCGATATTTTCCAGCGAGCCGATCACCGCCGTGCTGCCAGTGTTGCGGGCGAACTCGCAGGCGGCTTGCACCTTCGGCCCCATGGAGCCGGCGGCAAAGCCGAGTTTGTCCAGCTCGTCGGGGTGAGCTTCGGCGATGGATTTCTGCGTCGGCTTGCCCCAGTCGATATAGGTGGCGTCGACGTCGGTGGCGATTACCAGCAGGTCGGCGTTGAGCTGTTCGGCGAGCAGTGACGAGCACAGATCCTTGTCGATCACCGCCTCCACGCCATGCAATTTGTTGCCGTCGTACATGGTGGGAATACCGCCGCCACCGGCGCAGATCACCACGCTGCCTTTTTCCAGCAGCCATTTGATCGGGCGAATTTCGAAGATGCGTTGTGGCCGTGGGCTGGCCACGACGCGGCGGAACTTGTCACCGTCCGGGGCGATGCTCCAGCCTTTCTCGGCGGCCAGGCGTTCGGCTTCTTCCTTGGCGTAGACCGGGCCTATAGGTTTGGTTGGTTTCTTGAACGCTGGATCGGCGCTGTCCACTTCGACCTGGGTGAGGATGGTGGCGAAGGGCACCTCGAACGGCAGCAGGTTGCCCAGCTCCTGCTCGATCATGTAGCCGATCATGCCTTCAGTTTCGGCGCCGAGTACATCCAGCGGGTAAGGATTGGCGGCGTCGAAGGCATTGCCCCGCAGGGCCAGCAGGCCGACTTGTGGGCCGTTGCCGTGAGCGATCACCAGCTCGTTTCCGCCTGCAACCTTGGCTATCTGCTCACAGGCGATACGTACATTTTCACGCTGGTTTTCCGCGGTCATGGCTTCGCCGCGACGAAGCAGGGCGTTGCCGCCCAGGGCGATGACGAGTCGCATGATGGTTGCTCCTTGTTCTCGTTCGTAGCCCGGATGCAATCCGGGGATGGCGAGGGGGCGATTGCCCCGGATTGCATCCGGGCTACGGTTTAGATGTCGGCCAGGGTCGCGACCAGAATCGCCTTGATGGTGTGCATGCGGTTTTCCGCCTGCTCGAAGGCGATGTTCCATGGCGACTCGAAGACGTCCTCGGTCACTTCGATGCCGTTCTTCAGGTGCGGATACTGTTCGGCGATCTGCTTGCCGACCTTGGTTTCGCTGTTGTGGAAGGCCGGCAGGCAGTGCATGAACTTCACCCGCGGGTTGCCGGCGGCCTTCATGATTTCGGCGTTGACTTGGTACGGCAGCAGTTCCTGGATGCGTTCACCCCAGGCTTCCACCGGCTCGCCCATGGACACCCAGACGTCGGTATGGACGAAGTCGACGCCCTTGACCGCCTCCTT
>JBLUOL010000298.1:0-3433 GCA_048065775.1 Pseudomonas sp. GW6
AGTCAGCACAAGGCAAAAACAGGCGAAAAAGCGGAGTTTACGAGCTGTAAATGAGCATTTTGAGCCTGTTTTTAACGCGGTGATGACCACGCAGGTAGTTTTTAGAGGTGCCCGAAAGGGCGCGGTCTACGCCGCGCCAGTCATGATCAGGCTTGCGGAGCGCTGCGGCCGACGCCGTACCAGTCCAGTTTGCGGGTCAGCACCATCACACTGCCGAGCACGCCGAACACCAGCAGCGAGCCCATCAGCAGGGCGTAGTCCTCGGCGTTGAGCAGGCCATAGAGCATGGCGTACAGCGCTGCCAGCAAAGCGCCAAAGCCCATGCCGCGCCGCCAACTGTGCAGCACGAAGCTGACGTAGAAACCGATTAGCCCAACGCAGGCGCTGGCTGACAACGCATAGGCCAGGGCGAAGTCCAGATGCTCGGAGAGCGACAGCAGCAGCAGGTAGAACAGCGCCAGCGACAGGCCGACCAATGCGTACTGCACCGGGTGCACGGCCAGGCGCTTGAGCACCTCGAAGAGGAAGAAGGTGGCGAAAGTCAGGGCGATGAACAGCAGCGCATATTTGATTGCGCGGTCGGTCTTCAGGTACTGATCCACCGGGTCGACGAAACTCACCCCGAAGTTGCGGCCGAACAAAGCCTGGCAACGGTCAGCGCCCACGCAGTCGCGCAATGCCTCTTCCAGATTGGTGGCGAAGAAGCTGGTCTGCCACTCGGCGGTAAAACCCTTGGCGCTGATCTCGCGGCGGCTCGGCAGGTATTCACCGACGAAGCTCGGGTGCGGCCAGTCGGAGGTCAAGCTGACCCGGCTATCACGCCCGACCGGCACCACCGAGAGCTGCTCGGTGCCCTGCAGCTTGAGGTCGAAAGCGAACTCGAGAATCTGCCCGCCCTGGGTATCCAGGGCCGGAATCGGTGCATGCACGCCGGCACCGAAGTTATCGTCAGCACTGCCCGGCGCGAAGCTCAGGGTCTGGCCATTGAGGCGCAGTTGCAGGTCGTTGCTGATGCCGCGGATATCGCTGATGCCGACCGAGAGAAAGGGTTTCTCGAAGCGGTAGAAACCCAGCTCGTCGCCCAGCCCCAGGCGCGCCGGCAGGCGAAATTGGCCGCTGACCAGGCTGTCGCTGCGGTACAGGCGCGCTTCATAGATGCCACGGGCACGCAGCTCGGTAGCAACCGTTCCTTCGAGCACGAAGCGCTCCGGAAGGAAGTACAGGCGACCGCGACGCTGACGCTCTTCGCTATAGCGCTCACCGGTCTTTTCATTGGTCTTCCACTCATGGGTGGTCTTGATATAGGGCAGCACCAGGATCGGCCCGGTGATCTGCTGGCGGTAGCTGGAGCTGCGGGCGATATCCTGCAGCACCTCATGGCGCAGGCCTTGGCGCTCATCGACCAGGCCATCGATCATCAACAGGGGAATCATCAACAGCAGAATCAACAGGGCAATGGCGCCCAGCTTGAAGCCCAGGGTGCGGGTCATGGTACGCTCTCCGTAGCGAGTGAAGGTACGGCAGAGTCTGGGCAAGGGCGGTGGGAGGCGTATGGGGCGAGCGTGGAGATTGTGTGGAGAAGGGGTGAAAGAGAAAGGGCGCCGATTCAGGGCGCCCTTTCTAACTGCAATGCGGCATAAGACTGCTCCCGCGTGATGGATATCCGGATCAGCTGATACGGCTGGCACCTACGCGGTCGGCACCATCTTCGGCTACGCGGTTCAGGCCCACGCGGTCTGCACCACCTTCAGCTACGCGGTTCAGGCCTACGCGGTCAGCACCACCTTCTGCAACACGGTTCAGACCAACGCGGTCAGCACCACCTTCAGCTACGCGGTTCAGGCCCACGCGGTCGGCACCACCTTCGGCTACGCGGTTCAGGCCCACGCGGTCAGCACCACCTTCGGCGACACGGTTCAAACCAACGCGATCAGCACCACCTTCTGCAACACGGTTCGGGCCAACGCGATCAGCACCACCCTCGGCTACACGGTTCAGGCCTACGCGGTCAGCAGCACCTTCGGCTACGCGGTTCAGGCCCACGCGGTCAGCACCACCTTCGGCTACACGATTCACGCCGACACGATCTGCGCCACCTTCAGCGACTACAGGGGCTGCGGACTGTTGAGCGTTGATCTGCGGCAGGGCAAAAGCACTGGCGGACAGGGCGGCGATGACGAGGCTGGCGAGGATATGCTTTTTCATGTTCGTTCTCCTGAGGGGGTGAGTAACTGGCTACGGTTGCCATGTTACGCACGCCCCAGAACGGCAAAAGGCACATCTCGGGATAGTGACAATCGACGCCATCGATACCTGAAAAAGCGCTTATCGATCAGACAGATAGTTGCCACACGCAGCAACACAACGCCGCCCTCGCCTTCCGCCCACCTCAGTACTCCAGCCGGTGAACGGCACTAGCATCTGTATAAAAAACCAGTAAAACTTCGCAGCATGCTCAGCCTCGACGCTCCCGAACTCTATTACCTGGCCAATTTCCGCAAGGCCCTCGCCTGGCTCGATGCCCATCACCGTGACCTGATGGACGACGTCGAACACGCCTTCGTCGCGGACTTCCCCCAGGTGCCACTGCCCGCCCAGGCGCTGCTGGTACGTCTGGTGATGCGCAAGGGCGTGCACTTTCGTGTCAGCAAACTGCGCTATGCCGAGATCGGCGACATCCCGACCGCTGCCGCTCCGCTGCTGGAACTGGGCTGGCTGATCGACTGCGCCGCACTGAGCTTCGACGAACTCGGCGCCCTGCTGCTCAAGGACGAACTGGCCGCGCATTTCGTAAGCGATCTACCGCGCGGCACCCTGAAAAAGAGCGAAGTGCTCGAGCACCTGCGTGAGCTGCATATCGAACCCCGCAGCCTGGCCGACTGGTGCCCGAATATGGAGGAGCGTCTGCTGAGCCTGGCCATCGGGCCGCTATGCGACCGCCTGCGCCTGATGTTCTTCGGCAACCTGGCGCAGGACTGGTCGGAATTCGTACTCGCCGACCTGGGCATCTTCCGCTACGAGCAGGTGCCGATCACCCCAGGTTCGCGCGGTTTTCGCCACCGCCAGGACGTCGACGACTACTTGCACCTGCACGCCTGCCGCGAGGCTTTCGAGGTCGGCATGACGGTCACCGAGGTGCTGCAGCACTTGGGCGATTTCTGCAGCGACAGCCCGCATATCGGCGAACGCCACCAGCGCCTGCTACTGCAACTGGCGCAGCATCTGGAACGTGCCGGCGAGCTGGAATCGGCGCTGACACTGTACCGTGACACCCGCGCGGTGGGCTCGCGGCAACGGCAGATCCGCGTGCTGGAGCGCCTGGGCCAGGATGCCGAAGCATTAGCACTGGCCGAGCAGGTGATCGCGGCGCCGCACAACGCCGAAGAAGCGCAACTGGCCGAACGAGCACGCACACGTCTGCGCAAACGCCTCG
>JBLUOL010000299.1:0-3399 GCA_048065775.1 Pseudomonas sp. GW6
CGCCGAGGCTGCCGCGCAGACCGTGGCCGAAGGTTGGCTGAGCGCCAACCAGGGACGCTTCGAGCCTGCTGCGCCGGTCGCGCGCGCCGAGGTCGCCGAGACCCTGGCACGCATCATCGGCCTCTAGAGCCTTTTTTCTACCTCTACCCCCAGCCCGCCTGCACCGCGCAGGCGGGACGGGCACGGCTGTGCCGGAGAAACGAGCCATGCAATTGAACCGAGTGGAAGTCTTCGCCCTGCACAAGCTGCTGCAGGACGACAGCCAGATGGCACAGACCGTCATCTCTTCCAGCGTGCGAGTGCACGAAAGGGTGCGCACCCGGGCAGGTTTCTTCTCGGTGCTGCACCTGCCGCGCCGCCTCGAACTGAGCCGCGAGCTGCAGGAACGGCGCTGGCCGTTTCGCCTGAAGCGGCGCAGGGGCGTGGGCTACTTCGTGTGCTGGCTGGAAGAGCGCTCACTTTGCCTGGAGGCCGTGATCGAGCGCGGCGAATGCCCGGCTGACCTGGTTCCCGAGCTGTTCACCTGAGCGGCTGCGAACACCGCCCGCGTTGCGGGCACCCCATACCAATAAAACCAACGGAGTAAGGCATGAAGATTCTCAAACTCAGCTGTCTCGCCCTGGCCATCGGTGCCGTGGCCTCGCAGGCTGCCGCCGCCGGTCAGCAGCAGGAAGCCAAGGGTTTCATCGAGGACAGCAGCCTGCAGCTGATCAACCGCAATTTCTACATGAACCGCGACTACCGTCATGGCGGCAGCAACAGCCAGGGCATCAACCGTGCCAAGCCGGTCAACGAACGCAACGGCTATCGCGAGGAGTGGGCACACGGTGCGCAGCTGAACTTCAGCTCGGGGTTCACCCAGGGGACCGTCGGTGTCGGCGCCGATGCCTTCGCCTACGGCGGGGTCAAGCTCGATAGCGGCCGTGGCCGGGTAGGCAACGGCCTGCTGCCGATCAGCAACAACCGCACCGCCGATGCCGAGGTGCCGGACAGCTACGGCCAGATCGGTGGTGCGGTGAAGCTGCGCGCCTCTTCCACCGAGCTGAAGTACGGCGAGATGCGCCCGACCGCACCGGTGTTCGCCACCGGCGATGCGCGCCTGCTGCCGGAGACCGCGACCGGCTTCCAGATTTCCAGCAGCGAGTTCGACGCACTGTCCTTCGAGGCCGGCCACTTCACCTCGATCAATCGCCGCAACTCCACCAACTCCGATGACGACCTGACCAGCGAGTACGCCGAGGTGGAGGCGCGCAGCGTCGACTTCGCAGGCCTCAGCTACGCGGTCAATGACGACCTGAGCCTGATGTTCTATGCCAGCGAGGCCAAGGATGTCTGGCGTCAGTACTTCGCCAACCTGAACTACAACATCCCGCTGGCCGATAGCCAGGCGCTGAACTTCGACCTGGTGGCGTACAAGACCCGCGACGAAGGCGAGGCGCGTGCCGGCGAGCTGGACACCCTGACCTGGTCGCTCAAGGGCGCCTACAGCTTCGGCGCGCACAAGCTCAGCCTGGCCTATCAGAAGGTGCGTGGCGACGAGTTCTTCGACTACATCGGCGGCGACTCCATCTGGCTGGCCAACTCGGTGCAGTACTCCGACTTCAACGCCCCCAACGAGCGCTCGGTGCAGATCCGCTACGACCTGAACATGAAGCACTACGGCGTTCCCGGCCTGACCTTCATGGCGCGCTACATCAAGGGCGACGACATCGACGGCACCAAGGCCGATCCGAATGGCGCCTTCGCCGGCTGGGCCGGTGACGACGAGAAGCATTGGGAACGCGATCTGGAAGCGCGCTACGTGTTCCAGGAAGGCGCGGCCAAGGACCTGTCGCTGCGTCTGCGTCACGCCACTCACCGCTCCACGGCATTCGACGACGACCTCGACGAGGTGCGCCTGATCATCGAGTACCCGCTGAGCATCCTGTAACGGCATTCTCCGGGCGGCGACAGATCACGGGCCGTCCGGAGCTTTTTCTTCAAGGTCAGCTCCCACGCTCCTTTGGCCTTAAGGCGTCGCCAGCGGCGCCTGCTTTTCCGCCAGGAGACCTGACCCCCTGGCCCCGCGCGGGCAAGGAGTCGAAATGCTACGCATGCTGTTGTGTCTGTTCGCTGTGCTGCTCGCCCAATCGGGCACGGCAGGACCGTTGCGGGTCGCCATGGAGGGGCAGTTCCCGCCTTTCGAAGAACTCGATGCGCAGGGCAATCTGGTCGGCTTCAACGTCGACATCGCCAGGGCCCTGTGTCAGCGCATGCAGCGCGAATGCGAACTGCAGCGCTTCGCCTGGGATGACCTGATCCCGGCACTCGACGCGGGACGCGCGGACCTGATCCTGGCGTCCATGTCGATCACCGCGGCGCGCGCCGAACGGGTGGACTTCACCGCTCGCTATGCGCAGACCCCGGCCTTCTTCTTTGCCCGCAAGGGCCATATCAATCAGATGCTGATCACCCCGCGGCGCATCGCCGGCAAGCGCGTCGGCGTGCAACAGGGCACCACCTACGAGCGCTTTCTCGAGGCCCGCTTCGCCGAGCATGTGCAGCTGCTGCGCTATCCCAGCGCCGCCCAGGCCTACCGGGCGCTCGCAGGCGGCGAGCTGGATCTGGTGCTCGACGACGCCGTTTCCGGTTACTTCGGCTTCCTCCTGACCGAACTGGGCCGCGACTTCGAGCAGGTCGGCGGCCCCGTGGTGGCGCCGCAGTTCTTCGGCCAGGGGCAGGGCATCGCCGTGCGCAAGGGTGACGACGAGCTGCGCCAACAGCTCGATCGGGCGCTGGCCGCGATCCTTGCCGACGGCACCCACAAGCGCATCGAGAAACGCTACTTCAAACAGTTTTCCGTTTACTGAGGCCGGCCCGCCGACTGCGCTCTGGCTCCCAATCGCCGTTCCCCAACCAGCGTCACCAACCGTGCCCCTGCGGCACCTGCGGAGAAATCGAAATGATCGGATCGGTTATTCGTTACACCCTCATGCTGGCTCTTCTGTTACCGCTGCCGGCCCTGGCGGCCGGCCCGCTGCTGCTGGTGGGCGGCGGGCTCAAGGACGACAACGCGGTGATCTACCAACGTCTGGTGCAGCTGGCCGGCGGCAGTCAGGCGCGCATCGGCGTGATCACCGCCGCCTCGATTCCACCGAGCCAGGACCCCGACGCCGGCACGGCCAACGCGCGCAACTCCAAGTCCAATGGCGAATTCTACGCGCAGCTGCTGAAGACCTACGGCGCCCAGGATGCCCAGTGGATTCCCATCGACCTGGACAGCATCGGCAACAACAGCAACCCGCAGGTGATCGCGCAGATCAACGGCATGACCGGCTTCTTCTTCGGCGGCGGCGACCAGGCGCGCCTGACCCAGACGCTGCAGACCGCAACGCGCGCCGACACGCCGGCACTGGCCGC
>JBLUOL010000300.1:0-3384 GCA_048065775.1 Pseudomonas sp. GW6
CGTGGCCGCCGCCAGCTGCCGCTCGGCCGCCTGGATATCCGGGCGACGGCGCAGCAGTTCGCCCGGGTTGCCGATGGGCAAGGCCTTGGCGATCACCGGCAGGGGTTTGGGCGACAGGTCGATCTGCAGCTGTTCCGGGCGCTGGCCGAGCAGGGTGGCGATGCGGTTCTGCGCACGTACCTGCTGCGCCTGCAGTTGCGGCAGGCTGGCTTCGGTAGCGGCCAGGCGGGCATCGGCGCGCAGCACGTCGAGTTCGGTGCCGACGCCAGCGTCACGCAGCTGCTCGGTGATGGCGCGCGAGTCCTGCTGGTTCTTCAGGTTCTCGCGGGCGATGCTTTCGCGCAGTTGCGCACCACGCAGGGTGCCGTAGGCATCGACCAGTTCGGCGATCAGGCTGACCTGCAACTGGTAGTAGTCGGCCTCGGCCACTTCGATGCGCGCTTCACTTGCTTCCAGTTGGCGCTGGATGCGGCCAAACAGATCGAGCTCCCAGGCCATGTCGAGGCCCAGGTCGTAGCGTTCCTGACGGATGCGCTCGTCCGTGGTCGGCGGCTGCTGCGCCTTGCCGAACTCGCCACTGGCGCGGCTGGTGACGGTGGGCAGGCGGTCGTTGGCCACGTCATCGCGGATTGCCCGGGCCGCACGCAGGCGGTTGAAGGCCACGCGCAGCTCGCGGTTGTCCTGCAGTGAACGCTGCACCAGCTGGTTCAGCGTCGGGTCGTCGAACTGCTGCCACCAGGCGGCTTCGAAACGGCTGCGGTCGTAATCGGCCGCCTCCAGCGCGGCAATGCGCGCAGGATCGGTCACGGGCGCTCGATAGTCCGGGCCGACGGCGCAGGCCGACAGCGCCAGGGTCAGGAGAGCGGGGGCAAAGGCTTTCATGCATGCGACTCCTGCAGGCGGGCGGCTTTGCGGGCTTCGCGTTTTTCGACGAAGCCGCGGATCAGGACATAGAACACCGGAGTCAGCAGCAGGCCGAAGAAGGTCACGCCGATCATCCCGGAGAACACCGCCACGCCCATGGCATGACGCATCTCGGCGCCCGCACCGCTGGACAGCACCAGCGGCACCACGGCCATGATGAAGGCGATCGAGGTCATCAGGATCGGGCGCAGACGCAGGCGGCAGGCTTCCAGCACCGCTGCGACGCGGTCGAGACCCTCTTCCTGTTTCTCCTTGGCGAACTCGACGATCAGGATGGCGTTCTTGCACGCCAGGCCCACCAGCACGATCAGACCGATCTGGGTGAAGATGTTGTTGTCGAGCCCGGCGATGATCACCCCGGTGATGGCGGTGAAGAGCACGATCGGCACGATCAGGATCACCGCCAGCGGCAGGCTCCAGCTTTCGTACTGGGCGGCCAGCACGAGGAAGGCCAGCAGCACGCACAGCGGGAAGATGAAGATCGCGGTATTGCCGGCGAGAATCTGCTGGTAGGTCAGATCGGTCCACTCGAAGGTCATGCCGATCGGCAGTTCCTCGTTCAGCAGCTTGGCGATGGCCGCTTCGGCCTGGCCCGAGCTGTAGCCCGGCGCGGCGGCACCGTTGATCTCGGCGGTAAGGAAGCCGTTGTAGTGCATCACCCGATCCGGGCCGGCGCTGTCATCGACCTTGACGAAGGTCGACAGCGGCACCATCTCGCCACGGTTGTTGCGCACCTTGAGCTGACCAATCTGCTCCGGCTCCAGGCGGAATTGCTGATCGGCCTGGACGTTGACCTGGTAGGTGCGGCCAAAACGGTTGAAGTCGTTGGCGTACAGCGAGCCCAGGTACACCTGCAGGGTGTCGAAGATATCGCTGATGGCCACGCCGTGGGTCTTGGCCTTTTCGCGGTCGATGGCGGCATCGACCTGCGGCACGTTGACCTGGTAGCTGGTGAACACCGACATCGGGTTCAGCTCCGGCAACTGGCGGGCCTTGCCCAAGATGTTCTGGGTCTGCGTGTACAGCTCTTCATAGCCGAGGTTGCCACGGTCCTGAATCTGCAGGCGGAAGCCACCGATGGTGCCGAGGCCCTGTACCGGCGGCGGCGGGAAGATGGCGAGGTAGGCCTCCTGAATCTCACCGAACTGGCCGTTGAGCTCGGCAGCAATGGCGCCGGCAGACATGTTTTCGTCCTTGCGCAGGCCGAAGTCCTTGAGCGTGACGAAAACGATGCCGCTGTTCGGGCTGTTGGTGAAGCCGTTGATCGACAGGCCCGGGAAGGCCACGGTGTTTTCCACGCCCGGATGCTTGCTGGCGATTTCGCTCATGCGCTTGATCACCACTTCGGTGCGATCGAGGGTCGCCGCGTCTGGCAACTGGGCGAAGGCCACCAGGTACTGCTTGTCCTGCTGCGGCACGAAGCCGGTCGGAGTGCTGGAGAAACCCAGGTAGCCGAGCACCAGCAGGCCGCCGTAGATCAGCATGGCGATGCTGCTACCACGCAGCACGCGACGCACGGTGCCGACGTAGCGGTTGCTGGCGCGCTCGAACATGCGGTTGAACGGGGCGAACAGCCAGCCACCGAACAGCTTGTCGAGCCCTCGCGAGAAGGCGTCTTTCGGCGCGTGGTGATCCTTGAGCAGGATGGCGGCCAGAGCCGGCGACAGGGTCAGCGAGTTGATCGCCGAGATCACCGTGGAAATGGCGATGGTCAGGGCGAACTGCTGATAGAACTGGCCCGAGAGACCGGAGATGAAGGCGGTCGGCACGAACACGGCGCACAGCACCAGAGCGGTGGCGACGATGGGGCCGGTCACTTCCTTCATGGCCTGGCGGGTGGCCTCGACCGGGGATTTGCCCAGGGCGATGTTGCGCTCGACGTTCTCCACCACCACGATGGCGTCGTCCACCACGATACCGATGGCCAGCACCAGGCCGAACAGCGACAGGGCGTTGAGCGAGAAGCCGAACATGTGCATGACCGCGAAGGTGCCGATCAAGGACACTGGTACGGCAGCCAAGGGGATGATCGAGGCGCGCCAGGTCTGCAGGAACAGCACGACCACCAGCACCACCAGCACCACGGCTTCGAGCAGAGTGTGCACCACTGCCTCGATGGAGCCGCGCACGAAGATGGTCGGATCATACACCACTTCGTAGTCCATGCCCTGCGGGAAGGACTTCTTCAGTTCGGCCATGCGCTCACGCACCGAGTCGGAAATCTCGATGGCGTTGGAGCCGGGGCGCTGGAATACCGGGATGGCCACCGCCGGCTGGTTGTTCAGCAGCGAGCGCAGGGCGTACTGGTTGGAGCCCAGCTCGACGCGGGCAATGTCGCGCAGTCGAGTGATCTCGCCGTTGTCGCCGACGCGGATGATGATGTTCTCGAACTCTTCCTCGGAGACCAGGCGGCCCTGAGCGTTGATCGACAGCTGGAAGCTGTTGCCAGCATCGGACGGC
>JBLUOL010000301.1:0-3362 GCA_048065775.1 Pseudomonas sp. GW6
GACCATCGCCGGCGGGCGGACGCTTGCCGGGTGTTGCCGGACGCGGCTTGCGTGCTGGACGCTCGGACAACTCGACGGCCGGACGCGGCTGACGCTTCTTCACATCACTCGGGCGCTCCGCTACCGGCGTGCCGCGACCGTTTTCACGACGCTCACCGCTGTCTTTGCGCGGGCCACGCGGCGCACGCTGATCGCCATCCTCACGGCGCGGCGCACGGCTCGGACGGGCATTTTCGGCACCTACCTCATCCTTCGCCGGACGCAGCACACGCTTGCCACGCACCTCGACCGGTTTGGCCGACTTGCGCTGCAGACGGTCGAGCTTCTCGCGGGTCTTTTCCTTCATCGCTGGCAGCGCCTGCGGAGTCAGGCCCACTTCGGCGCTGAGAATGTCCACTTCACGCTGGTCCATTTCGCGCCAGCGGCCCATGGTCAACTCGGAAGTGAGGAACACCGGGCCGAAGCGCACGCGCTTCAGGCGGCTGACCACCAGGCCCTGGGACTCCCACAGGCGACGCACTTCGCGGTTACGCCCTTCCATCACCACGCAGTGATACCAGTGGTTGAAGCCTTCGCCGCCGGGCGCTTCCTTGATGTCGGTGAACTTGGCCGGACCATCCTCGAGCATCACGCCATTCTTGAGGTTCTCCAGCATTTCCTCGGTGACTTCGCCACGCACACGCACCGCGTATTCGCGGTCCATCTGATAGGACGGGTGCATCAGGCGGTTGGCCAGTTCACCGTCAGTGGTGAACAGCAACAGGCCGGTGGTGTTGATATCGAGGCGACCGATATTGATCCAGCGGCCTTCTTTGGGGCGCGGCAGACGATCGAATACGGTGGGGCGGCCTTCCGGGTCATCACGGGTGCAGATCTCGCCATCCGGCTTGTTGTAGATCAACACGCGGCGAACCGAGCCGGTGATTTCTTCGCGCTTGAGCAAACGGCCATCAAGAGCGATGGCGTCATTGGCATCGACGCGCTGGCCCAGGGTCGCAGCAGCGCCGTTGACCTTGACCCGACCTTCGGCGATCCAGGTCTCGATCTCGCGGCGCGAGGCCAGCCCAAGGCGGGCCAGGACTTTCTGCAGTTTCTCGCCTGCAGGACGCGGTTGTTCGTGCTCAGTCATCTTGGGCACCTCCCGGTGTAGTAAAGGATGATCGAAGGGCGCGCATCATACGCGCTGTAGAGCCCATAGGGTAGACGATGCTGCGGCATTCGCCTGGTAGAAGCAGGAACACAGCACCGGATCGTAGGAGCCCCGCCCCGGGGCGAAGCTTTTGCGCACAAGCCTTGTACTATCGACGCCCCCACCATTCGCCGCGAGGCGCGGCTCCTACACCGGATATGCGGTCAATACTTGCGCCTTCCGGTGGCCTCCAGCGCCAGCAAGCGCATATCGGCCTCGGCCAGCAGCGCCAGGCGCTCACCCTTGTCCAGGCGTTTCCAGCCTTTGATTTCCTCACGGCTGCGGCCGCAGCCCAGGCAGATGTCCTTTTCGAACTCACAGACCTTGATGCACGGACTCTTGCTCATTGGATCGCCTAAACCAAAAAGGATCGGATGGGCGCAAGAATAAAGGCCGAGGGACAAACAGCGAGATTGAAGTATTCGATAAAGGGCTTAAGCGATATCAATGCAACGGCTGATCGCCGTCCAGGTCGGCCAGATCGTCTTCGACCGCTTCATCCTCTTCGTCTTCTACCAGACGCAGGTCATCGAAATCAGTCTTGAGCCCCTGTTCCATGTCGTCCAGCTCGGCCAGCAGGCTACGGAAGCTGGTTTCCTCGCGAGGCTCGGCGGCTTCGCCGTCTTCCTGCAAGGCCAGATCGGCACGCGCCTGCAGCCCTGCCGGTACCTCGGCATCGTCGTCCAGCGCCAGTTCAGGCTCGGGCTCCAGCTCACGCAGGGCGGCGAGCGGCGGCAGCTCGTCGAGGCTTTTCAGGTTGAAGTGGTCGAGAAAGCCCTTGGTGGTGGCGAACATCGCCGGACGGCCCGGCACGTCGCGATAGCCCACCACGCGAATCCACTCACGCTCGAGCAGGGTCTTGGTGATGTTGCTGTTGACCGCCACGCCCCGCACGTCCTCGATCTCGCCACGGGTGATGGGCTGGCGGTAGGCGATCAGCGCCAAGGTTTCCAGCAGCGCACGGGAGTAGCGCTGCGGGCGCTCTTCCCAAAGCCGACCAACCCATGGCGCGAAACGCTCACGCACCTGCAGACGGTAACCCGAAGCCACTTCTTTCAACTCGAACGCTCGCCCTTCGCAGGACTGCCGGAGGATCTCCAACGCCGCCTTGAACTGCTCGGGCTCGGGCCGCTCGCCCTCTTCGAAGAGTTCGAAGAGGCGATCGAGCGACTGCGCCTTGCCGGAAGCCAGCAGAAAGGCTTCGAGCAATTGCGCCAGGTCTTTGGGGTCGTTCAGGTTCATTCGGCACGGGCTCGGACGTGGATGACGGCGAAGGGCTCATTCTGCACCAGCTCGACCAGGGATTCCTTGATCAATTCGAGCACCGCCATGAAGGTTACCACCACGCCGAGACGCCCTTCCTCGGCGGCGAACAGCTCGACGAAAGGCACGAAGGCTCCGCCCTTGAGGCGCTCCAGCACTTCACTCATGCGCTCGCGGGTGGACAGCGCCTCGCGGGTAATCTGGTGGCTTTCGAACATGTCGGCGCGGCGCAGCACCTCGGCCATCGACAGCAACACCTCTTCCAGGCTGACGTCCGGCAGCAGCTTGCGCGCGCGGGCTTCGGGTGCATCCAGCCTGGGCACAGTCACGTCGCGGCCAACGCGCGGCAGTTCGTCGATCCCCTCGGCAGCGGCCTTGAAACGCTCGTACTCCTGCAGGCGGCGAATCAGCTCGGCGCGCGGATCGTCTTCTTCCTCCTCGGCCTCGGTGGAGCGCGGCAGCAGCATGCGCGACTTGATCTCGGCCAGCATGGCGGCCATCACCAGGTATTCGGCAGCCAGCTCCAGACGTACCGAATGCATGAGTTCAACGTAGCCCATGTACTGCTTGGTGATCTCGGCAACGGGGATATCGAGGATGTCGATGTTCTGCTTGCGGATCAGATACAGCAGCAGGTCCAGCGGCCCCTCGAAGGCCTCGAGGAAAACCTCCAGGGCATCCGGGGGAATGTACAGGTCCAGCGGCAATTCGGTGACTGCCTCACCATAAACCAGGGCGAACGGCAGCTCCTGCTGGGCGCCGGCCTGGCTGTCCGGGGTTGGCGTGGCGGGCTCACTCATCGACTGGCGCTCCTTCAGCGGTAATTCAGGCCCATGGCCATGCGTACTTCGGCCAGGGTTTCGCGCGCTTCGTCACGCGCGCGCTCGGCGCCTTCGGCGAGGATGCTGCG
>JBLUOL010000302.1:0-3358 GCA_048065775.1 Pseudomonas sp. GW6
CGTGACGCGCAGCCGACGCAGGAGCTGTTGTGGGTGTGCCAGGTGGCCGCCGCCGACGACTTGCCGGCGCTGTGCGACGAAGCCCAGCGCAGCCTGGATATCGAGCACGGGCCAATGCTGCGCGCAGTACTGGCGCAGTTGCCGGACGGGCGTAATCGACTGCTACTGGCCGTCCACCACCTGGCGGTCGATGGCGTGTCCTGGCGCGTGCTGCTCGAGGATCTGCAGCAGGCCTACGCGCAGCGACTGGCCGGACAGACGATCAGCCTCGCCGCCGTTACGACCAGCTTCCAGCAATGGTCGGCGCATCTGCAGACCCTGGCTGGCAGCCCGCAGCTGGCGGCACAACTGGAGTACTGGCAGGGCTTCAGCGCCGCCGAAGCCTGCCTGCCCTGCGACCGCCCTGAAGGCAGCGCCAAGGTCGCCGATGCCGGCCAATTGCATCTGACGCTCGATGCTGCGACCACCGCGCGCCTGCTCGGTGAAGTGCCGGCGGCCTACCGCACGCAGATCAACGATGTGTTGCTGGCGGCGCTGGCCCAGGCCTTGTGGCAGTGGAGTGGACGCCGGCGTACGGTGATCAGCCTGGAGGGCCATGGCCGCGAGGACGATCAGCTCGATCTGAGCCGCACCCTCGGCTGGTTCACCAGTCTGTACCCGGTCGCGCTGCAAGCCGGTGATGACCTCGGCGCGACCCTCAAGCAGGTCAAGGAAGGGCTGCGTCAGGTGCCGGACAAGGGCATCGGCTACGGCGTGCTCAAGTACCTGGCCAATGCTCCGCTGGAGGAGCTGACGGGACTGGGGCTGACCTTCAACTACCTGGGCCGTTTCGATGACCAGACCGGTGCACGCTGGCGTCTGGCTGACGAAACGAGCGGCGCGCCACGCGACGGCAGCGGCCCGCTGGCCAATGCCCTGGCCATCGACGGTCAGGTGCGTGGCGGTTGCCTGCAACTGATGCTGACCTACAGCCGCGCGCGCTTCGAGACGAGCAGCGTCGAGCGTCTGCTGGATCTGTACGAGCAGACGCTGCGGCAGTTGATCGAGCATTGCTGCGCGCCCGCAGCCGGTGGCCTGACGCCTTCCGATTTCCCTCTGGCAACGCTCGGTCAGGCGCAACTCGACGCCTTGCCTTATGCGCCGCAGCAGATCGAAGACCTCTTCCCGCTGGCGCCGATGCAGCAGGGCATTCTCCTGCACAGCCAGCTGGAGCAGGGCAGCGGCATCTACCTGATGCAAGACCAGTACGCCGTGGCTAGCGCGCTGGATGTGGAGGCCTTCACCCATGCCTGGCAGCAGGTGGTGCAGCGTCACCCGGCGTTGCGCACGGCCTTCTGCAACCTGGAAGGGACGCCGCATCAACTGGTGCTGCGCCAGGTACCTTCGCCCGTGCAGTTCCTCGACTTCAGCGAGCTGTCGCGCGATGAAGCCGAGGCCAGGTTGCAGGCGATCCTGCGCGAGGAGCGTCAGCGCGGCTTCGATTTCACTCAGGCGCCTTTGCTGCGCCTGCGCCTGGTGAAGTTCGCCGAGGCCGATTGGCGCATCGTGCAGAGCCATCACCATGTCCTGATCGACGCATGGTGCCGTGGCCTGATGCTGGCCGAGTTCTTCGCCCAGTACTGCGCTCGCCTGCTTGGGCGTAGCCTGCAACTGCCGCCGGCGCGACCCTATCGCGACTTCATCGCCTGGCTCGCACGCCAGGACGAGGCGGCCAGCCGCCGCTACTGGCGAGACGAGCTGGCCGGCTTCGACACGGTGACGCCACTGCCGTATCGCCGCCAGCAGGGCGAGGCGGGCATGCATGACGTCAGCCTCGCGCTCGATGCCGAGCAGACCCGAGCCCTGGCCGAGCAGGCGCGGCGTCATCAGCTGACCGTCAACACCTTCGTCCAGGCCGCCTGGGCGCTGCTGCTGATGCGCTACAGCGGGCGCGACGACGTGCTGTTCGGCGTCACCGTGGCCGGGCGCCCGACTGAGCTTGAGGGCATCGAAGAGGCGCTGGGGCTGTTCATCAATACCTTGCCGCTGCGTGTGCAGCTGCCGGGCGCGGGCGCGACCGGGCTGCAATTGCTGCAAGCGCTGCAGGCGCAGAACGCCGGCATGCGTCAGCATGAGCAGCTGTCCCTGGCCGAGGTGCAGAACCTCGCCGACACGCCGCGCGGCCAGCCGCTGTTCGACAGTCTGTTCGTGTTCGAGAACGTGCCACTCGGTGGCGAGGTGCAGGAGGCCGTCGACACCTACCGCATCACGCCGCTGGCAAACCGCACCCACACCAACTATCCGTTGACCGTGGTGCTGCTGCCGGGTGCCAGCCTGACCCTGCAACTGAGCTTCGATACCCAGCAGTTCGCCGTGGTCGACATGCAGGTACTGGTCGAGCATTTCCGTCGTCTGCTGCTGCAACTGAGCGAGGCGCCGCAGCGTCCTTTGAGCGAGCTGCGCCTGCTCGATGACAGCGAGCGCGACGCGCTGTGCCAGCTGGGCCAGGGCCAGAGCAAGCCGCAATGGTATGCGCAGAGCTACCTGGCGCGTTTCGAGGCGCAGGTGCAGCAGCAGGGCGCACGTACCGTCGCCCGCTGCCAGGGGCAGACGCTGTCCTACTTCGCGCTCAACGAGCGGGCCAACGGTATCGGCCATGGCCTGATCGAATGCGGTGTGCAGTTCGATGACGTGGTGGCGCTGTATGCACCCCGTGGTCTGCCACTGCTGAGCCTGATCATCGGCGCCTTCAAGGCTGGTGCTGCCTACCTGGCGCTGGACGAGCGCCATCCGCCGGCGCGCAGCGCGCGCATGCTGACCAGCAGCTCCGCGCCGGTGCTGATCACCCTGCGCGCGCAACTGGCGCAGGTTCAGGCGATGCTCGCCGAGCTGCCGCAGCCGCCGCGCGTGCTGGTCTATGAAGACTTGCTGGAGCACAGCCGCCGCGACAACCCCGGGCGCTACGCCGGCCCCGAGCACCTGGCCTACCTGATCTACACCTCCGGCTCCACCGGCGAGCCAAAAGGGGTGATGGTCAACCAGCGCGGCATGCTCAACAACCAGTTGGCCAAGGTGCCTTACCTGCAACTCGGTGAAGCGGACGTGATCGCCCAGACTGCCGCCACCGGCTTCGATATCTCGGTCTGGCAACTGCTCACCGCGCCGTTGTTCGGTGGCGCGCTGGAGATCATCCCCGATGCCATCACCCATGATCCGCAGGCCCTGCTCGCGTGCGTCGCAGCCACCGGGGTGAGCGTGCTGGAGGCGGTGCCGGCGGTGATCGACGGCATGCTCGAAGCATCGGCCGTGGCGCTGCCGGCACTGCGCTGGCTGTTGCCCACCGGCGAGGCGCTGAGCCATGAGCTGGCCGCACGCTGGT
>JBLUOL010000303.1:0-3319 GCA_048065775.1 Pseudomonas sp. GW6
GCATCGTCAGGCGCTGGAGCGTCTGTGCGATGTGCTGATCGGTGGCCGCGCGGCGGCGTTCAGTGAAGCCAGCGACAGCCGTCAGGTGATCGAGGCGCTGGGCGGCGAGGTGCCGCCGGACTGGCCCAGCCTCAGTGTGCCGCTGCTCAATGCCCATGGTCTGCACGCGCGTCCGGCCAAGGCGCTGAGCGAGCTGGCGCAGGGTTTTGCCGGAGATATCCGCGTGCGCTTGCTCGGTGACGCGGGCGCCGGTGTTTCGGCCAAGAGCCTCAGCCGCCTGCTGGCGTTGGGTGCGCGGCGTGGCCAGATGCTCGAATTCAGCGCTGAACCGACGATTGCCGACAGTGCGCTGCCGGCCATTCGCGCCGCACTGGAGAGTGGTCTGGGGGAAACGGTCGAACCATTGAACGAAGCGCTGCCCGAAGTCGCGGCGCAGCTGGAGCCAGTCGAGGCCGTCGCCCCTGTCGCTGGAAGCCGTTTGCTGGCAGTCGGCGCTTCGCCCGGTATCGCCATCGGCCCGGCGCTGGTACGTACACCACCAGTGTTTGATTTCGCCGAACAGGGCCAGGGCGTCGATCAGGAGCGCGGGCGACTGGATTCAGCTCTGGCGACTGTCTCTGCGCAGATTCAGCGCCTAGTCGATGGCGCCGGCGTGGCGAGCATTCGGGAAATCTTCAGTGCCCACCTGGCCATGCTCGCTGATCCTGCGCTACGCGAGGATGTCGACGCCCACCTGGCCAAGGGCGCGAGTGCCGAAGCGGCCTGGCAGGTCGAAGTCGAAGCGGCGGCCAAGCGTCAGGAAGCGCTGCATGACCCGCTGCTGGCCGAACGGGCGGCTGACCTGCGTGATATCGGCAACCGTGTGCTGGCGCATCTGTGTGGCGTAGAGCTGCCCAGTGAGCCGAACGAGCCGTACATCCTGGTGATGGCTGAAGTGGTGCCGTCGGACGTCGCTGGCCTCGACCGTCAGCGCGTGGCCGGCATCCTGACCGCGCAGGGGGGCGCCACCGCGCACAGCGCGATCATCGCTCGCGCCCTGGGGATTCCCGCCGTGGTCGGTGCCGGCGATGGTGTGCTGGCGCTGGCGCAAGGCACGCCGCTGCTGCTCGATGGCGACAGCGGCCTGCTGCGCATTGCCCCGGATGCGGCAGAGCGTGATCAGGCGCTGCACGAGCGTGAGGTGGCGCAGCAGCGGCGTGAGCAGGCGCATGCCGAGCGCTTTGACGGCGCGCAGACTCAGGACGGCGTGCGCGTAGAAGTGGCGGCCAATATTGGCGCCAGCGGCGAAACCGCCGATGCGGTGGAGTTGGGCGCGGAAGCGGTGGGCCTGCTGCGCACCGAGCTGGTGTTCATGGAGCATGCCCAGGCGCCGGACCATGCCGCGCAGGAGCGCGAATATCGGCGCGTGCTAGATGCGCTGGCCGGTCGCCCGCTGGTGGTGCGCACTCTGGATGTCGGCGGCGATAAACCGCTGCCGTACTGGCCGATGCCGGCTGAGGAAAACCCCTTTCTCGGCGTGCGCGGTATTCGCCTGAGCCTGCAGCGCCCGGAGATTCTGGAAATCCAGCTGCGCGCCTTGCTCGCCTCAGCCGATGGCCGACCGCTGCGCATCATGTTCCCCATGGTCGGTTCGGTGGAGGAGTGGCGTGCGGCGCGTGACATGGTGCAGCGGCTGCGCGAAGAGATCGAGGTACGCGACCTGCAGGTCGGCATCATGATCGAAGTGCCCTCGGCAGCGTTGTTGGCGCCGGTGCTGGCGCGCGAGGTGGACTTCTTCAGCATCGGCACCAATGACCTGACCCAGTACTGCCTGGCCATCGACCGTGGCCATCCGCAGCTGTCGGCGCAGGCCGATGGCCTGCATCCGGCGGTGCTGCGCCTGATCGAGATGACCGTGACCGCAGCCCATGCTCAAGGCAAGTGGGTCGGTGTCTGTGGTGAGCTGGCCAGCGACCGCCTGGCCGTGCCGCTATTGGTCGGCCTTGGCGTGGACGAGCTGAGCGTGACGCCGCGATCGATTGCCCTGGTCAAGGCGCGCGTGCGCGAGCTGGACAGCCGCCAGGCACGAACCCTGGCCGACCGTGCCCTGACCCTGGACAGTGCCAGCGCCGTGCGTGCGCTGGTGGCGGAGATGCACTGATGGCCCGAATCCTGACCCTGACCCTGAACCCGGCGCTGGACCTGACCCTGCGCCTAGATCGCCTGCAGCCCGGCGCGATCAACCGCTGCCATGAGCTGCGCAGTCACGCCGCCGGCAAGGGCCTGAACGTCGCCCAGGTGCTGGCCGACCTGGGCCACAGCCTTAGCGTCGGCGGCTTTCTTGGCCGCGCCAATGCCGCACCGTTCGAGAGTCTGATGCACAAGCGCGGTTTTCACGACCTGTTCGTCCGCGTGCCGGGCGAGACGCGCAGCAATATCAAGCTGGCCGAGGCCGATGGTCGCATCACCGACCTCAACGGCCCCGGTCCGCAGGTCGAGGCTGAGCACCTGGAGCGCCTGGAGGCTGAGCTGGAGCCGCTGCTCGCCGGGCATGACGCCGTGGTGGTGGCTGGCAGCCTGCCGCGTGGGGTGACGCCGCAATGGTTCGCCGGCCTGCTGCGGCGGATCAAGGCCAGTGGCGTGCCGCTGGCGGTCGATAGCAGTGGTGCTGCCCTGCAGGCGGCGCTGGGCGTCGCCCCCTGGCTGATCAAACCCAACGAAGAAGAGCTGGCCGAGGTATGCGGCAGCGACCTGTCTGCCGCCGTGCAGACGCTGCGTGCGCAGGGTATCGAGCACGTGCTGCTGTCGCGTGGTGCCGACGGTGTCGACTGGCATGGCCCGGACATCGCCCTGCGTGCCACGCCGCCGCGTGTCGAGGTGGCCAGCACGGTCGGTGCCGGCGATTCGCTGCTGGCGGCCAGCCTGCATGGCCTGCTCGAGGGCTGGCCGGCCGAGCGTACGTTGCGCCTGGCCACCGCGGTGGCAGCGCAGGCAGTCACCCAGATCGGCTTCGGCATCCATGATTGCGAGCAACTGGCCCGCTTCGAAGCGGCCGTGCAATTGCACCCTTTAGAAAAATAAGAGGCACCCACCATGAATGTGCTGATCGTCACCGCCTGCCCCAATGGTCAGGTCACCAGCGTATTGTGTTCGCGCCTGCTGCAGGCCGCTGCCGAGCGCCTGGGCTGGCAAACCCGTGTCGAGGTGCATGACGCACGCGCGATTGGCTCGCCGTTGAGCGAGGCCGAGATCGCCGCCGCCGACTGGGTACTGGTGGTCAAGACCGGTGAGCTGCCGCTGGCCCGTTTTGCCGGCAAACGCTTGCTGCAGGCCACCCCGG
>JBLUOL010000304.1:0-3224 GCA_048065775.1 Pseudomonas sp. GW6
TCCAGACCGCTGCCGGCGTAGTGCAGGCGCAGGATCAGGTCGTCGTCAGGTTTTTCGCGTTCGCTGTGCAGGCGTTCCTGCAGACGCGCGGGCAGCGCATGCTGCAGCGGCGCCAGCAGGGTGCGCGTCACCTCATGGCGCGGCGCGCCGAAGACGCGCCACACCGGGCCTTGCTCGACCACTTCGCCTTGTTCCAGTACCACCACGCGGTCGCAGATTTCGCGGATCACTGCCATCTCGTGGGTGATCAGCACCACGGTCAGGTTCAGGCGTTGGTTGATTTCGCGCAGCAGGCCGAGGATCGACTGTGTGGTTTCCGGGTCGAGCGCACTGGTGGCTTCGTCACAGAGCAATATCTGCGGGTCGTGAACCAGCGCGCGAGCGATGCCGACACGCTGCTTCTGCCCGCCCGATAACTGCGCCGGATAGGTCGCATGCTTGTCCTGCAGGCCGACCAGTTCGAGCAGTTCGAGCACCTTGCGCTGGCGCGCCTCGCGCGGCACACCGGCGACCTTCAGTGGCAGCTCGACGTTCTGCCACACGGTCTTGGCCGACATCAGGTTGAAGTGCTGGAAGATCATGCCGATGCGCCGGCGCAGGGCGACCAGCCGATCCTCATCGTAGAGGGCGATGTCGATGCCGTCGATCAGTACGCGGCCACTGCTGGGCTGCTCCAGGCGGTTGATGGTGCGCAGCAGCGAGGACTTGCCCGCGCCGCTGCGGCCGATGATGCCGAACACTTCGCCACGCGAGATCGCCAGGTCGATGTTGCGCAGCGCCTGCACCGGGCCGTTGGCGCCGTCGTAGGCCTTGCCCAGGTTGTCGAAGCGCAGGTGCGCCTCGACCGCCTGGCTGGCCTGTGCGGCCTGCTGCAAATGAGGGTCGAAGCCGCTCATGTCAGCTTTCCCAGCCGGGTTGGTAGAGCTTGCCGTGGGCCTTGTCCAGCGCCGCGCGTACGGCCGGCGAGTGCTGGTAGATGTCGATGAACTTGAGCAGGCGGGCATCCTTGGCCTTGGCCGGCTGGGCGACGAACTGGATGATGTACTCGGGGTTGTCCAGGCCGTCGAACAGCAGCGCCGACTCCGGATCATGGGTGCCGGCCAGGCGGATGTAGTGCGGGTAGCCCTGGGCCACGTCCACTTCATCCAGGGCGCGCACCAGTTGTACGGCTTCCAGCTCGATGATGCGGATGTTCTTCGGGTTGGCGGTGATGTCGTCCAGGGTGGCCTTGTAGCCGACGTCCGGCTTGAGCTCGATCAGCCCGGCCTTGCGCAGCAATTGCAGGCCACGCCCGCCGTTGATCGGGTCGTTGGCGATGGCCACCTTGGCGCCGTCCGGCAGGGTGGAGAAGTCCTTGTGCTTTTTCGAGTACAGGCCGACGTTGTTGAGCACGCCGCGTGCCACCGGGACCAGGTCATAGCTGCCTTCCTTCTTGGCGTTTTCCAGGAAGGGGATGTGCTGGAAGTAGTTCACGTCGATGTCGCCATTGGCCAGGCTGACGTTGGGCGCGATCCAGTCGGTGAACTCGATCAGTTCGACTTCCAGCCCTTGTTTCTTGGCCTCGGCCACGGCCACTTCCAGCGGTGGCGCGAAAGCGGCGGTGGTGCCGAGTTTCAGGGCCGGCTCGGCCTGGGCCAGGGTGCTGGCGGCGAGCATGGTGCCGAGGGTCAGGGTTTTCAGGGGCTTGAGCATGATGGCGTCCTTGTAGGGTTCAGAGCAGGCTCAGCGCGTTGCTGCTGAGGCCTCGCAGTTCGTGGGTGATGCTGTGCTGGTGCTCCAGGCGGGCGGGGTCGCGCCAGGCGGCACCGGGGTGTTCGGACGGCAGGCGCGGCCCCTGGCCGAACAGCTTGTGGCGCAGGGCACCGTCTGCGTAGGCGGTCTTGTAGCGGCCACGGCGTTGCAGCTCGGGAATCACCAGATCGATGAAGTCGGCGTAGCTTTCCGGAGTGACGATGCGCGTCAGGTTGAAGCCGTCCAGGCCGGTGGCGTCGATCCAGGTGATCAGTTGTTCGGCCACTTGCTCCGGTGAGCCGACCACCAGCGGGTAGCGACCGCCGAGGGCGTGCTGCTCGAGCAGGCGACGCTTGGTCCAGCCGCTGAAGGTCTTGACCACCGACTCGATGGCGTTGGTCTTGTGCGGCTGGATCGGCTCGTCCAGGCCGAAGGCGGCCAGGTCGATGCCGGTGGAACTGGAAAAATGCGCGATGCCGGCTTCCGGGCTGGCGTAGCGCAGGTATTCGGCGTGCTTGTCGCGGGCCTCGGCCTCGCTCGGCGCGACGATCACGGCGATGCCCATGAACACCTTGATGGCCCCGGCCGCGCGACCGGCCGCCACGGCGCTGGCACGCACCTTGTCGACCTGGGCGTGCACCGCCGCATGGTCGTTGCCGCTGATGAACACGCACTCGGCATGCTCGCCGGCAAAACGCAGGCCGCGTGGCGACGAGCCGGCCTGGAACAATAGCGGCGTGCGCTGCGGCGACGGCTGGCTGAGGTGATAGCCCTCGACCTGATAGAACTCGCCGTGGTGACGCACCTTGTGCACCTTGCCGGGCTGGGCGTAGACGCGGCGTTCGCGGTCGGCCAGAACCGCATCATCCTGCCAACTGCCTTCGAGCAGCTTGTAGAGCACTTGCAGGTACTCGTCTGCCTGGTCGTAGCGGCGGTCGTGCTCGACCTGCCGAGGGCGGCCCATGGCTTTGGCCGCGCTGTCCAGGTAGCCGGTGACGATGTTCCAGCCCACTCGACCTCCAGTGAGATGGTCGAGGGTCGAAAGGCGTCGGGCGAAAGTGTAGGGCGCCTCGTAGCTGAGGTTGGCGGTCACGCCGAAACCCAGGTTCCGGGTCACCCCGGCCATGGCCGAGACCAGTAGTAGAGGGTCGTTGACCGGCAGCTGGATGGCCTCCTGCAGGGGCAGGTCGATGCCGTTCTGATAGACGTCGTAGACGCCGAGGATATCGGCGATGAACAGCCCGTCGAACAGGCCGCGTTCGAGCAACTGGGCCAGGTCCGTCCAGTAGCTCAGTTGGTTGAAATCCGTCGAGCGGTCGCGCGGGTGCGTCCACAGCCCGTGATGGATATGTCCGACGCAGTTCATGTTGAAGGCGTTGAGGAGGATTTCCCGGGCCATCAGATGGTCCCCCGGCGTGGCGGCAGGCGCTCGTTGAGCACGTAGTCGCCGATGGCGTGGTACTTCCAGCGCACCGGGTCGTGCAGGGTGTGGG
>JBLUOL010000305.1:0-3143 GCA_048065775.1 Pseudomonas sp. GW6
GGGCTTCGTCGACCACCAGCAGGTCCCAGCCGGCGGCGAACAGCGCGTCCTGGGCCTTTTCGTCGTCCTTCAGCCACTCCAGGGCGACCAGCGCCAGCTGGCAATCCTCGAAGGGGTTGCTGGCGTCGCTTTCCATGAAACGCTCGGCGTCGAACAGGGCGACGTCGAGGTTGAAACGCCGGCGCATTTCCACCAGCCACTGGTGTTGCAGGTTTTCCGGCACCAGGATCAGCACGCGGCTGGCGCGACCGGAGAGCAGCTGGCGATGAATCACTAGGCCGGCTTCGATGGTCTTGCCCAGGCCCACTTCGTCGGCCAGCAGTACGCGCGGGGCGATGCGGTCAGCCACTTCACGGGCGATGTGCAACTGGTGAGCGATCGGTTGCGCGCGGGCGCCGCCGAGGCCCCAGAGGGACGACTGCAGCAGGCGGCTGTTGTGTTCGAGGCTGTGGTAACGCAGGGCGAACCAGGCCAGCGGGTCGATCTGGCCGGCGAACAGGCGGTCGCTGGCCAGGCGGAACTGGATGAAGTTCGACAGCTGAGTTTCCGGCATGGTCACCGGTTTATGCTGGGCATCGAGGCCGTGGTAGACCAGCAGGCCGTCGACGTCCTCGACTTCCTGCACGGTGAGCTTCCAACCCTCGAAATGGGTGATCTCGTCACCCGGGGCGAAGCGTACACGGGTCAACGGGGCATTGCGCGTAGCGTACTGGCGGGTTTCGCCGGTGGCCGGGTAGAGCACGGTGAGCAGGCGGCCGTCCTCGGCGAGGATGGTTCCCAGACCCAATTCCGCTTCGCTGTCACTGATCCAGCGTTGCCCCGGTTGATATTGCGCCATGCCTGTCTGTCTCCCGCGTGAAAAAGCCGGCTATGGTAACGGATGCAGCGCCACGGCCAAAGCGGTCATGGCACTATTGCCGTGCGGCTTAGTCAAAAGTGTAGCGAGCACCGGCTAAAGTCGCGGCTCACGGGGCCGACAGCCTGACCAAAGGAGGTGCTGCAACGTGCTACCGCCTATCCCCCATAGCCTGGTGCCGGTCACTGCCTCGCAGGATGTGATCAAGCCCAAGCCCGAGATTCCTCCGGTGACCCCGGCCGAAGGCAGCGCCAAGGAAAGTGCGCTTAGCCTCGACAAGCGCCATCCACAGGAAACCGAGGAGCTGCTGCGCGAAGAACAGCGCCGCCGCCAGCGGCGTGGCTACACCCCCGAGCAACTGGCTGAGGCCGAGCCGGAAGAGGTGGAGCAGGCGCTGGGCGATCTGCCCCGGCAGGGGCTGTGGGTAGACGTTGAAGTCTGAGACACTCTTTTCATTCTCTTGCGCATAGATTGTCATGCTGTTCGCCGACCCCTTGCCCGCACTCGCCGATGCCGAGCTGGATTATCTGCCCGGCTGGGTCGACCCCGCGCTCGCCGATAACTGGCTGCATATGCTGGTCGAGCAGACGCCCTGGCAGCAGCCGGAGTTGTTCATCCACGGCCGTTACCACCGCACGCCACGGCTGACGGCCTGGTATGGCGACCCCGAGGCGCGTTACCGCTATTCCGGGAAGATCCACGAGCCCTTGCCCTGGACGCCGCTGTTGAACGAGATTCGCCAACGGATCGAGAAAGAAGTCGGGCAATCGCTCAATGCCGTGCTGCTCAATCATTACCGCGACGGCCAGGACTCCATGGGCTGGCACAGCGATGCCGAGCCGGAACTGGGGCGCAATCCGCTGATCGCTTCGCTCAACCTCGGCGGCAGCCGGCGTTTCGATCTGCGCCGGGTTGGCAGCACGCGCATCGAACATTCGTTGACGCTGGAGCATGCTTCGCTACTGGTCATGCGCGGGCCGACCCAGCATCATTGGCAGCACCAAGTGGCAAAGACGCGCCAAGCCTGCGCGCCACGCCTGAACCTGACCTTTCGCCTGATCCGGTTTCCGCTATGAGCAATGACGACAAGCTGATCGATTTCGCCGCCGAGCGCGACAAGCGTATCCACGATCTCAACGACAAGCGCCTCAACGAGATGCGCCAGGTTTTCGAGCAGGTGTTGCCGATCGGCAAGGCCAAGAAGAAGTCCAAGAGCAAACCCAAGAAACGCTGAAACTCCCGCGGTTCAATCGTTGTGCATGGCTGCCAGGCTGTGCTTCGCGCCTCGTACCCTCTCGATTTCTTGACCTGCGTCAGTATTCCCGCAGGCCCGCTCGCGCCTGCTCGTCGGCCATTGACCCAGATCAATTTTCCCGCCGCCAGCGCTGATAACGTGAAGCCATCCCAGACAGACAGGCACAACAGGAGGCAGCCATGTTCGTCGATACAGTGGTTCTCGCCGGAGTCGGCACCGTACTTCTGATGGTCGCGTTCTTCGGGGGTGTTGGTTACTTCATCTGGAAGGATGCGCACAAGCGCAAGCAGAGCTGATCCTTCCAGTTCAATGGGCACGCAAGGCAATTCGGGCGACTTCGGTCGCCCTTTTTTTATTTGCGCGTTGCCCACCTGAGGTCGCAGCACCTTCTGGACATAAATGCTTAGCTAGCTAATAATTGAGTTTCGCACGGAGGCGCAACTCAATCGCTACAGCTATGTTCAGGGCTGAGATTCTTTCAGGTAGCCATCGTGCGTGATTCCTTGCTGGCGTTTCTCGCGCCAAGCTCGCAAGCCGTTCAATTTGCCATCAAGACCCTGCTCGGCGGTGGTCTGGCGCTGTGGTGCGCGCTGCGTTTCGGCCTGGAGCAGCCGCAGTGGGCGCTGATGACCGCGTTCATCGTCGCCCAGCCGCTGTCTGGCATGGTCGTGCAGAAGGGCCTGGCACGGCTGCTCGGCACGCTGGTCGGCACCTTCATGGCCGTGGTGATGATGGGGCTGTTCGCCCAGGCGCCGCTGCTGTTCATACTGGCGTTCGCCTTGTGGTTGGCGTTGTGTACAGCGTCCTCGACCATGTTGCGCAGCGCCTGGTCGTACTCCTTCGTGCTGGCCGGCTACACCGTGGCGATCATCGCCTTGCCGGCCATCGGCAAGCCGCATGTGGTATTCGATGAAGCCATCGCCCGCTGCACGGAAATCTGTCTGGGCATCATCTGCGCCACCCTGAGCAGCGCTTTGCTCTGGCCGCAGCGCGTCGAGCGGCAACTGGCGCAGCAGGCGCGCAATGCCTGGC
>JBLUOL010000306.1:0-3061 GCA_048065775.1 Pseudomonas sp. GW6
CCGACCGGCAACAGGTTGAGGTCGGCATCCAGCACATAACCCTGGCGCGCGCCGACACGGTCGCCAATCGGTGCATAGGCCGTGGTGAAGTCGGCCGTGGCCGCCGGTACTCGCCACAGAGTCGGGGTAACTACGGTTTCGGTCGGGCCGTAGCCGTTGATGATCCACTGCGGCCGCAGGCTGCGGATCACCTGTTGCAACAGCTCGCGGCTGAAGGCTTCACCGGCGAAGCAGTAGGTTTTCACCCCGGGCGCTTTGCCGCATTGCTCGGCCCATTCGGCCAGCTGGCGCAGGTAACTCGGTGGCAAGGCCACCACGCTGATGCCTTCTGCGATCAGGCAGTCGTAGGTTTGCTGCACGCTCCACAGTTGCTGGTCGCGGATCACCACCCGCGCACCGTGGCTCAGCGGCGTCAGCCAACGCTCATGGGCGCCGTCGAAACTGACCGAGAGGAAATGCAGCTCGCGATCCTCGGCGGTCAGTTCGTAACGCTCGCCAGTGGCCTGGCAATGCAGGGCGATGGCGCCGTGGGCCACCGCCACGCCCTTGGGCTTGCCGGTGGAGCCGGAGGTGTAGATCAGATAGGCCAGTTGCTCGGGGTGGATATCCACCTCAGGCGCTTCTGACGATTCGCAGCTTAGTTCCTGTTGATCGAGATCGAGCACCTCGATACCGGCCACTTCGGGCAAACGTGGCAGGGCCGCCTGGTGGCTCAGCAGCAGCTTCACCCCGGCGTCTTCGAGCATGTAGCGCAGGCGCTCTTCGGGGTAGTCCGGGTCCAGCGGCACGTAGGCGCCGCCGGCCTTGAGCACCGCCAGCAGGGCGACGAACAGCTCGATACCGCGCTCCAGCGCCACGCCGACGCGCACCTCGGCGCCGACGCCACGGGCGATCAACTGATGGGCCAGACGATTGGCGCGGGCTTCCAGCTCGGCGAAGCTCAGGCGCTGCTGGCCATGCACCAGGGCAATGGCCGTCGGGCGCAGGCGCGCCTGTTCGGCAATGCTCTGTGGCAGAAGCTGGATAGCGCTCGGAACGGGTGCTGGATCGTTCCAGGCCTCGACCTCGGCCACCTCGCCTTCATGCAGCAAGGGCAGATCGGCCAGCGACATCTGAGGCATACGGCAAGCGCTGTCGAGCAGGCGCAGGAACTGGCCGGCCAGACGCTCGACGCTGGGGGCGTCGAAAAGATCGGTGGCGTAATCCAGATAGGCCTCGAGGCGGCCATCAGCCTGTTCGAAGGTGCCCAGCACCAGGTCGAACTGGGCGCTCTGCCCCTGGCAGTCGATGCTTTCGCACTGCAGGCCGGGCAGTGTCTGCAGGGCGCTCTGGTCCTGCCGTTGATGGTTGTACGCCACCTGGAACAGCGGGTTGTGGCTCAGGCTGCGCTCCGGCTGCAGCGCATCGACCAGTTGCTCGAAAGGCACATCCTGATGGGCCTGGGCGCCGACCACGCGGGCCTTGACCTGACGCAGCAGGTCGACGAACGCGTGCTGCGCATCCACTTCACTGCGAATCACCAGGGTGTTGACGAACAGGCCGATCAGCCCCTCACTCTCGCCCTGGGTACGCCCGGCCACCGGCACGCCAATGCGCAGGTCGTGCTGGCCGGTCAGGCGATACAGCAGGCTCTGGTAGACCGCCAGGATCAGCATGAACGGCGTCACTTCATGCAGTTGCGCCTGCTCGCGCAGTCGCTCGGCCAGGCTGGCCGGCACGCTGAAAGCATGCCGCGCCCCCTGCCCCAGACGCACGGCCGGACGAGGCCGGTCTGCCGGCAGCTCCAGCAGCGGCTGTTCATCGCCGAGCTGTTCCCGCCACCACTGCACCTGTTCGGCCAGGCGACTGCCAGTGAGATGATCGCGCTGCCACAGGGCGTAGTCGGCGTACTGGATCGGCAGCGCCGCCAGTTCAACCGGTTGCCCTTCGGCATGGCCTCGATAGAGCGCAGCGAACTCGTCGAGCAGCACCTGGATCGACCAACCATCGGCGATGATGTGATGCAGGCAGAGCACCAGTACATGCTGCTGCGGGCCCAGTTCGATCAGCGCCACACGCCAGGGCGGGCTCTGTTCCAGATCGAAGGGACGTCGATTGACGCCATCGACCTGCTGCTGCAGTTGCGCCTCGTCCTGCGCCTGCAGGCGCTCGATGACTACCGCAGTGGACTGCTGCACACACTGCAAAGGCTCACCCGCGTCGCCACTGGTGAAGGTGGTGCGCAGGCTTTCATGGCGCTGCGCCAAGGCATCGAAACTGCGTTGCAGGGCCTGGATATTCAACTCACCCGTCAGACGCACGGCACAAGGCAGGTGGTAGGCCAGGCTATCGGGCTCCAGCTGGGCGAGGAACCACAGGCGCTGCTGAGCGAAGGACTGCGGGCTACGGGCTGCACGCTGGCGAGCCTGCAAGCCGAAGCCAGGCGCGGCGTCGGCAGTCGCCAGTTGCAGAACCTGGGCACTGAGGGTGCTGGCTTCGAAGGCGGCGCGCAGCGGCAGCTCACGCTGCAGTTGGCGACGAATCTGCGACACCAGTTGCGTGGCCATCAGCGAATGACCGCCGAGGGCGAAGAAGTCATCCTCACGCCCTACCCGTTCTACACCCAGCAGTTCCTGCCAGATGGTCGCCAACTGGCTTTCAATTCCCGAACGCGGCGCCTGGTAATCGCGCTGGATGCGCTGCGGCTCCGGCAGCGCCTTGCGTTCCAGCTTGCCATTGGGCGACAGCGGCAGACGTTCGAGCGGGACGAAGTAGCTCGGCAGCATGAACTCGGGCAGGCGCTGTTTCAGCCGCGCCCGCAGCTCGACCTCGTCGTAATCGCCACCGACCACATAGGCCACCAGTTGCTGGTCGCGCACCAGCACCACCGCCTCACGCAGCGCAGGATGTTCCAGCAGTGCTGCCTCGATCTCGCCCAGTTCGATACGCAGGCCGCGCAACTTCACCTGATGGTCGATGCGGCCCAGGTATTCCAGCACGCCCTCTTCGGTCCAGCGCGCCAGGTCGCCGCTGCGGTACAGACGCTGACCACCGCCGAAGGGGCTGGCGACGAAGCGTTCGG
>JBLUOL010000307.1:0-3034 GCA_048065775.1 Pseudomonas sp. GW6
GGCGCGATGTTCGCCATACTGGCCAGCAGCGGCCTGGGCGAACTGCTGATCCCGGTGGCCTGCTATGCCACGGCGATCAGCCTGATGCTCTGGCGCGCCCTGGCCCGCCTCGGTCATCCGCAGCTGCAGCCGCGCTCCACCTGGCTCGCAGCCGGCGGTGCGGCGCTCTTCGTGCTGTCCGACAGCCTGATCGGCATCGACCGCTTCGTCGCCAGCTTCGACGCCGCGCCTTACGCCATCATCCTCACCTACTGGCTCGGCCAGTGGGGCATCACCGCTTCGGCCTTCCAGCGCAGCAACAGCGCCTGACTGTTGCGCCACACTTGGCTAAAATGCCGGCCTTTTCCGCTACCCGTTGCGACCGCCGTGAGCCAAGAACCTGATCGTCTATTTGCCCAGCCTCTACCCGAGGTGCCCGACTTCGTCTTCAACGAGGATGTGGTGCGGGTCTTCCCCGACATGATCAAGCGCTCGGTGCCCGGCTACCCGACCATCGTCGAGAACATCGGCGTGCTCGCTGGCCAGTTCGCCCAGCCGCACACAACCCTTTACGACCTCGGCGCCTCGCTCGGTGCAGTGACCCAGGCGCTGCGCCGCCATGTGCGCGTCGATGGCTGCAAGGTAATCGCCGTGGACAACTCCCCGGCCATGGTCGCGCGTTGTAGCGAATACCTGCATGCCCAGGACGCCATGTTTCAGGAGCTGCTGCCGGTGGAGGTGATCGAGGCCGATATTCTCGCCCTCGACCTGCAGCCCACCTCATTGGTCACGCTCAACTTCACCCTGCAGTTCATCCCGCCGGAGCGGCGCCTGGAGCTGCTCACGTGCATTCGCCAGGCACTGTTGCCCGGTGGCGCGCTGATTCTCTCGGAGAAGCTGCGCTTCGAGGACGCCGCCGAGCATGAGCTGCTCACCGAGCTGCATGTCGCCTTCAAACGCGCCAACGGCTACAGCGAACTGGAAATCGCGCAGAAACGCAGCGCCATCGAAAAGGTGATGCTGCCCGACAGCCTCGAGCAGCATCGCGAACGCCTGCTGGCTGCCGGCTTCAGCAAGGTAGTGCCCTGGTTCCAGTGCCTTAACTTTGCCTCACTGGTGGCCCTGCCATGATGCGCGACCTGGATCTCGACGCCCTGCAGGCACAACTGGCTGGCACCCCGCTGCAGGACTGGGCTTGTGAGCTGCCCGGCCAGCTCGATGCCAAGCTGGCCATCGGTCACGGCGACCTGGCGCGCTGGTACGGCGCCGTGCAGGCACTGCCTGAATTACCGGTGAGTGAGGTGGAGCTGCTGCAGCGCTTCGCCTTCGGCGGCGCCTGCGATGACGCCACCCGCGCGCAATTGAAAACCGCCCTGCAGGGCCTGATTCCCTGGCGCAAGGGGCCGTTCGAGCTGTTCGGCGTACACATCGACACCGAATGGCGCTCGGACTGGAAATGGCAGCGCGTCGCCCCGCACCTGGACCTGGTCGGCAAGCGCATCCTCGATGTCGGCTGCGGCAACGGCTACTACATGTGGCGCATGCTCGGCGCGGGTGCCGACAGCGTGGTCGGCATCGACCCCAACTGGCTGTTCCTCTGCCAGTTCCTGGCGATGAAACGCTACCTGCCGGACCAACCGGTGTGGCACCTGCCACTGGCCTTCGAGGAACTGCCGGCCAAGCTGCAGGGCTTCGACACGGTGTTCTCCATGGGCGTGCTGTACCACCGCCGCTCGCCCATCGACCACCTGCTCGACCTGAAGGATGCGCTGGTCAAGGACGGTGAGCTGGTACTGGAAACCCTGGTGGTCGAAGGCGATGCCGAACAGGTGCTGGTGCCCGAAGACCGCTACGCGCAGATGCGCAATGTCTGGTTCCTGCCTTCGGTGCCGGCCCTGGAGCGCTGGCTGCGCCGCGCCGGCTTCGAGGATGTGCGCTGCGTAGACGTCAGCACTACTTCGGTGGAAGAACAACGCGCCACCGAGTGGATGCGCTTCCAGTCGCTGCCGGAATTTCTCGACCCGGCCGACCACAGTCGCACCGTCGAAGGCCTGCCGGCACCGACCCGCGCCGTGCTGATCGCACGCAAGCCCTAAGGACAGCGGTTCTCGTAGGGCGGGTGCAACCCGCCAGACTGCAATTTGCGGGTTGCACCCGCCCTACGGCCGCAGCCAACGCGCCCGCCGCTGTGCGATCAGCCGCAGCGGTTCACCGGCGCCCTGCTCCACCACGCCACGAGCACCGCCAAGGCGGATCCTTCCCTCGATGTCCTGCGCCAGCAAGCGGCGCATACGCCGACGCCAGAACCAGGCGCCAATCCAGTCGACGATGGCGTTCTGCAGATCCAGCGGCCACATGGCCGGCATATAGAACTCGGGCATGGCTGGGCGCGACTTGTCGCGATTGCTCGAACTGTTCATGACCTTTCCTCCGTTTCGCAGCCGGCTTCTTGCCGGGCTTGCGATCAGGATGAAACGCGCCTATCGTTCAAACAAACGACAAATATCAAAACCTGGATTAAGTAATATTTAACGATAATGAACGCGACAGCTCCCATCTCCCTGCCGCTTCTGGAAAACGATGTGCTGCGCACTTTCGTCGCCATCGCCGACAGCGGCAGCTTTACCCGCACCGCAGCACAGGTGTTTCGCAGCACGGCGGCCGTCAGCCTGCAGATCAAGCGGCTGGAGGAGACCCTCGGCCAGCGCCTGTTTATCCGCGAGGCACGACAGGTTCGCCTGACCGCCGAAGGCGAGGTGCTACTCGGCTATGCCAGGCGCCTGCTCAAGCTCAACGAGGAAGCGGTGGCACGCTTTCTCACCCCGACGCTGACCGGCCGCGTGCGCTTCGGTACGCCGAACGATATCGGCGACCGCGTACTACCGAGTGTCTTGACTCTGTTCGCCCGCAGCCATCCGGCCGTGGAGGTCGAGGTCAATGTCGGGCGCAGTGTGGATCTGGTGGCGAAGCTGGATGCCGGCGAGCTGGACCTGACCCTGATCAACGCCGGCAACGACGGCCTGGATGATGCGCGCGGCGAAGTGATCTATTCGGA
>JBLUOL010000308.1:0-3007 GCA_048065775.1 Pseudomonas sp. GW6
GGCCGACGGTGACGCCTTCGTGCAGCAGGCGGCCTTCCACCCACTCGGCCGCCCAGGTGCGATAGCCCTCGCTGTCGATACGGGCCAAGGGCTGGAACGCGATGCCGCCATCGGCACCGAGGTCGTAGTGCTCGCCGCCCAGGCCCAACACCGTCGCCCGCATGGACCGCCCCATGTCGAAGGCAAAGATGCGCGAGCTGAAGTAGCGCCGGAACTGCATCGCCAGGACGGCAAGCAGGACCGACTTGCCCATGCCGGTCGGGCCAGCGACCAGCGTATGCCCCACGTCGCCGATGTGCGTCACCAGCCGGAACGGCGTCGCGCCATCGGTGCGCGTCACGATCAGCGGCGGGCCGTCGAGATGGTCGTTCTTCTCCGGCCCGGCCCATACCGCCGACAGCGGCATCATGTGTGCAAGATTCAGCGTCGAGACGATGGGCTGGCGCACGTTGGCGTAGGCGTGGCCGGGGATGGACGACAGCCAGGCGTCCACGGCATTGAGGGTTTCGGGGATGGTGACGAAGCCTCGGCCCTGGATGGCGCGCTCCACCATCCGCTGCTTCTCGTCGGCCACGGCCGGATCGGCGTCGAGCACCGTCACCGTGGCGGTGAGATAGCCGAAGGCGACCTGATCGCTGCCCAGTTCCTGCAAGGCGGCATCGGCATCGGCCGCCTTGTTGCTGGCGTCGGTATCCACCAGCGGCGATTCCTGCTGGAAGATGGTTTCGCGCAGCAGCGCGATGACGTTCTTGCGCTTGGCGAACCACTGGCGGCGCAGCCGGCCGAGTTCCTTTTCCGCTTCGGCCTTGTCCATGCACAGGAAGCGCGTGCTCCAGCGGTAGGCGAACCCCAGGTGATTGAGGTCGTCCAGCAGTCCCGGCCAGGTCGAGGTCGGAAAGCCCCGCACCGTCACCACGCGCAGGTGCTGGTCGCCCAGCGTGGGCGCCAGGCCGCCGGCCAGCATGGAGTCGGCCAGCAGCGCGTCGAGATAGAACGGCACCTCGGGCACCGCGACCCGATAGCGCCGGGTGGATACCGTGCCATGCAGGTAGGTCAGCGTCTGACTGTCATCGAGCCAGGCGACTTCCGGCATCACGCCATCGAGCAGATCGAACACGCGATCGGTTTCCGCTACGAAGGCGTCGAGCCGGCCGCGCCAGTCCACGCCATCGCCGGGCGTGTTCTCATAGAGCAGCCTGGCGGCACGGGCGCGCGATTCCTCCGGTGGCAGGAACGCGAGCGTCAGGTGATAGGCGCTCTCGAAATGGTGGGTCGATTCCTCGAACGCCGCGCGGCGTTCCTCATCGACCAGCCAGGACAGCGGCTCGGGAAAGTCGGAGTGCGGGTAATCCGCCGCCGGCTGGCGCTCGGCCTCGATGAACAAGGCCCAGCCCGAACCCAGCCGGCGCAGCGCGTTGTTCAGCCGCGCCGACGTGGCGATCAGCTCGCCTTGCGTGGCGCTGTCCAGGTCCGGTCCACGAAAGCGCGCCGTGCGCTGGAACGAGCCATCTTTGTTCAAGACGACGCCAGGCGCGACCAGCCCAGCCCACGGAAGCCAGTCGGCCAGCAGCGCGGGGCGCTGGCGGTATTCGGCAAGGTTCAGCATGGCGGCGTCCCCTCACACGTCCAGCAGCGGGCGGTGCTTGATGTGCCGGGCGAAGACCTGCATGAACTGCGGATCGACGCGCGCGCCCCACACGGCCAGCGAGTGGCCGACGATCCAGAGCACGACGCCGGGAATCCACAGTTGCTGGCCCAGCCCGACGGCAGCGGCCAGCGTGCCGTTGGCGATCGCCACGGTGCGCGGTGCGCCGCCCAGCAGGATCGGCTCGGTCAGCGAGCGATGCAGCGGCACCTCGAAGCCGAGCGCGAAGCCCGGCGTGCCTTCATCGGCGGCACTCATACGACGGCCCCGCCGGAGAACGAAAAGAAGGACAGGAAGAACGAGGATGCGGCGAACGCGATGGACAGGCCGAACACGATCTGGATCAGCTTGCGGAAGCCGCCCGACGTGTCGCCGAAGGCCAGCGCGAGGCCGGTCGCGATGATGATGATGACGGCCACGATGCGCGCGACCGGCCCCTGGATCGACTCCAGGATGGATTGCAGCGGCCCTTCCCAGGGCATCGAGGAACCGGCAGCCTGCGCGGTGCCGGCCGTCATCAGCATGATGGCGGCCAGCAGCAGGCCGCGATGGGCCGGCCGGGCCAGGCGCCGGAGGCGTGCAAGGATGGGAACCGGATTTACGGAAAGGCGGAAAGCAGGAACGTGCATCTGCGTCATGGCAGTTCTCCAAGTGGGTCGAGGGACGGGGAAGGCGCAGCGGCGGCGGCTGCGAGGGAAACCGGCGGCAGCTCGGGAAACGGCGTTTCCAGCGCGTCCGCCAGTTGGTAGCCGGCGGCGTCGAAGCCGACGACGCAGGCGATGCTTTCGACGTGGCGCTTGCGGCCACGCCCGGCGATGTGGATCACGACGTTGACCGCCTCGGCGATCAACGCACGCGGCGGGTTCACCGCCACTTCGAGAATCAGTTGTTCCAGGCGCAGCAGCGCGCCCAGCGCGGAACCGGCGTGGATGGTGGCGATACCACCGGGGTGGCCGGTGCCCCACACCTTCACCAAGTCCAGGGCTTCGCCGCCGCGCACCTCGCCGACGATTACGCGGTCGGGGCGCAGGCGCATCGTGGCGCGCACCAATTCCTGCATCGACACGACGCCGGCGCGGGTGCGCAGCGGCACGTGGTCGCGGGCCGCGCATTGCAGTTCGATGGTGTCTTCGAGCACCAGCACGCGGTCGCCGGTGGCGGCGATCTCGGCCAACAAGGCATTGGCGAGCGTGGTCTTGCCCGTACTGGTGCCGCCCGCGATCAGCACGTTCTGCCGTTCGCGTACCGCCCGCCGTAGGAATTCGGCCTGTGGCGCGGACAGAATGCCGTCGACCACGTAGCGATCCAGGCCGATGATGCTCACGGCCCGCTTGCGCAGCGCGAAGGCCGGGCCGGGCGCGG
>JBLUOL010000309.1:0-2983 GCA_048065775.1 Pseudomonas sp. GW6
CATGAACGCCGCCCAGACCGCCGCGTTCCAGGCCAACAGCGGCCTCACCCCGACCGAGATGGCAACCGTGCTGCTCGGTGCGGTGTTCGCCGTGCTGCTCCTGTGGGGCGTCTGGGCGATCCGCAGCGCCTACGTCGGCTGGGCCGAAGAACAACTTTCCCATCGTCAGTTCCTGGTCGTCGTGGTGCGCTTCGTCGCGCTGTACCTGGTGCTGACCCTATTCCTGCTCTCGTAAGAGGTTGTCCTGATGAAGCCGCTCGCCCGCTCCCTTCTCTCCCGTCCATTCGCTGGCCTGGCGGCGCTGCCGCTGTACGGCGTGCTGTCACCGTCGGCCCAGGCCGCCCTGCCCACCCTGGAGAACCCGTCGCGCGGGGTCGGTTCCGGCATTCTGCAAACGCTGCAGAACTACGGCTACGACATCGTGATGCTGATCGCCCTGCTGGTGGTCGCCTCGATGTTCGTCGGCGTCTGCTACCACGCCTATACCCGCTACGCGGAGATCCACATTGGCCGCTCGACCTGGGGCCAGTTCGGCCTGACCGTGGCGGTGGGTGCGATGTTGCTGGTGGTGGGCATATGGCTGCTGACCGAAGCCATCGGCGTACTCTAAAGCGAGGCCCGCCGAGATGACCGAAGACATCCGCACGGACGGGACGGTGCTGTTTCTGCCCCACCGCCTCAACCGTCACCCGGTGGTGGTGCGCGGGCTGACAGCGAATGAGCTTTGGGTCTGCGCAGGCGTGTCGGGCCTGATTGGACTTGCGAGTGGCATGGCGCTGGCCATTTTGCTTACGACAATTGCCATCGTCCCCACGGCCATCCTACTGGCGGTCAGCGCAGGGATTTTCATCGGCGGTGGTGCGCTGCGCCGACTCAAGCGCGGCCGCCCCGAGACCTGGCTGTACCGGCAATTGCAGTGGTGGATCGCGCTCAACCTGCCACCACTCGCCACCTTCACCGACGGCCAGCGGCTGGTGACCCGTTCCGGTTACTGGAGCACGCGCAGGAGCACGGCGCCATGAGCCGGTTCAAGAACGAGGTGCTGCGGCTCGATGCCCACATCAGGACTCTGCGCATCGGTGCGGCTCTGCTGGTGATGCTGGCCCTGGTCATGGGCATCGGCTGGTGGAGCGCACCGCGCGATTTGACCATCCATGTACCGCCAGACCTGCGTTCAGGCAGCACGCGCCCCTGGTGGGACGTACCGCCCGAGAGCGTGTACGCCTTCACCTTCTACGTCTGGCAGCAGCTGCAGCGCTGGCCCGCCAATGGCGACGACGACTACCCGCGCAACCTGCATGTGCTGTCGCCCTACCTCACGCCCGCCTGCCAGGCGTTCCTGCAGCAGGACTACGAGTATCGCCGCAACAGCGGCGAACTGCGCCGGCGCGTGCGCGGCATCTACGAGATTCCCGGGCGCGGATACGGCGACAACCCCACACTGCGCGTGCGCAGCGTTTCTACCCGCGAATGGGTGGTGAACCTGGATGTCACCGCCGACGAGTACTACGCCTCGGAGCAGGTCAAACGCGCCCTGGTGCGCTACCCGCTGAAGGTCCTGCGCAGCGACGTCGATCCGCAGCGCAACCCGTTCGGGCTGGTTATCGACTGCTACGAAGGCGCACCGCAGCGCATTGCCACTCCTGTCGATCCGGCGGCCACGCCCGCCCCTGCCCCGGAAAACACGCCATGAACCGCTTCTTGCCCTTGACCCTCGCGGCGTTCGCGCTGGCATCTCATAGCGCCGCCCAGGCCACCGAACTTCTGCGTTGGGAACGCCTGCCCCTGGCCTTGCCACTGGTGGTCGATCAGGAACGCGTCGTCTTCGTCGAGCGCAATGTCCGCGTCGGCGTGCCGGCCTCGCTTGGCCATCGCCTGCGCGTGCAGAGCGCCGCCGGTGCGATCTACCTGCTGGCCAGCGAGCCGATCGAACCAACCCGGCTGCAACTGCAGGACGCCGACACCGGCACGGTGATACTGCTCGACATCGCCGCCGAACCGGCCCAGGGTGGCCAACCGCCCCTGGAGCCGGTGCGCATCATTGTGGCTGCATCCACCGCGGCTGTCTCCGCTGCCGATGATGGCAGTGCCGCCGCGGCTCAGCCGGTGCGCGCCACACCGCAGCCCGTGATCCTGACCCGCTTTGCGGCGCAGAACCTCTACGCTCCGCTGCGCACCGTCGAACCGGTGCCGGGCGTCACTCGCGCCACCTTACCTCGCGACCTGCCGCTCGACACCCTGCTGCCCACCCTGCCGGTGCAGGCGGACGCGCTGGCGGCTTGGCGCCTGGACAACCTGTGGGTCAGCGCTGTGCGCCTGCGCAACCACAGCGCGCACGGGGTCGAGCTGGACCCGCGTGCGCTACAGGGGTACTTCCTCGCCGCGACCTTTCAGCACCCGACGCTGGGCCCGCGCGGCACGCCGGAGGACACCACCGTCGTCTACCTCGTTACCCGTGGACACGGCCTGGCGCAAGCCCTGCTGCCGGACATTGCTCCCATCGACGCGGCCCTCAACCTGCCCGAACCCTCAGGAGGCCGCGATGCACAGTAATGGCCTGCTCAAGTGGTTGATGATCCCTCTGCTGCTGTTGCTGGTGTTTGGTGCCGTCCAGCTGTTCTCTGCCGGTAGCGACACGCCCGATACTGCGAGTGAGGCCAGCCGCCTTACCCCCGAGGAAGCCAAGGCGCTCGGCATCGAGGGCGACACCCCGCGCGACACCGTGGCGACGCTGGTTGCCCAGGTTCGCCAACTACGCACCGAGTTGCAGACCGCGCTTAGCGACAACAAGGTGCAGCGCGACGAGAACCAGCGCCTGCGCCAACGCGAAGGGGCCATCGACCAACGCATCCAGAGCGCGCTCGACAGCGAGCGCAGCCAGCTGCACCAGGACCGCCAGCAGCTCAGCCACGAACGTCAACAAACCCAGGGCCTGCTGCAGCAACTGCAGCAGCGGCTCGATGCCATCGGCCAGGAGGAGCAC
>JBLUOL010000310.1:0-2969 GCA_048065775.1 Pseudomonas sp. GW6
TCCCACGATCGTGGGAGGGGCTTTAGCCGCGACTGTTTTACGGCATCAAAATGGTCGAGCCGGTGGTCTGCCTTGAGCTCAGCGCATCCTGTGCGGCGGCGGCGTCCTTGAGCGCGTAGCGGTTGCTGATTTCCACCTGCAGCTTGCCGCTGGCGATCATGCCGAACAGGTCGTCGGCCATGGCCTGCAGGCGTTGCGCGCTGGTGGCGTAGCCGGCCAGGGTCGGGCGGGTGACGTACAGCGAGCCCTTCTGCGCGAGGATGCCCAGGTTGACGCCGGTTACCGCGCCCGAGGCATTGCCAAAGCTGACCAGCAGGCCGCGCGGTGCCACGCAGTCCAGCGAGGTTTCCCAGGTGTCCTTGCCGACGCCGTCGTAGACCACCGGGCACTTGGCGCCGTCGGTCAGTTCCAGTACGCGCTGCACGACGTTTTCATGGCTGTAGTCGATGGTCGCCCAGGCACCCTGTTCCTTGGCCCGCGCCGCTTTCTCGGCCGAGCTGACGGTGCCGATCAGCTTCACACCCAGCGCTCTGGCCCATTGGCAGGCAAAGGAGCCGACACCGCCGGCCGCAGCGTGGAACAGGATGGTCTCGCCACCCTTGAGCTCATAGGTCTGGCGCAACAGGTACTGCACGGTCAGACCCTTGAGCATCACCGCAGCGGCCTGCTCGAAGCTGATGTTGTCCGGCAGTTTCACCAACTTGTCGGCGGGCAGCACGTGCAGTTCGCTGTAGGCGCCGAGCGGGCCGGTGGCGTAGGCGACGCGGTCACCGACTTTGAGGCCTTCGACCTCGCTGCCAATCGCCTCGACCACGCCGGCACCTTCGGTGCCCAGGCTCGACGGCAGCGCGGGCGGCTGATAGAGGCCGCTGCGGAAGTAGGTGTCGATGAAGTTCAGGCCGATGGCCCGGTTGGCCACGCGCACCTCGCGCGGGCCAGGTGCTGCCGGCTGGTAGTCACGGTACTGCAGCACGTCGCTGCCGCCGTGCTGGCTGAACTCGATACGCTTGGCCATCTCGGATTCCTTGTCTGATCGGCGCCGCTGCAAGCGGCGAAAGAGCCTATCCAATCGTCCCGATTGACCGACGTCAACTGCGGATGTGCCTGGGTGAATGCTATGCTGCCCGCCGATTTCGACCTGCTCTCTGTTCAAGGTGCCGCCGTGACTGACCGTACCGAGGCCGTGAAGGCCTACCTGCTCGACCTGCAAGATCGCATCTGCTCTGCCCTGCAAGCCGAAGACGGCCAGGCCGTGTTCGCCGAGGACGCCTGGCAGCGTCCGGCCGGTGGTGGTGGGCGCACGCGGGTGATCGAGAACGGCGCGCTGATCGAAAAGGGCGGGGTGAATTTCTCCCACGTGTTCGGCGACAGCCTGCCGCCGTCGGCCAGCGCCCATCGCCCCGAGCTGGCCGGTCGTGGCTTCCAGGCCCTCGGCGTGTCGCTGGTGATCCATCCGGAAAACCCCTACGTGCCGACCTCGCACGCCAACGTGCGCTTCTTCAGCGCCGAGAAGGCAGGCGAGGAGCCGGTGTGGTGGTTCGGTGGTGGTTTCGACCTCACGCCCTACTACGCCAATGAAGAGGACTGCGTGCACTGGCACCAGGTTGCGCATGACGCCTGTGCGCCGTTCGGCGCCGAGGTTTACCCCAAGTTCAAGGCCTGGTGCGACCGCTACTTCCACCTCAAGCATCGCGGCGAGCCGCGTGGCATCGGCGGGCTGTTCTTCGACGACCTCAACGAGTGGGACTTCGATACCAGCTTCGCTTTCATGCGTGCCATTGGTGATGCCTACATCCAGGCCTATCTGCCCATTGTCCAGCGCCGCAAGCTGATGCCGTTCGGCGAGCGTGAGCGTGAGTTCCAGGCCTTTCGCCGCGGCCGCTACGTCGAGTTCAACCTGGTGTTCGACCGTGGCACGCTGTTCGGCCTGCAGTCCGGCGGGCGCACCGAGTCGATCCTCATGTCGCTGCCGCCGCATGTGCGCTGGGGCTATGACTGGAAGCCGGAGCCGGGCAGCATCGAGGCGCGCCTGACCGAGTACTTCCTGACCGATCGTGATTGGCTGTCGGCCACGTCATGATCCTGTAGCCCGGATGCAATCCGGGACAGTTTATAGGCCGCCCCGGATTTCATCCGGGCTACGAACTGGCGCCATTTTCCCGTAGGAGACCGCTTGCGGGTGATCTGGCCCAGAGCGAATCGCCAGCAAGCTGGCTCCTACACAAACAGGACTTTCCATGGACCGCTACTGCGTCTTCGGCAACCCCATCGGCCACAGCAAATCGCCGCTGATCCACCGTCTGTTCGCCGAGCAAACCGGCCAGGCGCTGACCTACGATGCACGCCTGGCGCCGCTGGATGACTTCGTTGGCGATGCCCGCGCCTTCTTCGCCGAAGGCCAAGGTGGCAACGTCACCGTACCGTTCAAGGAAGAGGCCTTTCGCCTGGCCGACGAGCTGACCGAGCGTGCGCGTCGCGCCGGCGCGGTGAATACCCTGAAGAAACTGGCCGACGGCCGCCTGCTGGGCGACAACACCGACGGTGCCGGCCTGACTCGTGATTTGCAGGACAACGCTGGCTTCAGCCTGGCCGGCAAGCGCATCCTCGTGCTGGGTGCCGGCGGTGCCGTGCGCGGTGTGCTCGAACCCTTCCTGGCGCAGAAGCCGGCCGTGCTGGTGATCGCCAACCGTACCGTGGCCAAGGCCGAACAACTGGTGCGTGAATTCGCCGATCTCGGTCCGCTGGTCGCCGCTGGCTTCGACTGGATCGATGCGCCGGTGGACCTGATCGTCAACGGTACTTCCGCCAGCCTCGGTGGTGAGCTGCCGCCGATCGCGCCGAGCCTGATCCAGCCTGGTCATACCGTCTGCTACGACATGATGTACGGCCGTGAGGCGACCGCCTTCAACCGCTGGGCAGCCGAGCAGGGCGCGGCGCGCTGCCTGGACGGGCTGGGCATGCTGGTCGAG
>JBLUOL010000311.1:0-2893 GCA_048065775.1 Pseudomonas sp. GW6
TCGAGGTCGGCATCGACCCGCGCGGCGGCAGTCTGCATGGCCAGTTCGCGCAGCGCGGTGAGGTTGGTCGGCGAGAAGAAGGCGTCGATGGCCGCCCGCGCCTGCTCGGGCATGTACACCTTGCCGTCACGTAGACGCTCGAGCAGCTCACGCGGCGGCAGGTCGACCAGCTGGATCTCGTCGGCTTCCTGCAGCACCCAGTCCGGCACCGTTTCACGCACCTGCACGCCGGTGATATCGCGGACGCGGTCGTTGAGGCTTTCCAGGTGCTGCACGTTGACCGTGGTGTAGACGTCGATGCCGGCAGCAAGCAGCTCCTGCACGTCCTGCCAGCGCTTGGCGTGGCGACTGCCGGGCGCATTGCTGTGCGCCAGCTCATCCACCAGCGCCAGCTTGGGTGGGTCGGCCAGCAGGCCGTCGAGATCCATCTCGCTCAGCTCCAGGCCGCGATACGGCAGGCGCAATGGCGGCTGTTGCGGCAGGCCCAGCAGCAGCGCCTCGGTCTCGCTGCGGCCGTGGCTTTCCACCACCCCGGCGCGCAGCGCCACGCCCTGGCGCAGTTGCGCATGGGCGGCCTGGAGCATGGCGTAGGTCTTGCCCACGCCCGGCGCCGCGCCGAGAAACACCTTGAGCCGGCCACGGCCTTCGCGGGGCAGGTCGGCGAGCAGCGCTTCGGCGCGCAGGCTGTCGTTCATCGAGCACTCGTCACTGGGAAGAAGTGGAGGGATTGTCGACTAGCGCCAGGTTCAGAGCCAGCACATTGACCACCGCCGGGCCGAACAGCGGGCGCTCGGTGTATGCCTCGACCAGGCGCAGCAGCTCGGCCTCAGCCAGGCCACGGGCCTGGGCGATGCGCGGAATCTGCCAGGCGGCGGCCTCGGGCGACAGCTGCGGGTCGAGGCCGCTGCCCGAGGTGGTCACCAGTTGCATCGGCACTGGCGTGTCACCGGCAAGGCCGGCGCTGGTCTGCTCGATGCGGGCAAACAGCTTCGGATTGCCAGCCGACAGGTTGCTGGCGCCGCTGGCAACGGTGGCGTAGCTACCTGCCGAGGGGCGCGGCTGGAACCATTGATCGCCGTCGAAGGCCTGGGCGATCAGGCGGCTACCGCGCACCTGGCCGGCGTCGTCACGCACCAGGCTGCCGGCGGCCTGATCGGGAAAGGCCACCTGGGCCACGCCGGTGACTGCCAACGGATAAGCCACGCCGGTGAGCAGGGTCATGAAGGCCAGTGTGGTGATGGCGGGGCGAATAGAGTTAAGCATGATGAATCTCCGATATCGATTCTTTGCTTGTGTAGGAGCGAATTCATTCGCGATGGCCTTGCCTGCTTGCCAGCCATTTCGCGGATAAATCCGCTCCTACAGAACGTTCAAACAACGCACTTACACCCAGCCCAACCCCACCAGCAGCAGGTCGAGCAGCTTGATTCCGACAAAGGGCGCGAGGAGCCCGCCGAGGCCGTAGATCAGCAGGTTGCGCCGTAGCAGTTGGCCGGCGTCCAGCGCCTGGACGCGCACGCCGCGCAGCGCCAGCGGGATCAGCGCGACGATGATCAGCGCGTTGAACACGATGGCCGAGAGGATCGCGCTTTGCGGGCTGTGCAGCTGCATCAGGTTGAGCGCGCCGAGCTGCGGGTAGATGCCGGCGAACAGCGCCGGGAGGATGGCGAAGTACTTGGCCACGTCGTTGGCCACCGAGAAGGTGGTCAGCGCGCCGCGCGTCACCAGCAGCTCCTTGCCCACTTGCACCACGTCGATCAGCTTGGTCGGGTCGCTGTCCAGATCCACCAGGTTGGCGGCCTCGCGCGCGGCCTGGGTGCCGTCGTTCATCGCCAGGCCGACGTCGGCCTGGGCCAGCGCCGGGGCGTCGTTGGCGCCGTCGCCGCACATCGCCACCAGCTTGCCTTCGGCCTGCTCGGCGCGGATGCGCGAGAGCTTCTTCTCCGGCGTGGCCTCGGCAATCACGTCGTCGACACCCGCCTCGGCGGCGATGGCAGCGGCGGTCAGCGGGTTGTCGCCGGTGACCATCACGGTGCGGATACCCATGGCACGCAACTCGGCGAAGCGCTCGCGGATGTCTGGCTTGACCACATCCTTGAGGTGGATGGCGCCGAGCAGGCGCCCGTCCCCGGCCACCAGCAGCGGCGTGCCGCCACTCTGGGCGATCTTCTCCACCTCGCGCGCCAGGGGCGCCGGCAGATCACTACGGCCCAGGCCGAGGTAGGCCAGCACCGCATCCACCGCGCCTTTACGATAAGCCACGCCACCCACATCAGCACCGGACAGGCGCGTCTCGGCGCTGAAGGCGATCAGCGTCATGCCGCTACGCTCGGGCACCTCCATCGGGTGCAGCGCTGCCAGGTACTCGACGATGGACTTGCCCTCGGGCGTGTCGTCGCCCTGCGAGGCCAGCAGCGCCGCCTCGGCCAACTCCGGCGTAGACACCCCCGGCGCCTTGACCATGGCGCTGCAGCGGCGGTTGCCAAAGGTGATGGTGCCGGTCTTGTCCAGCAGCAGGGTGTGCACGTCGCCCGCCGCCTCCACGGCGCGGCCGGACTTGGCGATGACGTTGAGGCGCACCAGGCGATCCATGCCGGCGATGCCGATGGCCGAGAGCAAGCCGCCGATGGTGGTCGGGATCAGCGTCACCAGCAGCGCCGCCAGGTAGATCAGCGGCAGGTCGCCACCGGCAAAACGGGCGAACGGCTGCAGCGTGGCCACCACCAGCAGGAAGATCAGGGTCAGGCCGATCAGCAGGATATCCAGCGCCACTTCGTTGGGCGTCTTCTGCCGGCGCGCGCCTTCGACCAGGGCGATCATGCGGTCGAGGGTGGACTCGCCGGGGTTGGCGCTGATCCGCACCAGCAACCAGTCCGACACCAGTCGGGTGTTG
>JBLUOL010000312.1:0-2880 GCA_048065775.1 Pseudomonas sp. GW6
GCGTATCGCCCTGGTTCGCGGCGGGGCGCCGCTCCTACCCATTGGCAGCGTCGACGCTTAACTGACAGACATTAGGCCTCTTGCCCGTCCTTTTTCTTCCAGCCGGCGCCGCCTGGCAGTACCAGGTTGAGCAGCAGGGCGCTGATGGCGCACAGGGAAATACCCGACAGGGCAAATTCCTTGCCGCCAATCACCATGCCGCCGATGCCGAATACCAGGGTCACCGAGACGATGATCAGGTTGCGCGCTTCGGACAGGTCGACCTGGTGACGAATCAGTGTGTTGAGGCCGACCACGGCGATCGAGCCGAACAGCAGGCACAGAATACCGCCCATTACCGGTACCGGAATGCTCTGCAGGGCCACGCCGAACTTGCCGATGAAGGCCAGGGCGATGGCGAAAACTGCAGCCCAGGTCATGATCTTCGGGTTGTAGCTCTTGGTCAGCATCACTGCGCCGGTGACTTCGGCGTAGGTGGTGTTGGGCGGGCCACCGAACAGGCCGGCTGCCGAGGTGGCGAGGCCGTCACCGAGCAGGGTGCGGTGCAGGCCTGGCTTCTTGACGAAGTTCTTGCCGGTGACGTTGCCGATCGCCACCACACCGCCGATATGCTCGATGGCTGGCGCCAGGGCGACCGGCACCATGTACAGAATGGCGCCCCAGTGCAGTTCCGGGGTGACGAAGTTGGGTACGGCGAGCCAGGCTGCCTGATCGACGGCGCTGGTGTCGATCACCCCGAGCACCGCGGCGATGGCGCAGCCAACGGCGATGCCGGCGAGGATCGGCACCAGGCGGAAGATGCCGCGGCCCAGCACTGCCACCAGCAGGGTGGTGATCAGCGCCGGCATCGAAATCATCATCGCCGTGCTGTACGGCACCAGTTCGACGCTGCCATCACCGGCCTTGCCCATGGCCATGTTCACCGCCACCGGTGACAGCGCCAGGCCGATGGAGATGATCACCGGGGCGATCACCACCGGTGGCAGCAGGCGGTCGATGAAGCTCGGACCGCGCAGTTTGACCAGCGCCGAGAGCAGGACGTAGACCAGGCCGGCGGCGATCACTCCACCCATCACTGCCGGCAGGCCGAACTCGCCCTTGGCTGCCAGAATCGGCGCGATGAAGGCGAAACTCGAAGCCAGGAACACCGGCACCTGGCGTTTGGTCACCAGTTGGAACAGCAGGGTGCCGATGCCGGCGGTGAACAGCGCGACGTTGGGGTCCATGCCAGTGATCAGCGGCATCAGCACCAGGGCGCCGAAGGCCACGAACAGCATCTGCGCGCCGGAAATGCCCTGGCGCCAGAGCGGATCGTTGAATTCCGTTTGCGACATGTCAGGCGTCCTTCTGCTTGGTGCCGAAGATCTTGTCACCGGCATCGCCCAGGCCTGGGATGATGTAACCATGCTCGTTCAGGCGCTGATCGATGGAGGCGGTGAAGATGGTCACGTCCGGGTGCGCCTGCTCGACCGCCTGAATGCCCTCGGGGGCAGCAACCAGGACCATGGCGCGGATGTCCTTGCAGCCAGCTTTCTTCAGCAGGTCGATGGTGGCGACCATCGAGCCGCCGGTGGCCAGCATCGGGTCGATGATCAGCGCCAGGCGCGAGTCGATTTCCGGCGCCAGTTTTTCAAGATAGGTGTGCGCTTCCAGGGTTTCCTCGTTGCGCGCCACGCCCACGGCGCTGACCTTGGCGCCCGGGATCAGGCTGAGCACGCCGTCGAGCATGCCGATGCCGGCACGCAGGATGGGCACTACGGTGATCTTCTTGCCGGCGATCTTCTCCACCTGAACGGTGCCCGCCCAGCCTTCGATGTCGTAGGCTTCCAGAGGCAGGTCGTTGGTGGCCTCATAAGTCAGCAGGGCGCCCACTTCCTGGGCCAGCTCACGGAAATTCTTGGTGCTGATATCGGCGCGGCGCATCAGGCCGATCTTGTGACGGATCAGCGGGTGGCGAATCTCGCGAGTGGGCATGGGCTGGGATCTCCAACGGGGCTCTGGGAAAAATCGCGTTAGATTAAAGCATTGCTCATGCCAAGTGGTGGGTGACTGATGAGTCACGCCACCCCGCGCCGTGCATCGGCTACGCTGGTCAGTCGATACTTGGCAAGCGTTGCCAGGGTCTGTACCTTTGCCCGCTTTTATTTGACGGTTCGATCAGCTTTCAGGCTGTTCGCCGCCATTCATCAGTCCGATCAAGAGAGAGTCCCATCATGTCCGCCGATCTCGCGCACATTCGCCAAATCATGGCGGAAGCCGACTGCCTGTTCACCGAAGCTGAGGTGGAAGCGGCCATCGACAAGGTCGCCAGCCAGATCAACGCCGAGCTGGCTGAGCGCAACCCGGTGGTGTTCTGCGTGATGAATGGCGGCCTGATCTTCTCCGGCAAGCTGCTGACCAAACTGAATTTCCCGTTGGAAGCGTCTTACCTGCACGCCACCCGTTATCGCAACGAAACCAGCGGTGGCGAGCTGTTCTGGAAGGCCAAGCCGGAAGTGTCGTTCATCGACCGCGACGTGCTGATCATCGACGACATCCTCGACGAAGGGCATACCCTCGGTGCGATCATCGATTTCTGCCGCCATGCCGGCGCGCGTGCCGTACACACGGCGGTGCTGATCGACAAGGAGCACGAGCGCAAGGCGCGTCCGGACCTGAAGGCCAATTACGTGGGCCTGCAGTGCATTGACCGTTACATCTTCGGTTACGGCATGGACTACAAGGGCTACTGGCGCAACGCCGCCGGCATCTTCGCGGTCAAGGGGCTGTAAGCCTGATACCAAGGCTCACACACCTGCTTTCCGTAATTACATGGACTCGCCCACGCCGAGGCGTCAATGCGCCACGGTGGCAGTCTAAGAAGCCAACGGCAGCGAGGGC
>JBLUOL010000313.1:0-2808 GCA_048065775.1 Pseudomonas sp. GW6
CGGGGCGATCTGCGTGGCGCCGCCAGCGGCCTTGGCAGCCAATGCAGGCGGCAGGTCCGCCACACGCATGAACTGGGTGGCATCCTCGTCGGGCGCATCACTCACGTTCACCTTCGGCCCGATCACCAGCAGCGTCACCGTGCCCATCTTCAACTGATCGCCCGGCTGCAGTACCGCGGTCCTGACCTTCTGCTGGTTGACCAGTACACCGTTGGCCGAGGCAAGATCCTTGACCTCCAACACGTCGTCCTTGAGAAAGAACTCGCAATGCCGGCGCGACAATTCCAGATCGCTGAAGCACAGCTCGCACTTGCTCGAACGACCGAAGGTCATCGAGCCGTGGATATGAAACTTGCGCCCCTGGTGCTCGCCCTGGATCACCTGCAGAAACCAGCGCGGCGCGGCAGCCTCGGGCCTGGCCACACTTTTCGACGGGTCGACCAGTTGCAGCTCGACGGCCCCCAGGCGCAGGCGATCACCGTCGCGCAGTTGAAAGCGTGTACCGACGCGCTGGTCGTTGACCCAGGTGGCGCCCTGACCGGCATCGCTCAGGTAGTAGTAACCGTGATCCTGGCGGATCTCGGCGTGGAAGCTGGCGATTCCGGCGTCGCCAAGCACCAGCTGGTTGCGGCCGTCCTGACCGATGGTCAGGCGTTCGTCGGTCAGCCAGACCGGCGCTTGGCGGTTATCCAGGAACTGCAGTCTGAGCATCGTGGTCGCCTCGGGTCAGTCGAATAGGTTGTTCAGCAAGCGCTTGATCGGGTTCTGCTGGGCCGGCTGCGCGCTGCGTGGGCGGCTCGCCGCCTGACGCACGCGCTGCTCGTGGCTGTCATAAAGGGCCAGCAGCCGTTCGTTGTCCGGCTCGGCCTCGAGACCCTGCTTGATGTGCTCAAGCGCCAGGTTATATTCGCGCCGCGCATAGGCCGCCTCGCTCTGTTCGATGAAACGCTGCGCCACCCGGTTGATGCCGGCCAGGGCCAGCAGGTTGTCCGGTTCCCAGCCAAGCACCTGGCGGAAGTAATGCACCGCGCTGTCGTCCTCCGGCAAGATCAGCAAACCCTCACCGAGGCGTTGCTCGGCCAGGTCGAGATACTGCTGGATACGTGCCTGCAGCACGCGCTGCAGACCGTCGTTGGCCTGCTGGTTGTCCTCGTCCAGGGCCAGCGTCTGGCGAAAATAGTAGTCGGCGTTGTCTTGCGCCGGGGTCAGCAGGTGCCCCTCGCTCAAGCGCGTTTCAGCCAGCGCGAGCAACCCGGCGATGCGCTGCTGCAGCTGCCAGTAGTAGCCACCTGCGCTACTCATGGCTAGCAATAGCAAGCCAAGTAAGGCCCAGGGCAGCCAGCGCCGCCGGGAGGGCCGAGGCGGCAGGCTGACAGCCGGGCTCAGACGGGTCTGATCCTGATCGGCGTCCTGCAGCTCATCGAGGCTGGCCAGCAGCACGTGGCAGTCGGCGAAGCGATCTTCCGGGTCCTTGGCCAGCATGCGGTCGAGTAGCCACTGCAGCTCGCCCAGCGACTCCGGAAGCGGCGGCGCCTCTAGCTGCAATTGATTCATCAGGGTCTGGGTGTAGTTGCCGCCGCGAAAGGGGTTATGCCCGCTGAGCATCTCCAGCAGGATCACGCCCAGGCTGTAGATGTCGCTGCGTGCGTCCAGCGCCTGACACTGCGCCTGCTCGGGGCTGCTGTAGGCCGGGCTGCCGACGGCTATGCCGGACTGGGTCAGTTCGCTGTCGAGCTGCAGCTCCTTGGCCACGCCAAAGTCGCTGAGCACGGCGGTGCCATCGTCGCGAAAGAGGATGTTGCCGGGCTTGATGTCGCGGTGCACCAGGCCCTTGTCGTGTACCAGTGCCAGGGCGCTGGCGATCTGCCGGACGATACGCAGCGCACGCGCCGGCTCCAGGCGCTGGCCCTTGTACTGGGCCAGATCACCGCCCGCCAGGTACTCCATGGCGAGAAAATGGCGGCCGTCGTCCAGTTGGTCGATACGGTAGATGGTGATGATCGAAGGATGCTGCAGGGAGGCGACGGTATGGCCTTCCTTGATGAAGCGCTGGGTGAAGGCTGCGTCCTCGCGGTGCAGCAGCACCTTGAGCGCCACCTGGCGCTGCAGCGCCTGCTCGGTAGCCAGATAGACCTCGGCCATGCCGCCTTTGCCCAGGCGGTGATGAATGCTGTAACCGGGTACGCTGATGGAAGGCTGACTCATGCGGCTCGACTGGCGCTCAGGGTTGAAGGGATTTGAACAGCTTGCGCAGCAGGCCGGGGGTCGGCGCTTCGCGGGGTTCGGTAGTCGGGCCAAGGCCCAGGACGATGCTGCTGATATTGTCTCTGCCGCCATGGCTATTTGCCAGCCCCACCAGTTGCTCGACCATCGCCTCCAGCGTGTCCGCTTCGGCGCAACAGCGCTGGATGGCAGCGTCGTCCAGCTCGTTGGTCAGCCCGTCGCTGCACAGCAGCAGCAGTTCGTCCGGCGCCAGTCGGACCCGCAGCAGACCGACTTCAGGCGCCTGCCCGACCTGCCCCAGGCACTGCAGAATCACGTTGCGGCGCGGGTGCTCACGCGCCTCCTCGGCGCTCATCCGGCCAACGTCGACCATGGCCTGGACCCAGCTGTGGTCGTGACTGAGCTGCTCGATATGTTCGCTGCCGATGCGATAGGCGCGGCTGTCGCCGACCCAGGCCAGTTCGAACTCATTCCCGTCCAGGCGCACGGCAACCAGGGTGCTGCCCATGCCAGCCTCGCCCGCAACGGGCTGCGCCGCCGCTACGATTGCCAGATGGGCGGCCTGCACCGCTGCAGGCAGCTCCT
>JBLUOL010000314.1:0-2605 GCA_048065775.1 Pseudomonas sp. GW6
CTGAAGAGCTGGGATACGTGAGGGCCGGTGGAAGTGATGACCGCATCCGTATGCAGAAGAAAAGCCTTCCCGATAAAGACCCCATGCGGGAAATCGTCATTAAATCCAAGGGCGGATCGATTACATGGGTCTCAAATACCGGGTATGACTCAAAGCTAGGCGGTGATGTTTTTCATCTCCACCAGCACTCCACCGGACAGGGTTTTTTGCAAGCCCGAGACGCACTGAGAAAGTTCGCTGACAACAAGGAGTTCGAGGCCGGAGTCAGCTACGAAGGAATGAGCACGCCCGAGCGTGAAGCCAAGATCCAAGCTCGCAAGGAAGAAGAAGAAATCAGGAAAGAGTTTCGGAAAGTTGCTGTTGTTGCCGCTAAGCTGAGGGTGTCCGATTTTTTGTGTAACCGGCTCATGAGCGACACTGTCGCTCCGAACCGGAGACACCATGAGCTTTGGGAAATCAACAAGAAGGCATAGCGAATGATTCCCTCTGGTAAACCAAGCCGACTGTCGCCGAGGCTAATCCCTCTTGTGGTTTTTTTGATCGGCCTGTGCTCCACCGTAGTGCTTTACCAACTCATCGTCGAGTCCGTCGATCAACGACAACAGGTCTACTTCGACTTCCGCGCCCGGGAGGCTGCTGAGCGCATCGAGCACCGCATGGCCACCTACCAGCAGGTCCTGCGGGGCACGGCCGGGTTCTTTGATGTACATGATGATGTCGGACGTGAAGATTTCCGAAGGTATTCCGATCGCCAGGCTCTGGACCAGTACCTGCCTGGCATCCAAGGCGTGGGCTTCGCCAGGGCCATCCGGCCTGCCGATCTGCAAACCCACATCGATCAGGTCCGCGCCGAAGGCTTTCCCTCTTACACGGTGCAACCAGCAGGCCAACGAGACCTGTATTCCTCGATCGTGTATCTGGAGCCGTTTTCGGGACGCAACCTGCGTGCCTTCGGCTTCGACATGTATTCAGAACCCGTGCGGCGCGAGGCCATGCAGCGCTCGGTAGATACGGGTGCCATCGCGCTTTCGGGGCGTGTGCGTCTCGTGCAGGAAACGGGGGTTCAGGAGCAGTCGGGGTTCCTGATCTACCAGGCGATCTACGCTACTGACCAGCCAGCGGCAACCGTAGCAGAGCGCCGGGAACAACTGCGCGGCTGGGTCTATGCACCGTTTCGCATGACAGACTTCCTGCAGGGTCTCCTCGGAGAGCAGGAGCGTGACCTGATCATCGACATCTTCGACGGCGAAGAGATGGTTGAAGCGACACGAACTCACTTTGGCAGTTCAGGGCGTACCGATATCCGTCCAGGGTTTGAATCGGTGCATCGGCTGCGCATGATGGGACAAACCTGGACCGTTCGCGTGCATGGCAGCACGAGCCTTCTGCAACGGGTGGACAGAGGGCTACCGATCGTGATCGCGGTAACCGGTGTCTTGCTCAGTGCCATGCTGGCTGGGCTGATGTTTTTGCTGGTGTCGGGTCGGTCCCGGGCAGAAGCGGCGGCCCGCGCGATGACAGAAGACCTGTCTCTGGAGAGGTCTCGATTGAGTGCCATTCTTGAAGGCACCCGGGTCGGCACCTGGGAGTGGAATGTCCAGAGCGGTGAAACCGTCTTCAATGAGGAATGGGCGAGGATCGTTGGATACAAGCTCCAAGAGCTTGAGCCGATCTCCATCGTCACCTGGGCAAAGCTCGCGCATCCGGAAGATCTGCAAAAGTCAGAACAGCTGCTCAAGCAGCACTTGGCGGGGGAGTTACCGTTCTACGAGTGTGAGGCCAGGATGCGCCACAAGGATGGGCACTGGATCTGGGTGCTGGACCGCGGGAAGGTGGGGAAATGGGATCGGGATGGCAAGCCTCTCATCATGTACGGTACCCATCAGGACATCAGCCGGTCCAGACAGGAGCTGGATACCTATCACCATCGAGCGCATCATGACGTATTGACCGATCTACCCAACCGGGTCTTACTCGGTGACCGCATACAGCAGGCGCTTGCATTGGCAGAGCGCGGGAACACGCATCTGGCTGTGCTGTTCATGGATCTGGATGGGTTCAAGTCGGTCAACGACACCCATGGCCACGAAGCGGGGGATGTAGTGCTAAAGACCGTGGCCCGCCGTCTCCTGCGTTGCATCCGTGCCTCCGACACGCTCGCCAGGGTGGGAGGCGATGAGTACGTGGCCTTGCTGCAACACGTCAGCGACGAACAGGAGGCGTTCAAAAAGGCCAGCCTGTTCATCTCGGAGGTCCGCCGACCAATCCCCTTGCCTGCGGGTGGCGAAGCACGAATTTCCATTAGTGTCGGTATCGCGCTCTACCCTCAGCATGGAACGACCATCGAGGTGCTCAGCGAGCATGCCGATCAGGCGATGTATCAGGTCAAGAAAGGCTCCAAGAATGGAGCCTTGGTGCATCAGGATAGCGGCTCGGTGTAGCTCTGCGTTCCCGTAGCGTTTAAACGCACCCTGATCGACAACTCCAGATCTTGTGTTGCCGGCGACAGCGTCCACGCATGAAGTTGGTCCATCACGACCGATCAGGCATTGACCGCCGATTGCTTCGAGCAACTGGCCCCACAGATGACCGCCAAGGGCTGGAA
>JBLUOL010000315.1:0-2601 GCA_048065775.1 Pseudomonas sp. GW6
CCGGTGCCGTGCAGCCAGCGCGTGCATGTGCCGCTCCAGGGCGAGCAACTGTTGCCAGTCGTCGTCGCCTGTGGCCGAGGCCTCTGCCACGTCAGCGCGTGGTGCACGGGCCAGGCCGGCGCCGGGGACGTAACCGTCGACCAGGCCGACGAAGGCCAGCGTCTTGCCCAGTCGCTCCAACAGACGGGCCATGGCCAGCACCAGGGCGCCGCCCATCGACCAGCCGAGCAGGTGATACGGTCCCTGCGGCTGGGTTTCCAGCATCACCCTGACGTAATCGCGGGCCATCTGTTCGAGACTCTGATCACGCCAGGCCGGTTGCAGCAATTGCCGGTTCTGCAGGCCGAATACCTGCCAGTGCGGCGCCAGGGCGCGGGCCAAGGGGTAGTAGCCGACCAGCGTGCCGCTGACCGGGTGGACGCAGAACAGCGTGGGCCGTTCGGCATCCGCCTGGTTCAGGCGCAGCAAGGGGCTGGGCGCAGCAGCCGTCGAGGCTTCCTGGCGTTGAACGGACGGGGCTGGCGTGTCGTCGATCAGTGCCTGCAGTGCATCGCCCACCGCCGCCAGCAACGCCTCGATGCGTTGCAGGCGATGGCGTTGCGCACTGAACCGGCAACTGAGGCTCAGGCGGCCGGCGAACACCTGGCCGTTGATCTCCAGCTCGCGGGTCAGCGCCGTGGCCGGGTCGACCAGGGTGCCCGGCGACTCGCTGGCGGGCGCGAAGTGACCATCGCCAAGCTGCGCATCGAACTGCCCCAGGTAGTTGAAGGCGATATCCGGCTCACCCAACTCGGCCAGGCTGCGACGTTGCTCGGCGTTACCCAGGTAACGCAGCAGGCCATAACCCAGGCCCTTGTTGGGCACGCTGCGCAGGCGCTGACGCACATCGGCCAGGGTCTGCGACAGCGTTTCCTGCGCCTGCAGACGCAGCGGGTAGAGGCTGGTGAACCAGCCCAGCGTGCGCCCGATATCCTGCTCGGCCTGTTCGTCGAGCCATTCACGCCCATGTCCTTCCAGGGCGATCAGGCTGTCATCGAGGCCACTCCAGCGACGTAACCCTTCGGCCAACGCGGCGAGCAGCACTTCGTCCATGCGCGCATCGCGCTGCTTCAGGATTTCGCGCAGCAGACGCTGGGTCTGCGCTTCGCTCAGTTGCCAGGTACAGGTCTGCACCTGGGCATGGCTCGCCTCGCCGGCAGGGTCATCCACGGGCACACTCTGGCTGGCACGCTGCGCCTGCCAGTAGCCCATCTCGCTGGCCAGTGGCGCGCCTTGTGCGTGGCGCCACAGGTGCTCGACCCAGGTCTGGTAGCTGCCCGGCCTGTCACCGAGATCGACTGGCTGGCCGGCCACAGCCTGCTGGTAGGCGCGGGCCAGATCATCCAGCAGGACGCGCCAGGAGACGCCATCGATGATCAGGTGGTGAGCGGCGAGCAGCAGGCGCTGGCTGCCATCGGACATGTCAGCGAGCAGCACCCGCAGCAGCGGACCGTGCTGCAGGTCCAGGCTGCGCTGGGTGACCTCACATTGCGCCTGCAGGGCTGCGTCCGAGTCGATGCGGCGCTGCCAGAACAGACGCGCAGCCTGCTCCTCGTCCCGGTAGAAGGCCTGCCAGTTGCCCGTTTCTTCCTGACGGAAGGCCAGACGCAGCGCATCGTGATGCTCGATCAGCCCCTGCAGCGCGCTCAGCATATGGGCAGCGTGCAGTGGTCGGCGCACATCCAGCAGCAAGGCCTGGATCCAGTGCGCACGGTTGGCCATGGGCAAGGAGAAGAAATGCGCCTGGATAGGCGTCAGCGGCAGCTCGCCACTGGCCCGCTGCACCGCCACGGTTTGAGTGCCGATAGGCCTCATTACCACAGCCAGATCGGCCAGACGCGGATGCTGGAACACCGCCTTGGGCGTCAGCTCCCAGCCGGCCTTGCGCAGCCGCGTGACCAGGCTCAGGGACTGGATCGAATCGCCACCCAGGGCAAAGAACTGGGCATCGCGGCTGATCTGGCCAATACCAAGCAGCTCGCCCCACAGCTCAGCCAGCAACTGTTCCTGCTCGGTGCGCGGCGCCTGGTACTCGCCCGCTTCCACCTGCGGCTCCGGCAGGCTCTGTCGGTCCAGCTTGCCGTTGGGCAGCAGCGGCAGGCGCTCCAGCGCCAGGATATGGCTAGGCACCATATGCGCCGGCAGGCGCTGTTTGAGCTGCGCTTTCAGCTCACTCTCACTCAGCCCCTGGCCGCTGACGTAGCCCACCAGGCGCTTGCCCGCCGCACTGTCCTTGACCACCACCAGCGCTTCTCCGACACCCGCGCAGGCTTTCAGCGCCGCCTCGACTTCGCCGATTTCGATGCGAAAGCCCCGCAGCTTGATCTGCTGATCCAGCCGGCCGAGGTATTCGAGCTGGCCGTCGTGGCTCAGGCGCACGCGGTCGCCGGTACGATACAGACGCTCACCGGGGCGATACGGATTGGGCACGAAGCGCTCGGCGGTAGCAGCCGGTCGATCCAGATAACCCCGCGCCAGCAGACCACCCAGGTACAGCTCGCCGGCCACGCCGACCGGCAACAGGTTGAGGTCGGCATCCAGCACATAACCCTGGCGCGCGCC
>JBLUOL010000316.1:0-2600 GCA_048065775.1 Pseudomonas sp. GW6
TCAGCACGCCGCGCACCGGCCAGCGCGCCAGGTTCGCCCACCAGGTCGGGCGGCCGCCACGATGCACGGCTGACAGCGACAGCGCACGACTGGCCAGCAGTGCGGCGGGTATGGCGATGAGCAGCGCCAGGCTCATACCGGCGGTGGCGATGGCCAGGGTTTCCAGGGTGGCGCGACCGAGCAGGGCGAGGAACTCGGCGTCATGCGAGGGCGGCCAGAAACCGGCGAGGAAGTTGCCCATGGCGCGGGTGTTGTCGCCATCGACCAGCACGGCCAGGTCCAGCTCGCTAAGGCTCAGGCCCGGCCACAACAACAGCAGCGCCAGGACGGTGATCAGCAGGCGTGGCAGGGCGGCGGGGTCGCGTGGGGCGGTTGTCAGCATCGCGGGATATGCGTCGGTTGCGGCGGCACGGGTGAGCTGGGCGTGGCCTGCAGTTGCTCGTTGGCGTACAGCGCTTTCAGTTGCTCGGGCAGCACCTGCTCGGTGGGCAGGTCGAAGGCGATGCGCCCGTCGCGAATACCGATAACCCGTGGGAAGTGCGCCAGCGCCAGGTCGACGGCGTGCAGGCTGGCCAGCAGGGTCATGCCGCGCTCGGCAGCCTCGCGGTTGAGCACGGCCAGAGTATGACCGGCCAGTACCGGGTCCATGGCCGAGACGGGTTCATCGGCGAGAATCAATTCCGGCGCCTGGTACAGCACGCGAGCGATGCCGACGCGCTGCAATTGGCCGCCAGAGAGCTGATCGCAGCGTTGGTAGAGCTTGTCGGCGATGTCCAGGCGCGCCAGGGCGGCCTGGGCACCGCTGGCATCCAGCGGACGCAGCAGGTTGAACAGGCCTTTGGCCAATGACCACTGGCCAAGCTTGCCGGCCAGCACGGCGGTGACCACGCGCTGGCGCGGTGGCAAAGGCGGTGCCTGGTGGATCAGGCCGATGCGCGCACGCAGGCGTTGGCGCTGGCGGGCAGCCAGGCGCCAGGGGTTGTGCTGCAGCAGGTCGATCTCACCCTGGGTGGGTTGCAGGCTGGTGGCCAGCAGGCGCAGCAGGGTGGTCTTGCCGGCGCCCGAGGGGCCGATGATTGCCACTCGTTCACCGGGGCTGACCTGCAGATCGATATCTTCGAGCGCGACCTTGCCGTTGGCGTGGGCCAGGCCCACGCCACGCAGGGCGATGCTCACTTCAACAGGCCAGCGGCGCGAGCGGCTTCTTCGATGCCTTCGTAGTTCTCGGGCTTGGTTTCGATGAAGCGGCTGGCGGCCTGCAGATCAAGAATCGCCTTCTGTTCCGGCTTGGCCGGGTCGAGGGCGAGGAAGGCGCTCTTGATCTTCGCCTGCAGGTCGGCGTCGAGGTTGCCGCGCACGGTCCAGTTGTAGTCGTAGTAGGTCGGGGTGGTGGCGAAGACCTTGACCTTGTCGGTATCGACCTTGCCGGCGTCCACCAGCTTCTGCCACACCGAGGCATTGAGCACGCCGCCGTCGGCCTTGCCGGCCTGCACCCAGGCTGCGGTGGCGTCGTGGGCGCCGGAATAGGCCACGCGGCTGAAGAAGTCTTCCGGCTTGATGCCGTCCTGCCGCATGAAGTAGCGCGGCATCAGGCTGCCGGAGGTGGAGGATACCGAGCCGAAGGCGAAGGTCTTGCCCTTGAGGTCCTGCAGGGACGTCACTGCCGGGTCGGAGGTGATGAATTTGCTGGTGAACTCGGCGTCCTGCTCGCGCTGCACCAGCGGCACGGCGTTGCCGGTTTTCAGGTGCGCCTGGACGAAAGTGAAACCGCCCAGCCAAGCCATGTCGATACGGTCGGCGGCCAGGGCCTCGACCACGGCTGCGTAGTCGGCCACTGGCACGAACTCCACCTTCATGCCCAGTTCCTGTTCCAGGTAGGCGCCCAGCGGCTTGAACTTGCGCAGCAGTTCGGTGGGGGCTTCGTCAGGAATGGCCGAGACCTTGAGGACGTCGGCGGCTTGCGCGAATACAGCAGATACAGACAGGGCGATGCCGGCGGCGAGCGCCAGGGTGTTCTTGAACATGTCGGATTCTCCGGTTCAATAGCGGGGAAGGCGCGCGGAGTATAGTGGTCCGGCGTTGCCGATGCAGCCCCGGCAGCACACAACTGACTCCGGGGTTAAGATGCGCGCTGGATACGAACTGCCTGGAGTTGATCGATGACCGCAACGCTTCCCGCCCTGGCCTTCGCCGGGATTGGTCTGATGGGCCTACCGATGACCCGCCGCCTGCTCGCCGCAGGCTACCCGCTGACCCTCTGGAACCGCACGCCTGACAAATGCGCGTCGCTGCTGGAGCAGGGCGCGCATCGCGTGGAGAACCCCGCCGAGCTGTGTCGCGATGCCAATGTGGTGATGCTCTGCCTGGCCAATACCGAGGTGGTGCGTGAGGTGGTGTTCGGCCCGGGCGGGATCGTCGAGGGCGCGCGGCCGGGGCAGTTGCTGGTGGACTTTTCCAGCCTGGAGCCGGCGGCCACCCGTGAGATGGCCGCCGAGCTGGAGGCACGTACTGGCATGCGCTGGGTGGATGCGCCGGTTTCCGGTGGTACGCCGGGTGCCGAAGCCGGCACGCTGGCGATCATGGCTGGCGGCCGGGAAGAG
>JBLUOL010000317.1:0-2586 GCA_048065775.1 Pseudomonas sp. GW6
CCGGGCCAAGCGGCGCGCCGAGTCGCGGGCGCCTGGACGTGCTGCCCACCGGGCGCAACTTCTTTACCGTCGACGTGCGCCATCTGCCCACACCGACCGCCTGGCGCCTCGGCGTGCAGGCAGCGGATCGCCTGCTGGAGCGCCATCTGCAGGACGAGGGCGACCACCTGCGTCAGCTCGGCCTGTCGGTGTGGGGCACGGCGACCATGCGCACCGGCGGCGACGATATTGCCCAGGCGCTGGCACTGATGGGCGTGCGCCTTGTATGGCAGCCGGGCAGCCAGCGCGTCGAACGCTTCGAGGTACTGCCGTTGGAGCAGCTCGGCCGCCCCCGGGTGGATGTCACCCTGCGCGTGTCGGGCTTCTTTCGCGATGCCTTCAGCAACCTGATCCGCCTGTTCGACGAGGCCGTGCAGGCGGTGATCGAGCTGGACGAGCCGGAAGACATGAACCCGCTGTCAGCGCGGGTCTGGCGCGAATCGCTGGCGCTCAAGGACGGCGGCCTGGATGAAGCCGAAGCACGTCGGCAGGCCGGCTGGCGGGTGTTCGGCGCCAAGCCGGGGGCCTACGGCGCCGGGGTGCAGAACGCCATCGAGGAGCGCCTGTGGCAGAGCCGCGCGGACCTCGCTGAGGTCTACCTCAACTGGGGCGGCTACGCCTACGGTAGCGGCGCCGAGGGGCTGCCTGCGCGGCAGCGCTTCGTCGAGCGTCTGGAACAGATGCAGGCGGTGCTGCACAACCAGGATAACCGTGAGCACGACATCCTCGATTCCAACGACTACTACCAGTTCCAGGGCGGCATGCTGGCGGCGGTGGAAACCCTGCGTGGGCTCAAGGTGGCCAGCTACTTCGGCGATAACAGCCAGCCGGACACGCCGCGCATTCGTAGCCTCAAGGAAGAACTCAATCGCGTGGTGCGTGCCCGCGCCGCCAACCCCAAATGGATCGCGGGCATGAAGCGCCACGGCTACAAGGGCGCCTTCGAACTGGCCGCGACCATCGACTACCTATTCGCCTTCGACGCCACCAGCGAACTGGTCGACGACCACCAGTACGCGCTGCTCACCGATGCCTACCTGCTCGACAAGGACACCCGCGACTTTATCCAGCAGCACAACCCGGGGGCGCTCAACGATATCCTCGAACGCCTGCTGGAAGCCCAGCAGCGTGGGCTGTGGGAGAATCCCGGCGAGTATCGCGAAGCGCTGGAAAACCTGCTGCTCGATAGTGAGGAATCATGAGGCGACCCGTTCCCGTAGGGTGGGTTAGCCGCCTGTTGCAATGCCTAGGTTTCGCTCCGAAGCGGGTGCGGCGTAACCCACCATCGGCGCCACACGGTATATCGCCCGGTGGGTTACGCGACGCGCTACGTTCCTGCGCGGCTGCACGATCAACGTTCAGCGCCGCTAACCCACCCTACGGTTCGAGCGCGCAGCCCGTAGCCCGGATGCAATCCGGGAATTGCGCGCCCAAAGGCCCCGGATTGCATCCGGGCTACGTCCATACCCACGGATCATATCCATGACCGAACATCACTTCCCCCTCGCCGCCGTGGTCGGTGCCGATTCGCTGAAGCTGGCGCTGTGCCTGGCGGCCATCGATCCGGCCATCGGCGGGGTGCTGATCGAGGGGCCGCGCGGCATGGCCAAGTCCACCCTGGCCCGTGGCCTGGCCGACCTGCTCGATGGCGGGCGCTTCGTCACCCTGCCGCTGGGGGCGAGCGAGGAGCGCATCGTCGGCACCCTGGATCTGGACGCCGCGCTGGGCGAAGGCCGGGTGCAGTTTTCCCCTGGCCTGCTGGCCCGTGCCGATGGCGGCGTGCTCTATGTCGACGAGGTCAATCTGCTGCCGGATCACCTGGTCGACCTGCTGCTCGACGCCGCCGCCAGCGGGGTCAACCACGTCGAGCGTGACGGCATCTCCCATCGCCACGCCGCGCACTTCGTGCTGATCGGCACCATGAACGCCGAGGAAGGCGAGCTGCGCCCGCAACTGCTCGACCGCTTCGGCCTCAACCTGGCCCTCGATGGCCAGCCGCAACCGGCCGAGCGCGCCGAGATCGTTCGTCGTCGTCTGGCCTTCGATGCCGACCCCGAAGCTTTTCTGCAATGTTGGCAGGGCGAGCAGGACGCCCTGGCCGAACGTTGCCGCAATGCCCGCCAGCGCCTGGCCGATATCCCGCTGGATGACGCGGCGTTGGGCGAGATCAGCCAGCGCTGCTTCGCTGCCGGCGTCGATGGTCTGCGCGCCGATCTGGTCTGGCTGCGCGCCGCCCGTGCTCATGCCGTCTGGCGTGGTGAAGCGGCTATCGAGCCTGTGGATATCGATGCGGTTGAAGATTTCGTACTGCGTCATCGCCGTCGCCAGCAGCAACTGCCAGCCAGCACGCCGCCCGAGCAGGGTCGTGCGCCGCAGCAGGCACAGGAACAGAGTCAGGGTGAAGGTCAGTGGGGCGAACTGCCGGCGCAGCCGCAGGCTATGGGTGAGCGGCGCGTTCCGCCACGCTGGCCAAAAAAGCCCTGAGCATCCGCCCGCGCACAGCCACAGGCGCGGATGCCCGTAACCGGCCCGGACGACTCGGCGGCG
>JBLUOL010000318.1:0-2576 GCA_048065775.1 Pseudomonas sp. GW6
GCTTGGCCCGGCGGGCACGAAACGCCCTTCCAGCGCCGCCAGCAGGCCGCTCATCTCGGCGTCGCCACAGGCATCCAGCAACGGCGCGATATGCTCGGCCAGGCCGTCGAGGATTAGCGCCACCTCGGTGCCGAAATCTTCGCTGCGCTCGCCGGCCAGGCGTTGTTCGATCAGCTTCAGCGCCAGCAGCTCCAGGCGCTCGCGGGTATCACCGACCGTGCGCCACAGGCTGTTATCCACAACCTGCAACGTCTGTGGACATGGCCCTTGCCAGGGCTGGCCCATATCGCAATCCAGCGGATCGAGGCCCAGCTCAAGGCCGCGCGCCAGCGCGCGCAGCAGGCTGGCATTGGCACCCTGGCCATCGCCACGGGGGATACGCAGCAGCGCCAGCAGGGTGTCGCGGCGCAGCTGCCCAGCAGGCGACTCGCCGAACACATGCAGCCCATCGCGGATCTGCGATTCCTTGAGGTCGCACAGATAGGCGTCGAGCTGCGGCAGCCAGCTGTCGGCATCGTCATTGAGTTGCAGACCCAGCTCGCGGTCGAGGCTGGCCTCGCGCACCTTGGCCAAGATCTCGCCGCGTAGCTCCACGGCGCGGCGCAGGTCGAGCTGGCTGGCGTCGTAATACTCGTCAGCCAGGCGCTCCAGATCGCGCAGCGGGCCGTAGCTTTCGGCCCGGGTCAGCGGCGGCATCAGGTGGTCGATGATCACCGCCTGGGTGCGGCGCTTGGCCTGCGCGCCCTCGCCCGGATCGTTGACGATAAAGGGATAGATATTCGGCAGCGGGCCAATCAGCGCCTGCGGCCAGCAACCCTCGGACAGGCCGACGCTCTTGCCCGGCAGCCATTCCAGGTTGCCGTGCTTGCCGACGTGGATCAGCGCATCGGCGGCGAAGGCCGTGCGCAGCCAAGCATAGAAGGCGATATAGCCGTGCGGCGGCACCAGGTCGGGGTCGTGATACACCGCCGCGGGGTCGAGCTGATAGCCGCGAGCAGGCTGGATACCAACGAAGCTCAGGCCGAAGCGCAGGCCGGCGACCATCATCCGCCCGCTGCGGAACATCGGATCGTTCTGCGGCTCGCCCCAGCGCTCGCGCACGGCCTGCTGATTGGCCGGCGGCAGGCCGTGGAAAAATTTCAGGTAGTCGTCCAGCGCCAGGCTTTGCGCACAGGGCCGCGTATCCAGGCCATCCAGATCGTTGGTGACGCCGCCGAGCAGGCTATGGACAAGCTCGGTACCGCTGCCCGGCAGGTTATCCACCGGATAGCCCTGCGCCTGCAGGGCACGGAGAATGTTCAGCGCGGCAGCCGGCGTATCCAGCCCCACGCCGTTGCCGATGCGGCCATCGCGAGTCGGGTAGTTGGCCAGGATCAGGCCGATTCGCTTCTGATCGTTGCTTTTGATCGCCAGTTGGCACAAGTTGCGCGCTAGTTCCGCGACATAAGCCATACCCGACTCATGCGCCTGGTAGCACACCACATCGCTCTGGCTGCGCTCGCTGCGCCAGGCCAGGCCCTTGAAGCTGATGGCGGTGCCGATCAACCGGCCATCCAGCTCCGGCAGCACCACGTGCATGGCCAGGTCACGCGAGCCCAGGCCCTGGGCGCTGGCCTGCCATTGCGCGTGATTGTCCAGCGAACAGATGGCCTGCAGTACCGGGATATCGCGGCGGAACACCCGCGCCTGCGGCGCCTCGGGGTTGGATAGGGCGAAGCCGGTGGTGTTGATGATCAGCGCGGCGTCAGTGTCATCCAGCCAGGCCTGCACCTGATCCAGGCAGGCGGGTTCCTTGAGGCTGGCCACCGCAATCGGCAACGGGTTAAGGCCCTGGCCGAACAGGTGCTCGCAGAAGGTATCGACGAAGGCGGTGTTCGCCGACTGCACATGGTTGCGGTAGAACAGCAGCGCCACCACGGGCGCGTCCGGTTGCCACTGCGCCTGCCAGGCGGCCAGCGTGGCCAGGCTACGCTGCGGGTGATAAAGACCGACACGCGGCAGCGGCTGCGGCTCCTGCCAAGTGTCGTCACGCCCTAGCCAGCGGCTGCCGATGCAGCGGAACAGCTGGCGGGCATTGTCCAGCCCACCCTGGCGCAGGTACTGCCACAGGCGCTGGCTGTCTTGCTCGGCGACGTTGCCGAGCGCACTCAGCTCCGGGTCGGGCTTGTCGTCACCCGGCACCATGATCACCGTGGCGCCGCGCGCACCCAGCTCAACCAGCCGCTCGACGCCATAGCGCCAGTAGCTCACGCCGCCATGCACCGAGATCAGGATGACCTTGGCATGCTGCAGCACCTGCTCGACGTAATAATCCACCGAGGCGTTGTTGCTCAGTTGCGCCGGGCTGGCCAGACGCAGACTGGGGTAGTCGTCCGGCAGTTGCCGGGCGGCTTCGGCTAACAGGGAAAGGTGCGAATCACCCGTGCACAGGATCACCAGATCGGCAGGCGTCTGGCCGAGGTCGGCGATGCTGTCTGCCGGCAGTTGAGCGCCGGGTTGGGTGCGCAGTAAGTGCATCTACGAATCCAAGTACATCGCCCGCAAGCGGGCTCCTACAGGGTGTGTAGGAGCCCGCT
>JBLUOL010000319.1:0-2527 GCA_048065775.1 Pseudomonas sp. GW6
CCAGGCGCACGGGCGCCGGCAGGCCGAGGGCGCCAACCAGGCGGCGGCCGGTGGAGGAGTTGGCGAAAGCGAGGTAACGATCGGACATGAAGGGCTCCTGCGGGCGAATCGAAAGTCGTGCCACTGTACGCGGCAGTGGGCAAAGCGCAATTGACTCTGTCGCCTCACATGCCGGCAAGGCGGCCAATGTTCGCACCTGTTTGAGGTTTAGCCTGTGCGGCCAGAAGGCTACAGTGTCAGTCTCATGTTTCTGGGAACCGGCTGACGGGCAATAGTTCGCCACAGGTTTCTTCGATTTCTCGACCAGCAAGGAGTCCCCATGACCCAGTTGCGCCGGGTCGCCATCGTAGGCGGCAACCGTATCCCGTTCGCCCGTTCCAACACCGTCTACGCCAGGGCGAGCAACCAGGAGATGCTGACCAGCGCCCTCGAAGGGCTGGTGGAGCGCTTCAATCTGCATGGCGAGCGCCTCGGTGAGGTGGTGGCCGGGGCCGTGCTCAAGCACTCGCGGGACTTCAACCTGACCCGCGAGTGCGTGCTGGGCTCGCGCCTGGCGCCGGAGACGCCGGCCTACGACCTGCAGCAGGCCTGCGGCACCGGCCTGGAAGCGGCGATTCTGGTGGCCAACAAGATCGCCCTGGGGCAGATCGACTGCGGTATCGCCGGCGGTGTCGACACCACCTCCGACGCGCCCATCGGCGTCAATGAGGGGCTGCGGCAGATTCTGCTCGAGGCCAATCGTGGCAAGAGCACCGGCGACAAGATCAAGAGCCTGCTGAAGATTCGCCCGCGCCACCTGGCGCCGCACATTCCGCGCAACGGCGAGCCGCGCACCGGCTTGTCGATGGGCGAGCACTGCGAGCTGATGGCGCAGCGCTGGGCCATCCCGCGTGACGAGCAGGATCAGCTGGCACTGGCCAGTCACCAGAAACTCGCGGCGGCCTACGCAGAGGGTTGGCACGATGACCTGATGACGCCGTTTCTCGGCCTGACCCGCGACCAGAATCTGCGCCCGGACATCAGCGCGGAGAAGCTTGCGACCCTCAAGCCCTGTTTCGAGCGCGGACCGCGTGGCACGCTGACGCCGGCCAACTCCACGCCGCTGACCGATGGCGCCTCGCTGGTGCTGCTGGCCAGCGAGGAATGGGCCAAGGCCCGCGGCTTGCCGGTGCTGGCTTACCTGCGCGATGGCGAAGCGGCGGCGGTGGACTTCGTCCAGGGCAAAGAGGGCCTGCTCATGGCGCCGGTGTACGCGGTGCCGCGTCTGCTGGCGCGCAATGGCCTGACCCTGCAGGATTTCGACTACTACGAGATCCACGAGGCCTTCGCCGCTCAGGTGCTGTGCACGCTCAAGGCCTGGGAAGACGCCGACTACTGCAAGGAGCGCCTGGGCCTGGACGCCGCCCTGGGGTCCATCGACCGCAGCAAGATGAACGTCAAGGGCAGCTCGCTGGCTGCCGGTCACCCGTTCGCGGCCACCGGTGGACGCATCGTAGCCAACCTGGCCAAGCTGCTGTCAGTGGCCGGTGAGGGGCGCGGCCTGATCTCCATCTGCGCGGCAGGCGGTCAGGGTGTGACCGCAATCCTCGAGCGGTAATCCAATACGGGTGGTTGCAAGTCATCGCGATCACTCGATGTAAGCAACTCCGTGATTCGAGCGGCCCGCGTAGCGCGTGGCCGCTCTTTTTTTGAGTGCGTGCCATCAACTTTTGTGGCGATACATCTCTGCTGCTTAGCACTGGCTTGCCTCTTCTGCCTGTCGAGGCTAGAGTCCGTCTTGTCGCGGTCAATCCCGCGGCCGGGTGTGAGAACCCGACTCCCACGAAGGCGCGGTAGCGCCATAGCTGTGTAGCAGGCGCTTTTTTTGTGCCTGTCTACCGCATTTCTATGGCGGGCCGTGTGAGGCAGGCTTCGGCCTGGCCGGCGTCCTTCGTGGCCGGTTTCTCACCCTTGCACGGTCCGCCACCCATTCCCGTGAGAAGGTTGGATGGCGGTTCCTTAATCCCACGAAGGAGCATAAGGAAAATGCGCCACTTCCCCCCTTTTACCCAAGGGCGCCGCCCTGGGCCATTACCGTTCCCCCCTGTGGAGGTGCGCCATGACTGATCGGCCTACCTCGCTTCATTACCGTCATCGCCTCGACCGTACCGACCCGTATGCCTTGTGCGAGCTGGCGTCCCTGCGCCTGGAAGCCGTACAGGCGCTGATCAAGGTATTGCTCGACGAACAACCACCCGGCGATGCCTCACGGGTACCACGCCATACCCTGGCGGCAGCCAGTGCCCTGCTCACCGAGGCGGCTGCCCTGTACCTGCGTGCCATGGCTCGGTTGTACCCTGTGCCTGAGTCCAGAACAACGCCCTAGCGCTAACTCATTCGCGACATTGCCCTGGCAGGGCGATTAGCGTGACCCAGGTCATGCTGTCGTCCCGCCAGTATTGAACCCAGCGACCGGGCTGGGCACCCTGTTGCCCAGCCCGGATCTCAAGGAAGGAACTCGCCATGCTGGATGCCAACCAGGCGCATA
>JBLUOL010000320.1:0-2426 GCA_048065775.1 Pseudomonas sp. GW6
GTATGCGTCTGGGCATCCCGTCTTGCGCAACTAAACCAGTCGCCACCTATGCGGCAGCAGCTCCGTAATCTCACTTGCCCGCTGCGTCGGCAGGCGCGTGAGGACGTCCTTCAAATAGGCGTACGGGTCATGCCCGTTGAGTCGAGCTGACTGGATCAAACTCATGATCGCCGCTGCCCGTTTACCGCTGCGCAGTGAACCTGCAAAGAGCCAGTTCTTGCGCCCCAACGCCCATGGCCGGATCTGGTTCTCTGCCCAATTATTGTCAATGGGTACGGCGCCGTCATCGAGATAGCGCGACAGCGCCGTCCAGCGTTTGAGGCTGTAATCCAATGCTTTGCTGATGGCCGAGCCATCGTGCACAAGTAGGCGCTGGGTGATCATCCAGGCATGCAAAGCGTCCATCACCGGTACGGCTTTCTCTTGTCGTATTCGGCGGCGTAAATCCGGTTCTAGGTCGCGGACTTCATGCTCGATTTCGTACAGCAGCTGGATGTACCTCAAGGCCTGCTCGGCAAGCTGGCTTTTATTGGTGGCGTGTAGCTCGAAGAATTTGCGCCGGGCGTGGGCCATGCAGCCGATCTCGGTGACACCTTGCTCGAAGCTGGCCTTGTAGCCTGCGAAGTCGTCGCAGACCAGCTTGCCATTCCACTGACCAAGAAAATTGCGCGCATGCTCGCCGGCACGGCTGGGACTGAAGTCGTACACCACGGCCTTCAGATCGGCGAAGGGTGTGGTGCTGTAGGCCCAGACGTAAGCCCGATGGGTTTTCTTCTCGCCTGGGGTGAGCATTTGCACCGGGGTTTCGTCAGCGTGGATCACGCGTTGGCCCAGCACGGCTTCGCGCAGGGCATCGACTAGCGGCTGGAGCTGCACGCCGGTTTGTCCGACCCACTGCGCCAGTGTCGAGCGAGCGATGGCCAGGCCGGCACGGCCAAAGATTTTCTCTTGCCGATATAGTGGCAAGTGGTCGGCGAATTTGGCCACCATCACGTGAGCCAGAAGGCCGGCGGTTGGGATGCCCTTGTCTATCACCTGAGCCGGAACCGGTGCCTGGATCAGGGTTTCGCACTGATCGCAGACCCATTTGCCACGGATGTGCCGCTCAACGGTGAACACGCCCGGTGTGTAGTCGAGTTTCTCGCTGACATCCTCACCGATACGCTTGAGCGCGCAACCGCACTGGCAGTGGCTGTTATCGGGTTCATGGTGGATCAGAGTGCGTGGAAACTGTGGCGGCAAGGCGGTGCGCTTAGGTTTTTGCCGAACCTCAGTCGAAGCGGGAGCAGGTTTCAGCGCTTCAAGTTCTGCTTCGATGGCCGCAATGTCGGTGTCGATCAGGTCATCAAGCAGACTGACTTGATCCGGGCTCAATTGCTCGCTGCGCTTGGCAAACTTGAAGCGCTTGAGCTGCGCAATCTCGTGGGTCAGCTTTTCGATAAGCGTTTGGTCGCGGTGGATCTTCTTGCCCATTGTCTCGACTTTCTGATCGAGACTCTCGACACGTTGCATCAACTGCGCCGCCAGAGCGCGCAGTTGTTCAGGGGTCAGTAGGTCGAGATTGGGCAGCGAAGTCATGCCGCCGATTTTGCCGGAGCAGGCCAAAGCCGACGATAGGCTTATCGGACAATTGCACGGCCTGGATTGTCATGGCAGGTGTTATACGATGGAAATCGCGCTGCCAGGCCCGACTCTTTGCCAGGGCAAACCCAGCACCAGGGCGTGTAGTTGTTCGGCACCCAATTCCATCTGAGAGCCGTGTCGAGAACCCGGCCAGAAGAACTTGCCTTGATGCAGGCGGCGCGCCGCCAACCAAATCCCCAACCCGTCGTGCACCAGCACTTTCATCCGATTGCCGCGGCGATTGGCAAACAGATAAGCACAGTGCGGCTGCGCCGCACCGAACACCGCCACCACCCGCGCCATTGCGGTGTCGGTGCCAGCACGCATGTCCATGGGCTCGGTGGCGAGCCAGATGGAGTCGATGCGGATCATCGCAGCAGATCTCGCAGAAAGGTCGCGCAGGCAGCGGCGCTTTCGGTCGGCCAGTTCACTTTGATGGTACCGCGCGGGTGTGGGATTTCCAGACAGATAGTCGATGACGCGGAATCCGACTTTGTCCCGATAGCCTGCAAGGACAGAGGAATGAAAGCAGGTTGCAGCGCCATGGCTTTCTGCGTGTGCACTCGGATCCATTTATGGACGAGGTTTGCGTTGAGGCTGTGGCTCAGCGCAACGCTGGCAATCGAGGCCCCGGGCTGGGCGCACTCTTGAATGATCTGAGCCTTGAAGGATTTGGAGTAGGAACGGCGTTGTGGCTGCATGAAAGACCCGCTTAAAAGGCTAGAAATGGTGTCCACTTAAATCAGGTGGACACCATCGCCTTTGGCGTCGGGGCCAGGAAGGTGTGTTGGCCGGACGGATAC
>JBLUOL010000321.1:0-2409 GCA_048065775.1 Pseudomonas sp. GW6
CTCAATGCGCTACCCGCCGCCGAGAGCGGTGCGCTGGCCCTGCAACGGGCCTGCAGCTTCTGCGCCATGGATGGTGGTGTACTGCTGCTCAGGCATGCCGATGGCAGCCCGAGCCGCAGCGCCGGTTTCGGCCCTGCCGCCTTGCAACAGCAACTCGCTACTTTGCCCTGGCAAGGCGCCGCCCAGGTGGTCGCAGCGCCGCTGCCGGAGGTTGCCCTGGCGCTCTGCCTACCCCTGCATGCGGCTTCGGGCGAAGTCTTCGGCGCCCTGCTGCTGGGCAACGCCAGCGCCATGCGCGGCCCCGACGCGGAAGACCTCGAAGCTTTGCAACTGCTCGCCACCCTGCTCGCAGGGCATCTGCACAACAGCCAGTTGCTGGCCGCACTGCGCCTGCGCGAGCGCAGCATGTCGGAGCTGGTACACCAGCAGATGACCGCCCAGGAGGACGAACGCGCACGGGTGGCCTATGACCTGCACGACGGCCTGGCGCAGACCCTGGCCGGCCTGCATCAGCACCTGCAGGGGTTCGCTCAACATCGCCAAATGAATGACGACTTGCGTGTCGCCCTGGCGCCCATCCTGCAACTGGCGCAGCGCAGCATGGGCGAGACGCGCCAAGCCATCAGCGGGCTGCGCCCCACCCTGCTGGATGACTTCGGTCTGGCGCCAGCACTCGACCGCGAACTCGATCGCCTGCGCAGCATGGGCCGCCAGGTGCAGTGGCTGCGCCGCGATCCCCAGCGCCTGCGCCCGGCGGTGGAGATCGCCCTGTTTCGCATCGGCCAGGAGGCCATCAACAACATCTGCAAGCACACCGCCAGCGGCGCGGTCAGCCTGGATCTACATCTCGACGACAACACCGCACGGTTGCAGGTGGAGGATCGCGGCCCCGGCTTCGCCATCACGCAGAAACCAGATCCCGGCGAAGGCGGCATGGGCCTGGTGGCCATGCGCGAACGCTGCCTGCTGCTCGGCGGTCAGTTCACCTGCCACAGCCAGCCCGGCCAGGGCACCCGCCTGCTAGCCTGCATTCCACGCGCCCTGGCGGATGAGGAAAGCGCATGAACGAGCCGATTCGCCTGCTACTCGCCGACGACCATGAAGTGACCCGCGCCGGCTTCGCCGCGATGCTCGCTGACTGCCCGGAATTCAGCATCGTCGGCCAGGCAGTGGACGGTCGCCAGGCGCTGGAACTCTGCGAGCGCCTGCAACCGGATATCGCCATCCTCGATATCCGCATGCCGGTGCTCAACGGGCTGGCCACGGCGCGCCTGCTGCACGAGCGCCTGCCGGCGATCAAGGTGTTGCTGTTCACCATGTACGACAGCCCCGACCACCTGGAAGCGGCGATCAGTGCCGGTGCCGTCGGCTACCTGCTCAAGGACGCCAGCCGCCAGGAAGTCATCGACGGCCTGCGCCAGGTGGCAGCAGGCCAGAGCGCCCTCAACGGCATGGTCAGCGCGCAACTGCTGCGCCGTGTGGTCGAACGCAACCAGAGCGGTGCAGCCAGCAGCGCGCTGACGCCACGCGAGCGCCAGGTGCTCGCGCTGGTTGCGGGCGGCTTTACCAACCGCGAGATCGGCGAAAAGCTGGGCATCGCCACCGGCACAGCCAAGGCTCACGTCGAACGGGTGATCGGCAAACTTGGGGTCACCGACCGCACCCAGGCCGCCGTGCAGGGCATCGCCCTGGGCCTGGTGGCACCGACGGAGCGCCAGCCGTGAAGAGCCTGTTCAGCCGTTGGACCGACCGCCCACTGCGCAGCAAGAGCCTGGTGATCATCGCCCTGCCGCTGGCGGTGCTGCTGATCTCACTGGTGCTGGTGTACGTCACCGAGCGCCAGACTTCGCGGGTCGAGGACGACGTGCGCCGGGCGCTACGCGTACAGGGCGACGTGCAGGCAGTACATAGCCTGCTGGCCGAAGCAGCGGCCAGCGTACGCGGTTACCTGCTGATCCAGCGCAGCGACTTCCTGCCGTCCTACCGCAGCGCTGTGGAGCGTATCGACAGTACGCTGCGGCGCCTCGATACGGACATCCGCGACCCGCAGATGCGCAGCAGCCTGGAGCGCTTGCGCCCACTGATCGTGATCAAGCTGGAAGGCCTGGAACAGCTTATGGCGCTGGCCAGCAGCGCCGACCGCGCGGCGATGACACGCATCCTGGTAGACAATAAGCACGTGCTCGACGCGCTGCGCCAGGAGATCCAACAGATGCTCGACCGCGAGCAGACCCTGCTCGACGAGCGCAACGCCGAAGCCAGCGCGGTACGCTCGCGCATGCTCCTGGCCACCGGCCTGGCTGCCATGTTCGGTGTGCTCGGTGCGCTGTTCGCGGTGGTGCTGCTGTCCACCGGCATCGTCCAGCGGGTGCAGCAGGTCGAGCGCAACGCCCGGCGCCTGGCCCTGGG
>JBLUOL010000322.1:0-2365 GCA_048065775.1 Pseudomonas sp. GW6
CGGGGGTGAGGGATACGGGCAACTCGGATTTTTCGGTGCGCCGCTGCCCCTCACCCCAACCCTCTCCCGAGGGAGAGGGGGCCGACCATGCAACCCGTAACAACGGAGTCAACCATGAGTTCAAACGCAGTCATCACCAAAGCCTCACCGCTGGATGTCCTGCAGCGCTGGCTGCCCAAGCTGGTGCTGGCGCCGAGCATGGTCATCGTGCTGGTGGGCTTCTACGGCTACATCGGCTGGACCTTCCTGTTGTCGTTCACCAACTCGCGCTTTATGCCCAGCTACAACTTCGTCGGGCTGCAGCAGTACGCGCGGCTGTGGGACAACGACCGCTGGTGGGTGGCGAGCCAGAACCTGCTGCTGTTCGGTGGCCTGTTCATCGCCATCAGCCTGGTCATCGGTGTGTTTCTGGCGGTGCTGCTGGACCAGCGCATCCGCCGCGAAGGCTTTATCCGCACCATCTTTCTCTACCCCATGGCACTGTCGATGATCGTCACCGGCACCGCCTGGAAGTGGTTGCTCAACCCCGGCCTGGGCCTGGACAAGCTGCTGCGCGACTGGGGCTGGGAGGGCTTTCGCTTCGACTGGCTGGTGGACCCGGATCGCGTCGTCTACTGCCTGGTGATGGCCGCCGTGTGGCAGTCCTCGGGGTTCGTCATGGCGCTGTTTCTCGCCGGGCTGCGCAGCGTCGATCAGTCGATCATCCGCGCCGCCCAGGTCGATGGCGCCAGCCTGCCGAGCATCTACCTGCGCATCGTCCTGCCGAGCCTCGGGCCGGTGTTCTTCAGTGCGCTGATGATCCTCGCGCATATCGCCATCAAGAGTTTCGACCTGGTCGCCTCGATGACCGCCGGTGGCCCCGGCTACGCCTCCGACCTGCCGGCGATGTTCATGTACGCCCACACCTTCACCCGCGGCCAGATGGGCCTCGGCGCCGCCAGCGCGATGCTGATGCTCGGCGCGGTGCTGGCGATTCTGGTGCCGTATCTGTATTCCGAACTGCGAGGCAAACGCCATGACTAGTCATGCCATTAACGCGCAAGTTGCGCCGCGCCGGATAAGGGCATTCAGCTTCAGCCGTATAGCCATCCACACCACCCTGGTGCTGGCCTGCGCGGTGTACCTGGTGCCGCTGCTGGTGATGCTGCTGACCAGCTTCAAGACCCCCGACGACATCCGCAGCGGCAACCTGCTGTCGGTCCCGGATGTGTTCACCCTCATCGGCTGGGTCAAGGCCTGGGACGGCGTCGGCGGCTACTTCTGGAACTCGGTGAAGATCACCATCCCGGCGGTGTTGATCTCCACGCTGCTTGGCGCGCTGAACGGCTATGTGCTGGCCATGTGGCGCTTTCGCGGCTCGCAGCTGTTCTTCGGCCTGCTGCTGTTCGGCTGCTTCCTGCCGTTCCAGGTGATTCTCCTGCCGGCGTCCTTCACCCTCGGCCAGCTCGGCCTGGCCAACACCACCGAAGGCCTGGTGCTGGTGCATGTGGTCTACGGCCTGGCCTTCACCACGCTGTTCTTCCGCAACTTCTACGTGAGCATTCCCGAGGCCCTGGTGCGTGCCGCGCGCCTGGATGGCGCCGGCTTCTTCACCATCTTCGGACGCATCCTGCTGCCGATGTCGGTGCCGATCATCATGGTCTGCCTGATCTGGCAGTTCACCCAGATCTGGAACGACTTCCTCTTCGGCGTGGTGTTCGCCAGTGGCGATACCCAACCGATCACCGTGGCGCTGAACAACCTGGTCAACACCAGCACCGGGGCCAAGGAATACAACGTCGACATGGCCGCCGCGATGATCGCCGGGCTGCCCACGCTGCTGGTCTACATCCTGGCCGGCAAATACTTCCTGCGCGGTCTCACTGCCGGCTCGGTGAAAGGCTGATGCCTTCAAGATTGGAGAAATGACATGGCTACCCTCGAACTGCGCAACGTCAACAAGTCCTACGGCAGCGGCCTGGCGGACACCCTGAAGAACATCGAACTGGCCATCGACTCCGGCGAGTTCCTGATCCTGGTCGGCCCCTCCGGTTGCGGCAAATCCACCCTGATGAACTGCATCGCCGGCCTGGAGGACATCAGCGGCGGGGCGATCCTGGTCGACGGTGCCGACATCAGCGGCATGAGCCCCAAGGATCGCGACATCGCCATGGTGTTCCAGTCCTACGCGCTGTACCCGACCATGACGGTGAAGGACAACATCGCCTTCGGCCTGAAGATGCGCAAGCTGCCGCCGGCCGAGATCGAGGCCGAGGTGGCGCGGGTGGCCAAGCTGCTGCAGATCGAGCATCTGCTGACGCGCAAGCCCGGCCAGCTCTCCGGTGGCCAGCCGCAGCGCGTGGCCATGGGCCGGGCGCTGGCGCGG
>JBLUOL010000323.1:0-2344 GCA_048065775.1 Pseudomonas sp. GW6
GCCTGGTTGGAAAGCGGCGGGGTCTACGGCTACCGCAAGATCCACGACGACCTGCGTGAGCTGGGCGAGTCTTGTGGCCGGCACCGCGTGGCTCGCCTGATGCGGGGAGAGGGACTGCGCTCGCAGACCGGATATCGTCGGCGCCCCGGGTACTATGGTGGCAAGCCGACTGTGGCCTCGCCCAACCGTCTGGAGCGGAAGTTCAACGTCAGTGAACCGAACAAGGTCTGGGTCACCGACATCACTTACATCCGCACCTATGAGGGTTGGTTGTACTTGGCGGTGGTACTGGATCTGTTTTCGCGCCAAGTGATTGGCTGGTCGATGAAGCCACGGATGTGCAGCGACCTGGCCATTGATGCCCTGTTGATGGCGGTGTGGCGGCGAAAGCCCAAGCAGGAAGTGATGATCCACTCCGACCAGGGCAGCCAGTTCAGCAGCTCGGACTGGCAGAGTTTCCTCAAGGCCAACAACCTGATCAGCAGCATGAGTCGACGCGGCAACTGCCACGACAACGCGGTCGCGGAAAGCTTTTTCCAGTTGCTGAAGCGGGAACGCATCCGACGGAAAACCTACGGCACCCGCGAAGAAGCCCGCAGTGATGTGTTCGATTACATCGAGATGTTTTATAACCCCAAGCGCCGGCACAGCAGCGCTATGCAGCTATCGCCAGTGGAGTTTGAAAAGCGCTATTTCCAGAGCTTGGAGAGTGTCTAGAAAACCTGGGGCGATTCACATCACCAACTGAGAGAGACCCAGCTTATGAAGATTGCACATGCAGCACTTATTGGAATTCTTGCCCTCAGCGTTACAGCTCCCGTGCTTGCGCGAGGTGATAGCCATAACCGTCACGAAATGGTAAAGCGATTCAAAGAGAATCAGAAAAAGATTTACGAAAAAGACAACCAGGCGGCACAAGCAGAAAGCCAGAAAAATAGCAGCACTAAGAAAGATACAGCCCAAGATAAAAATACAGCAAACGAACGCTGATAGCCTTTTCCCTGCCGAGTTCACCTCTAAAGGCTCCACGAGCTCCTTTGGAAAGATGTGTACACTTTGCGCCCTTCCTAGGGCGCTTTTTTATCCCTGTTGTGGCTCAATGATTCTGGACACCCCGATAAGGCGTTAAGCTTCGCCCAAAGTCGTGGTTCCGCAGGAGCCAGAACATTATCGGCAGCGCTGCGAATACAGGGTGTGCAGGTTGGTCACTTTCTGGCTGGACGCCTGATGAAAGAAGCCAGGCTATACAGCTGGCAATGTCGCAAGCATCGCCACCGCAAGGCCGATGGTGAAGGTGCCATTGCGGCCAACACACTGGATCGGCAGTTCACAGTGAGCAGCCCCAACCAAGTGTGGTGCGGTGATGTGACATACATCTGGGCGGGTAATCGTTGGATCTACCTGGCAGCAGTCATGGATTTGTATGCGCGCCGCATCGTCGGTTGGGCACTGCCCAATCGACCTGACTCGCAGCTCACGACACGCGCGTTACGCGTGGCCTACGAGTCCCGAGGTTGCCCGCAGCAGCTAATGTTTCACTCTGACCAGGGTTGCCACTACACCAGCATTGAATTTCGCCAGATGCTCTGGCGCTACCGTATCAAGCAGTGCATGAGCCGCCGCGGTAACTGCTGGGATAACGCGCCGATGGAGCGTTTTTCAGAAGCCTGAAAACGGAATGGTTGCCGGAGCATGGATATGCCAGCCAAGGGCAAGCGGAGGCTGATGTGCTGCGCTACCTGACGGATTACGCCTTGCGCTGGATGCAATAGATGGGGCAGATGCATACCCAGAAATGTTTGAATCTTCCTGGGCAGCCCAACCTGATTGGTTTGACGATCCGATGCGAGAAGACTAAAGATTTGGGCGGTTGCAGCGGGTCTAGATGTGGAGCAGACCACGGCTGAGACGAGCTCATCTGACATCGATGACATGCTCGAAGCCGATTGCAGGCTGTATTGGGGATTGGTGTTTCAGGTGCGCCCGCGCTCTTGAACGGCTAGCTGCTGCAGAAGTTCGGCCCAGGAGTCCTGCGCAAAATGGCTCTCGATGAGATTACGAAAGCGAAGGTGGGTTGACCATGCGGTGGTCCATACCGCCTGGGGCACGGACCACCTGGTTCATTTGAGTGACGTCATCCCTTGTGCAAGGCTACATCTCCATCGGTTTCCGACGACTCAGCATCCTCTTCCTCATCCCGTCGGTGTACCCACTGATACAGCACTGGCAGTACCAAGAGCGTGAGGGTGGTGGAGGATAGAATCCCTCCGATGACGACTGATGCCAGAGGTCGCTGAACTTCGGCCCCGGTACCTGTCGCCAGCGCCATTGGCACAAAGCCCAG
>JBLUOL010000324.1:0-2323 GCA_048065775.1 Pseudomonas sp. GW6
GCCCCAGGCCTTGCCGATGGCGATCTGCGGGCGCAGCAGGCTGGCGCCGTCCTCGCGCTGCAGGCAAATCAGATGCCCGCCAGCATCCAGTACCGCGACGGTCAGCGGCGCCGCCTTTATCTCGCGGCCCACGGCTAGCGCGCGGTTACCTATGGCATTGGCGGTTTGCAGGTTCAAGTGACTCATGCTGATGACTCCTGAAGTGACGAAGGGAACGAAACACCCGGAGCGAAGCCGGCACTGTGCACGCCGACAGCCCCGGGCAATCCAAAGCTCGCCCTCACTATCCCACCAGAAACAAAAAATTCAACCACTACATACAATATTATTTTTTATTGTATACATTTATCGCGACACACCTCTTCGCCTGCACTGCCAACCCCGTCAAACGGGCGTTTCAAAAGAATTTGTCCCAGGCGACAGGCTGCACCGGAAAAATTGTTGACCGCGAAGTCATGGCCTGCATAGAATCCGAGCCAGGTGTTTTGTATACAATCTGATAACAAAAGAGGCACAAGATTATGGCCAGAATGAGAGCAATCGAGGCAGCCGTACTGGTGATGCGCCGCGAAGGCGTCGATACCGCGTTCGGCGTCCCCGGCGCTGCCATCAACCCCCTGTATGCCGCACTGAAGAAACTCGGTGGCATCGATCACGTCCTGGCCCGTCACGTCGAAGGCGCTTCGCACATGGCCGAGGGTTACACCCGCACCAATGCCGGCAACATCGGCGTGTGCATCGGCACCTCGGGCCCGGCCGGCACCGACATGGTCACCGGTCTGTACTCGGCCTCGGCCGACTCCATCCCGATTCTGTGCATCACCGGCCAGGCGCCGCGTGCGCGCATGCACAAGGAAGACTTCCAGGCAGTCGACATCACCAGCATCGTCGGCCCGGTAACCAAGTGGGCCACCACCGTGATGGAACCCGGCCAGGTGCCGCGCGCCTTCCAGCGTGCCTTCCATGAAATGCGCAGCGGCCGCCCCGGCCCGGTGCTGATCGACCTGCCGTTCGACGTGCAGATGGCCGAGATCGAATTCGATATCGACGCCTACGAGCCGCTGCCGGTAGCCAAGCCGAGCACCAGCCGCGTCCAGGCCGAGAAGGCCATCGCCATGCTCAACGAGGCCGAGCGCCCGCTGCTCGTTGCCGGTGGTGGCATCTTCAACGCCGATGCGCAAGACAAGCTGGTGGAGTTCGCCGAGCTGACTGGCGTGCCGGTGGTGCCGACCCTGATGGGCTGGGGCGCGATTCCCGACGATCACAAGCTGATGGTCGGCATGGTCGGCCTGCAGACCTCGCACCGTTACGGCAACGCCACCCTGCTCGCCTCCGACCTGGTGTTTGGCATCGGCAACCGCTGGGCCAACCGTCATACCGGCTCGGTCGACGTCTACACCGAGGGCCGCAAGTTCATCCACGTCGACATCGAACCGACCCAGATTGGCCGCGTGTTCAACCCGGACCTGGGTATCGCCTCCGACGCCGGCAACGCGCTGGACGCCTTCCTCGAGGTTGCCCGCGAGTGGAAAGCCGCTGGCAAGCTGAAGGACCGTAGCGCCTGGGTTGAAGCCTGCCGCGAGCGTAAGCGCACCCTGCAGCGCAAGACCCATTTCGACAACGTGCCGGCCAAGCCACAGCGCGTCTACGAAGAGATGAACGAGGCGTTCGGCAAGGACACCTGCTACGTCAGCACCATCGGTCTGTCGCAGATCGCCGGCGCGCAGTTCCTGCACGTGTACAAGCCGCGCCACTGGATCAACTGCGGCCAGGCCGGCCCGCTGGGCTGGACCATTCCGGCAGCCCTCGGCGTGGTCAAGGCCGACCCGCTGCGTCAGGTCGTGGCGCTGTCCGGCGACTACGACTTCCAGTTCATGATCGAGGAGCTGGCCGTCGGTGCCCAGTTCAACCTGCCGTACATCCACGTGCTGGTGAACAACTCCTACCTGGGTCTGATCCGTCAGGCGCAGCGCGGCTTCGACATCGATTACTGCGTGCAGCTGGCGTTCGAGAACATCAACGCACAGGAGCTGGGCGGTTACGGCGTCGACCACGTCGCCGTGGTCGAGGGCCTGGGCTGCAAGGCGATCCGCGTGTTCGACCCGAACGAGCTGCAGAACGCCTTCGCCGAAGCCAAGCGCCTGATGGCCGAACACCGCGTGCCGGTAGTGGTGGAGATCATCCTGGAGCGTGTCACCAACATCTCCATGGGCACCGAGATCAACGCCATCAACGAGTTCGAGGAACTGGCCGAGCGCGGCGTCGACGCGCCGACCGCCATCTCGCTGCTCGACTGATCTATCTACTCCCCTCTCCCTTTGGG
>JBLUOL010000325.1:0-2322 GCA_048065775.1 Pseudomonas sp. GW6
CGAGCAGAGCTCGCTCCTACAAGCAAAATCGCCAGCGTCGCTCATAACGACAAGAGAGCCTGAAATGCCCGTACCCGATTTGTTCAAGCAAGGCCTGGCCAGGGGTTGGAAAACCCATGACGGTTCGCGTCTGGAAAATGACCTGACTCTGGAAGTCGATGTCGCCATCGTCGGCAGCGGCGCAGGCGGCGGCACCACGGCGGAAATCCTCAGCGCGGCGGGTTACAAGGTGCTGCTGATCGAGGAAGGCCCACTGAAGACCAGCGACGACTTCAAGATGCAGGAAGCCGACGCCTACCCGACCCTCTATCAGGAAGGCATCGGGCGCATGAGCAAGGACGGCGCCATCACCATCCTGCAAGGCCGCGCGGTCGGTGGCACCACGCTGATCAACTGGACCAGCAGCTTCCGCACGCCGCCACAGACCCTGGCGCACTGGGCCGAGGTACATGGCGTGAAGGGCCATGACGTCGAGTCCATGGCGCCTTGGTTCGAGAAGATGGAACAGCGCCTGGGCGTGGCGCCCTGGGCGGTGCCACCGAATGCCAACAACGAGGTGCTGCGCAGCGGTTGCGACAAGCTCGGCTATCACTGGGCGCCGATCCCGCGCAACGTGCGCGGCTGCTGGAACCTCGGCTACTGCGGCATGGGCTGCCCGACCAACGCCAAGCAGTCGATGCTGGTCACCACCATCCCCGCCACCCTCGACGCCGGCGGCGAGCTGCTCTACCTGGCGCGCGCCGACAAGCTGCTGATCGAAGGCGACCAGGTGGTCGGCATCGACTGCCTGGGCATGGACGAACGTTGCGTGGCGCCCAACGGCAAGCGCATCCGGGTCAAGGCGCGGCACTACGTGCTGGCCGGCGGCGGCATCAATACGCCCGGCATCCTGCTGCGCTCCAATGCGCCCGACCCGCACCAGCGCGTCGGCCGGCGCACCTACCTGCACCTGGTGAACTTCTCCGCGGCGCAGTTCGAGCAGGTCATCAACCCCTTCTACGGTGCGCCGCAGTCGGTCTACTCGGATCATTTCCAGTGGGACGACGGCACCCGCGGGCGCCTCTCCTACAAACTGGAAGTGCCGCCACTGCAGCCGGCGCTGACCGCCACCCTGCTCGGCGACTTCGGTCGCGAGAATGCCCTGCGCATGGCGCGCCTGCCGCACACCAACGTGATGCTCGCCCTGCTGCGCGACGGTTTCCACGAAGACAGCGCCGAAGGTCGCGTGGAGCTGCGGGGCGATGGCAGCCCGGTGCTCGACTACCAGATGACCGATTACACCTGGGACGGCGTGCGCCGCGCCTACCTGACCATGGCGGAAATCCAGTTCGCCGCCGGCGCCAAGGCGGTGATGCCGACCCATGCCGATGCGCGTTACGTCGGCAGTTGGAAGGAGGCCCGGGAAATGATCGAGAACCTCGACCTGGCGCTGTACCGCACACGCCTGGGCAGTGCTCACGTGATGGGCGGCTGCGCCATGGGCGAGGATGCGCAGCAGGCGGTGGTCGATAGCCTGGGCCGGCACCATCACCTGGCCAACCTGTCGATCCACGACGGTTCGCTATTTCCCACCAGCATCGGCGCCAACCCGCAGCTGTCGATCTACGGCCTGACCGCCAAGCTTGCGACGCTGCTGGCCGAGCGGCTGAAAAGCCCGAGCTAGACGCTACTGCCCTGGCATGGGAGAACGCAACGCAGGCCGTGGCTTGGCCGCTGGCATGCGCTGCGCTACCATCCGACTCCTTTTCGACCCGCCAGGACGTCCCGATGAATCGAGTGTTATACCCCGGCACCTTCGACCCCATCACCAAGGGCCATGGTGATCTGGTCGAACGCGCCGCGCGCCTGTTCGATCACGTTATCATCGCCGTCGCCGCCAGCCCCAAGAAGAACCCTCTGTTTTCCCTGGAGCAACGCGTCGAGCTGGCCCGCGAGGTGACCAAGCACCTGCCCAACGTCGAAGTGGTGGGTTTTTCGTCGCTGCTGGCGCACTTCGTCAAGGAGCAGAACGCCAATGTCTTCCTGCGCGGCCTGCGCGCGGTGTCCGACTTCGAATATGAATTCCAGCTGGCCAACATGAACCGCCAGTTGGCGCCGGACGTGGAAAGCCTGTTCCTCACGCCATCGGAAAAATATTCCTTTATCTCCTCGACCCTGGTGCGCGAGATCGCAGCCTTGGGCGGCGATATCACCAAGTTCGTTCACCCTGCCGTTGCCGACGCGCTGAACGAGCGTTTTCGCAAAAGCTAAGCAAGATCGGCTTTTAGCAGGAGCCCCGCCCCGGGGCGAAGCTTGTCTGGCGAGCCCCAGATTCGCGGCGGG
>JBLUOL010000326.1:0-2304 GCA_048065775.1 Pseudomonas sp. GW6
CTGCCACGGGTCACCGTCGGTGCGCCGCCGGATGTGCTCAATCGTCAGGGGCAGAACTGGGGGGTCGCCGCCTTCTCGCCGCAGGGCCTGCGTCAGCACGGCTTTCGCGCCTACATCGAGATGCTCCAGGCCAACCTGGCGCATGCCGGCGGCATTCGCATCGACCATGTGATGGGCCTGCAGCGCCTGTGGGTGATCCCACAGGGCGCGGAGTCACAACACGGCGCCTACCTGCGCTACCCGCTGGACGACCTGCTGCGCCTGTTGGCTCTGGAGTCGCATCGCCATCGTGCCCTGGTGATCGGCGAAGACCTCGGCACTGTGCCCGAGGGCCTGCGCGACAAGCTCGCCGCACGCAATATCCTCGGTACCCGCGTGTTGCTGTTCGAGCAGGATGACCTCGGTTTCGTGCCGGCCGAGCGCTGGCCCGGCAATGCCCTGGCGACCACCACCACCCATGACCTGCCGACGATCAAGGGCTGGCTCGCCGGCCGCGATCTGGAATGGCGGGTACGCGCCGGCCAGCGTGACGCCGAGCTGCTGGAGGGCGATCACGCCGAGCGTGCAGGTGAGCGCGTGGCGCTGCGCCAACTGCTGGAACGCCAAGGCATGGTGAGCGGCGGTGATGACGATGCCTGCCTGCAAGCCTGCATCGAACACGTCGGCCGCACGCCCGCGCCACTGGCGCTGCTGCCACTGGAGGACGCCTGCGGCCTGGAGCAGCAGCCCAACCTGCCCGGTCCGGGCGATATCCATCCGAACTGGCGACGGCGCTACCCGCTGGCGGTCAGCGAACTGCTGGAGCAACCCGCCACCAGCGAGCGTCTGACTACCCTCGACGGCGCACGCCGGGAGGCTGGCCATGACTGAGTTGCGCGCCACGCTGCGTCTGCAGCTGCACAAGGACTTCACCCTGCGCGACGCGGCAGCCCAGGTGCCCTACCTGGCGCAGCTGGGTATCAGCCACCTTTACGCCTCGCCGATTCTCACCGCCCGCCCCGGCTCGCAACATGGCTACGACGTGATCGATCCGACCCGGATCAACCCCGAGCTGGGCGGCGAAGAAGCCCTGGTGCGACTGGTGAACATCCTGCGCGCCCATGACATGGGGCTGATTCTGGATATCGTACCCAACCACATGGCCGTAGGCGGCGACGGCAATCCCTGGTGGTTGGACGTACTGGAATGGGGGCAAGACAGCCCTTATGCAGACTTCTTCGATATCCAGTGGCAATCTCACGATCCCTTGCTCAGCGGCCAGCTGCTGGTGCCCTTCCTGCGCAGCGACTACGGCGAAGCGCTGCGTGACGGCACCCTGGAACTGGTGTTCGATGGCGAGCGCGGGCGCTTTCACGCCCAGCACTTCGAACACCGCCTGCCGCTGACGCCATCCAGCTACGCCAGCATCCTGCGCAGCAGTGACGATGCCGCGCTGCGCGAACTGGGTCAGCGCTTCGCCCGCCTGGGCAGCGCTGGCGACAGCCGTACACAAGCTGAGCAGCTGTGCGCCGAACTGGCCGCGCAGGCGCACAAGGTGCGTCCCCTGCTGGCCAGCTTTCAAGGCAGTGACGAAGCGGCGCAACAGCGCCTGCATGCGCTGCTCGAACGCCAGCATTACCGCGTGGCCAGTTGGCGTACCGCAGCGGATGACATCAACTGGCGGCGCTTTTTCGATATCAACGAACTGGGGGCGCTGCGCGTCGAGCACAGCCAGGTGTTCGAGCAGACCCACGCCAAGGTCTTCGAGCTGATCGAGCGCGGCCTGATCGATGGCCTGCGCATCGACCATATCGACGGTCTGGCCAACCCGCGCGCCTATTGCAGCCGCCTGCGACGACGCCTCCGGCAACTGCGTGGCGACGCGCCCTTCCCCATCTTCGTGGAGAAGATCCTCGGCGCTGGCGAACAGCTGCCGCAGGAGTGGCCGGTGGACGGCAGTACCGGCTACGAGTTCATGAACCAGGTGTCGCTGCTGCAACAGGATCCACACGGTGAGCTGCCGCTCAGCGAACTGTGGCAAGCGCTCAGCGGCCGGCCGACGGCCTTCGAGGACGAGATTCAGCAGGCGCGCCGCCTAGTGCTGGAAGGCTCGCTGGCCGGTGATCTGGAGGAAGTTTCCCAGCGCCTGCTGCACGTCGCCCGCCATGACATCGCCACGCGCGACCTGACCCTTGGCGCGATCCGCCGGACGCTGCGCGAGCTGATCGTGCACTTTCCGGTGTACCGCACCTATGCCCAGGCCTGTGGTCGCTCGCAGCAGGATCGGCGCTTCTTCCAGCAGGCGCTTGACGGCGCGCGGCAGAC
>JBLUOL010000327.1:0-2243 GCA_048065775.1 Pseudomonas sp. GW6
AGGAAGCGGACGAACACCATGGCGTAGCCGAACGGCACGATCATGCCGATATGCCATTGCTGCACGCCGTAGTGGCCGAGGTCTTCGGCACCGATGCCGGCGATGAACAGGGTGTGCACCCAGTCGAAACTGCCGACCGCGATCAGGCCGGCGTAGCCCAGGCAGGCCGAGCAGGCAATTACGCCAATGACGCGCTGGATGTGGCGCGGGGCGAGCTTGACCAGGGCGTCGACACCGATGTGGCCGGCGGTACGCACGCCATAGGCCAGGCCGAAGAAGATCAGCCAGCCGAACAGCGCCTTGGTCAGGGCATTGCTCCAGGTCATCGCCTGGGCCATGTCGAGAATGGCGTCGCCGATACCGAGCAGAAACTCGTTACCGCCAAAATGGTCACCCAGCCAATAGAACAGGGTGTAGAAGTTGTTGAGGATCACGTAGACGAAAGTGATCAGCGTCATGGCCGCCAGGAGGAAAGCGATAAAGCCTTCCTCGAAGTGCTCCCAGACGCGCCGCAAGGCGTTCATGGTCGGTTCTCCCGAATGGAAAGTGCGTAGGGTGGGACGGTAGCCGGCCCACCGATTACAGCGTTGATCGACGCCCCTCGCGGGCGTCGAGGTGGGTCAGAGCGTCGATGCTCTGCCCACCCTACGGCTCTCCGGCCTTATTACTGGTTGGCAGCTTGCGCGGCCTTGATCAGGTCAGCGCCGATTTCACCTTCGAACTTCTTCCATACCGGCTGCATGGCATCGCGCCATTGGCCGCGCTGCTCAGGAGTCAGGGTCAGGATCTCGGTGGTGCCTGCTTCGACGATGCGCTGCTTGTCGCCTTCGTTGAGGGCGTCAGCCTGCTTGTTCACCTCGACGGTGACCTCGGCGATGATCTTGTTCAGCTCGTCGCGTACGTCAGCCGGCAGACCGTCCCAGAACTTGGTGTTGGTGATCAGCATGTAGTCCAGCAGACCATGGTTGGACTCGGTGATGTACTTCTGAACTTCGTGCATCTTCTGGCTGTAGATGTTCGAGTAGGGGTTCTCGGCACCGTTGACCACGCCAGTCTGCAGACCTTGATACACCTCGGCGAAGCTCATCTTGCGCGGGTTGGCGCGCACGGCCTTGAACTGCTCTTCCAGTACGGCGGAAGCCTGTACGCGGAACTTCAGGCCACGGGCGTCTTTCGGCACCAGCAGCGCCTTGTTGGCCGACAGCTGCTTCAGACCGTTGTGCCAGTAAGCCAGGCCGGTGATGCCCTTGTCGGTCATGGAGGTCAGCAGTTTCTGGCCTTCCGGACCTTTCTGGAAGCGATCGACTGCAGCCATGTCATCGAACAGGAACGGCAGGTCGAATACCTGCAGCTGCTTGGTGTAATGCTCGAACTTGGCCAGGGACGGGGCGATGAGCTGGACGTCGCCGAGCAGCAGCGCTTCCATTTCCTTGCCGTCGCCGAACAGCGAGGAGTTCGGGTAGACCTCGACCTTGACCTTGCCAGCCAGACGCTCTTCAGCCAGTTGCTTGAACAGCACGGCACCCTGACCTTTCGGAGTGTGCTCGGCAACCACGTGGGAGAACTTGATGACGATCGGGTCGGCAGCGTGAACCACGCCAGCGATGGACAGGGACAGGGCGCAAGCCAGCGCCTTGGCAGTCAGTTTGAACATGCGGATGCTTCCTCTTGTTGTGTTTATCGCATTTGCGCCGGGGCGCAGCTGACGAACGGACAAGAGCAAGTCTAGGCGGCTTGGAGAAAAACGCCGGTGGCATTAGCGAGGCCTGGACTTGTACTTGTGGGTTCGCTTGGAGCTAGCTTAGAGCAACCCTTGTGCCAGTCTGCGATGCGCACACCTTGTGCGCCGTGCTAAGGCCCATGGCTGTGGGCTTTGATGGCTTTTTGCTGAGACCTGGGCGGGCGTGTGAGCCCGCCTGCGACAGGTCTGGAAGGATGAAATTGGCGGTTTGTCGCCAGTCAGTCGAAGTCCTCTGGCGAGCTTCCGCCAGCGCCGGAGAAATTCAGCCCATGTTTGCGCAGCTTGTCGTGCAGCGTCTTGCGCGGCACACCCAGCGCCTCGGCTAGGCTGCGTAGCGAGCCGTGCGGGCGGCTCAGCTCGGCGGCGATCAGCGCGCGCTCGAAGGCTTCGACCTGCTCGCTGAGCCCGCCATTGACCGGTGGCAGGTTTGGCGCGTTGCTGTCGAGCGCCAGTTCCAGGCCCAGCGCGAAGCGTTCGGCGGCGTTCTGCAGCTCACGCACGT
>JBLUOL010000328.1:0-2141 GCA_048065775.1 Pseudomonas sp. GW6
TTTTACCCCAATTGCCCTAATCGGCGCGTGCCGCCCGAGGGCGGCACGACGGCGAGCCACTAGCGAACCCCTTACTCGGTGGAGAGCAGGTCCATGGCGTGGCGATCCATCATTTCCAGGGCCTTGCCGCCGCCACGGGCGACGCAGGTCAGCGGGTCTTCGGCAACGATCACCGGCAGGCCGGTTTCCTGGGAGAGCAGCTTGTCCAGATCACGCAGCAGCGCGCCACCACCGGTCAGCACCAGGCCGCGCTCGGCGATGTCCGAGGCCAGCTCGGGCGGCGATTGCTCCAGCGCGCTCTTGACCGCCTGGACGATGGTCGCCAGGGATTCCTGCAGCGCTTCGAGCACTTCGTTGGAGTTGAGGGTGAAACTGCGCGGTACGCCTTCAGCCAGGTTGCGGCCGCGTACGTCGACTTCACGGATCTCGCCGCCCGGATAGGCGGTGCCGATTTCCTGCTTGATACGTTCAGCAGTGCCTTCACCGATCAGCGAACCGTAGTTGCGGCGCACGTAGGTGATGATGGCTTCGTCGAAGCGGTCGCCGCCGACGCGAACGGACTCGGCATAGACCACGCCATTCAGGGAAATCAGGGCGATCTCGGTGGTACCACCACCGATATCGACGACCATCGAGCCACGGGCTTCTTCGACCGGCAGGCCGGCACCGATGGCGGCCGCCATCGGTTCTTCGATCAGGAACACTTCACGGGCACCAGCACCGAGCGCCGATTCACGAATGGCGCGGCGCTCGACCTGGGTCGACTTGCACGGCACGCAGATCAGCACGCGCGGCGAAGGCTGCAGGAAGCTGTTTTCATGAACCTTGTTGATGAAGTACTGCAGCATCTTTTCGCAGACGCTGAAGTCGGCGATCACGCCGTCTTTCATCGGGCGAATCGCGGAAATGTTGCCAGGCGTACGACCGAGCATGCGCTTGGCGTCGGTGCCAACGGCCACGACACTTTTCTGATTGCCATGGGTACGAATCGCGACCACGGACGGCTCATTCAGGACGATACCGCGCTCGCGCACATAAATAAGGGTATTGGCAGTGCCCAGGTCGATCGACAGATCGCTGGAAAACATGCCACGCAGTTTCTTGAACATTAGGAAGGGACCCTAGGCAACGCGTGGGTAAAAGTCAGACGCAGAAAAACGCGCAGGTAAAAAGTGCGGCAAACTCTAACAACGGCAGGGATTTTGAGCAAGGCGGCAATATGGTAGATTGCCTGTTTTTCCGGGCCTTGTAGCTGCACATCGCGGCCTTTGACCACTGGCTCGCGACATCCGTTCCCTGCATGCCCTCTCTGTCACACTTCCACTGGAGAACCCCCGATGGCGCTTGAACGCTCCGAGGTGGAAAAAATCGCCCACCTGGCCCGCCTGGGTCTGAACGAACGCGATATTCCGCAAACCACCGAGACCCTGAACAGCATTCTCGGCCTGATCGACCAGATGCAGGCGGTCGACACCCAGGGCATCGAACCCTTGGCCCACCCGCTGGAAGCCACCCAGCGTCTACGTGCCGACGTAGTCACCGAGAGCAACCAGCGCGACGCCTACCAGGCCATCGCCCCGGCCGTGGAAAGCGGTCTGTACCTCGTGCCGAAAGTCATCGAATAAAGGAAAGGGCCCGACATGCATCAACTGACCCTGGCCGAGATCGCCCGCGGCCTCGCCGACAAGCAATTCTCCGCCGAAGAGCTGAGCCGCAGTTTGCTTGCGCGCATCGCGCAACTCGACCCACAGCTCAACAGCTTCATCACCGTCACCGAGGATCTGGCCATCGAGCAGGCCAAGTCCGCTGACGCCCGCCGCGCCGCCGGTGAAAACGGCCCACTGCTCGGCGCGCCGATCGCGCACAAGGATCTGTTCTGCACCAACGGCGTGCTGACCTCCTGCGGTTCGAAAATTCTCACCGGCTTCAAGGCGCCCTACGACGCCACCGTGGTGGAAAAACTCAAGGCCGCCGGCACCGTCACCCTGGGCAAGCTGAACATGGACGAATTCGCCATGGGCTCGGCCAACGAATCCAGCCACTACGGCCCGGTGAAAAATCCCTGGGATCTGACCCGCGTACCGGGCGGCTCCTCGGGCGGCTCGGCAGCCGCCGTTGCCGCCCGCCTGTTGCCGGCCGCC
>JBLUOL010000329.1:0-2119 GCA_048065775.1 Pseudomonas sp. GW6
TGCGGCCAGTGCGGGCAAGCTGTGGCTGGGTGGGATCGTACTGCTGCTGATCGGCGTAGGCCTCGGTGCTGTCGCCATGCGGCTATTGGGCTGAGGCGGGGCGCGTCACCCGATAGAACCGGCATGGCGGGTTGCACCCGCCCTACGGGGTAGCGGTCGTGTCGTAGGGCGGGGGTACCCCGCCGTTGTGGTCCCGGTGGGTTGGTGCGCACCGAATGCCTCGAAACACGCTGAATCTCAGGCCGGCATCAGGCGTCGCCGCTCCGCACGGATCTCCGGCAGGTCGCTGCGGCGCAGATAGACGCGCAGTGGCTCGCTAAGATTCACTCGGTCATCGATGCGCTGTTCCTGCAGCCAGGCCAGGCGCTGGCGATCCAGGCGCATCAGCTCACCGTCGTCGGCGTGCCAGACGTATTCGCAAGTGGGCGTGATGGTGTCGGCCGGTACATCGAGGCCGAAGCTGTCTTCGGAAAAACGCAGCAGGTACTGCTCGGTCTTGGCGTTGTAGCCGACGAAACCCTGCAACTGGTCGGCGGCCTGGCAGATCTGGGCGGACGTGATACTCATGGCAAACCTCGTTTCCTGTGGGGTTTGCAGGCAAGGCGAATGGTTCTGTTTATCGGCGCAGCCTAATCGCTGGCGTTGTCACCCGCGTTGTCGTGGATCAAGAAACTGCCGGGAGCGGTTCTTGATGTCGCTGGCGACGGTCCTAGCAGAGCCGGCAGCACCTGTTCACGCAGCAGCGGTGCCAGGTCATCGGGCAGGGGCAGGGTGGTGTCGAGCCAGCGCAGCTCTTCCAGCTCGGCGGCCGGCTGCACCGCGTGGTGCAGGGCGGCGCGATAGATGTCTGCCTGCACCCAGGTATCGGCCTCGTTGGCCGCGGGCGCCTGGAACTGGCCGAGCGGTTGCAGGGCGTCTGCGCCCAGTTGTAATTCGAGCTCTTCGAGCAGCTCACGCTCGAGCGCCGACAGCGCGTCTTCGCCCGCTTCACGTTTGCCGCCGGGCAGCATGAAGAATCGGGTATTGCGCTTGCGCACGAGCAGCAGCCGGCCTCGTTCGTCGAACAGACAGGCAGCAGCGATATGCAGGGTGGTTGGCATGGGGCAAGCACTGTACTGATTGCGTCTCTGGCGAACCCGGACAACGCACGTTGCAAAGCTTCGCCCCGGGGCGGGGCTCCTACAGGGGCTGAAGCCTTGCCTGATATGGGCGCCGGTTCAGGGCGCCCAATGAGCGTCAGCCGGCCAGGCCGACATAGACGTTCTGCACGTCATCATGGCCGTCAATGGCCTCGAGGAAGGCTTCGACCTCTTCCATCTGCTCCGGCGTCAGGCTGCTTACCGGGTTTTTCGGACGGTAGCCGAGTTTGGCTGAGTTGACGGTGAAACCCTGCTCCGGCAGCGCCTTGCACACGGCGTCGAGGTCGGTCGGATCGGTGATGAACAGGGTCGAGCCCTCGTCATCGGGCACGAAGTCCTGGGCGCCGGCTTCGATGGCGGCCAGTTCCGGGTCGGCGCCCTCTTCGGTGGTGGCTTCGATCAGGCCAACGTGGTCGAAGTCCCAGCTGACCGAGCCGGAGGCACCGAGCTGGCCCTTGCGGAACAGCACACGGATCTCGGCGACGGTGCGGTTGACGTTGTCGGTCAGGCACTCGACGATCACCGGCACCTGATGCGGAGCGAAGCCCTCGTACTGGGTACGTTCGTAGTTGACCACTTCACCGGACAGCCCCGCGCCTTTCTTGATGGCGCGATCCAGGGTGTCCTTGGGCATCGAGGCTTTCTTGGCCTGGTGCACGGCCAGGCGCAGCTTGGGGTTCATGTCCGGGTCGGCGCCGTTACGCGCGGCGAGCATGATTTCCTTCACCAGCTTGCCGAAGATCTTGCCTCGGGCATTGGCGGCGGCTTCTTTGGGTTTGGCTTTCCACTGGGCGCCCATCTGGGGTCTCCTGGCCGATAGGTGAGAGGGTGTCACGGCACGCAGGGGCGGCCGGACGATCACTTAGGCTGCGGATTCTAGTGCGTTGCGGCGCTGGCGGCACGCGCAATTTCCCGGATGGTGTTTTTGCGCCAGGGGAGTGCCGACGCAGCGAGGCTGCGCCGGCAGGCAGGGGCTCAGG
>JBLUOL010000330.1:0-2108 GCA_048065775.1 Pseudomonas sp. GW6
CCGGCGCCCTGGGCTAAGCCCTGGCGCCGGTCGACGCCGCGCTCGTCCAGGCCGGCAGCTTCGGCGCGCATCAGCTTGCAGGCCATCCAACTGATCCAGGCGGCGCCGGCCCAGGTCATCGCCGTCTGCAACAGCGGGGCGCGGGCCAGCAGTTCACCGAGGCCCAGGCCGACCACCAGCAGCATCAGACTGGCAGCGAGGCTGGCGCCCAAGGCGATGGCCAGAGCGATGGACAGGCCGAAGCGCGCGGCGCTGCCGAGGATCAGCAGGTTGGTCGGGCCGGGGGTGATCGACGCCACCGAGGCGAAGAGGATGAAGGGCAGCCACTGGTTCATGACCGCGCTCGTTGAGCAGTGAAGGGCATCGGGCATCGCTCCATATCGGGTATGGCGCGATTGTCCGGCTGGCTGATTCAGCGGTCTTGAAGCTTTGTGCAGAGGCTGCGGTAGGCGCCTGGGGTAAGGCCATTGGCGCGGCGAAACCAGCGGCCCAGGTGACTCTGGTCGGCGAAGCTCAGGTCGCTGGCGACATCCGCCGGTGCCGTGCCGAGGGCCAGCAGCCGACGTGCGCGCACCAGGCGCAGCTGGATCAGGTAACCATGAGGAGCGATGCCGAAGGCTGCCTTGAACGCACGGCTGAGGCGGAAGCGGTCGACGCCGCAGACTCGCGCCAGTTCGTCGAGGCCGATGTTCTGGTGAAAGTGTGCGTGCAGGTAGTCGCGGGCACGCAGGGCCACGCGGGGTATCTGCGGGCTGCCCGGCAGGCGCTGGCGCCAGTGCAGGCTGCGTGAGATGCGCTCCAGCAGCGTATCCAGCGCCGCGTCGCGCACCATGCGTGGCTCGTTGTCGTTCAACGCCTGCAGGGCATTGGCGATACAGGGCAGCAGGCCGGGGTCGTCCGGCTGGGTGCGCGGCACGCCGGGCAGGCAGTCGGCAGGTGCCTGCTCGAACAGCGCCGGCAACGCGCGTTCCAACCAGACCGGCTCGAGATAGAGGGTGGAGTAGGTGAAGCCGCCCGGTGTCGGCGCATGGCCGTCATGGATGTCGCCAGGTTCGAGGAAGAAGGTTTGTCCCGGCACACTGCTGAACAGCGCGCGTCGGCAGTGGAACTGCTGCACGCCCTGCTCGGTAAAGCCGATCAGGTAGCTGTCGTGCCAGTGCGGGTCGTAGGCGTGGCCCTCGAAATGCGCACGGATCACCTCGATGCCGGTATCGGCATCCTGCTTGAGGTCGACCCAAGATTGCGCGTTCATCGCCTGTTGCCCATTTGTGCTGTGAACGCTTGAGCTTACCGCGTTCGGCGAACAGGACTAGAAGGTTTGTGCAGGCGTGCCATTCGTAGGAGCCGGCTTGCCGGCGATCAAGGTGTCCGACGGTGCTGGATCGCCCGCAAGCGGGCTCCTACGGGTTGGGATACCGGCACTTGGTGCGTGGGTCTGTAAGGTGTGCGTAGACGCGCTTTTCGTAGGAGCCGGCTTGCCGGCGATCAGTATGTCCGACGGTGCTGGATCGCCCGCAAGCGGGCTCCTACGGGTTGGGATATCGGCACTTGGCGCGTAGGTTTGTAAGGTGCGCGCAGACGCGCTTTTCGTAGGAGCCGGCTTGCCGGCGATCAATGTGTTCGACGGTGCTGGATCGCCCGCAAGCGGGCTCCTACAGATCGGGATACCAGCGCGGCGTATAGACCCACTCGCCGCTATCGGCACGGGGGAAGCGGCGGGTCTGGCTGGAGCCGATGATCACCAGGGTGCGCATGTCGACCATCTCCGGCGTCAGCTCGCCGAGGGTGAGGGTGCGCAGGGCTTCGGCGGGACGGCCGATATCGCGGCCGAGTACCACCAGGGTCTGCGGTTCGCGGTGCTGGCGCAGCAGCTCCAGTGCGCGGCCAAGCTGCCAGGGACGGGATTTGGAGATCGGGTTGTAGAAGGCCATGGCCAGGTCGGCGATGGCGGCGTGCTGCAGGCGCTTTTCGATCACCGACCAGGGTTTGAGGTTGTCGGACAGGGAGATCAGGCAGAAGTCATGCCCCAGCGGCGCGCCGGCCTTGGCGGCGGTGGCCAGAGCAGCGGAGACGCCCGGCAGCACCTCCAGCTCGACGCCGTGCCAGGC
>JBLUOL010000331.1:0-2044 GCA_048065775.1 Pseudomonas sp. GW6
TTATGGGAGAGGGGCCGGGGGAGAGGGTCTGACCGGCAACGCAGTCATGTAGCCCGGATGAAATCCGGGAATGGCCTGTTCCACTGCCCCGGATTGCATCCGGACTACGAACACGAACAAGGAGAACACCATGCGACTCGTCATCGCCCTGGGCGGTAACGCCCTGCTTCGCCGCGGTGAAGCCATGACCGCGGAAAATCAACGAGAGAACGTACGTATCGCCTGCCAGCAGATCGCCAAGGTGGCACCCGGTAACGAGCTGGTCATCGCTCACGGTAACGGCCCGCAAGTCGGCCTGCTGGCCTTGCAGGGCAATGCCTATGACGCGGCCAATCCCTACCCGCTGGACGTGCTCGGCGCCGAGACCGAAGGCATGATCGGTTACATGATCGAACAGGAGCTGGGTAACCTGCTGCCGTTCGAAGTGCCCTTCGCCACCCTACTCACCCAGGTGGAAGTGGACACCGCCGACCCTGCTTTCAAGAAACCGAGCAAACCCATCGGCCCGGTCTACAGCAAAGAGGAAGCCGAGCGTCTGGCCGCCGAAAAAGGCTGGAGTATCGCCCCGGACGGCGACAAGTTCCGCCGCGTGGTGGCCAGCCCGCGCCCGCAGCGCATCTTCGAAATTCGCCCGATCAAGTGGCTGCTGGAAAAGGGCAGCGTGGTGATCTGCGCCGGTGGCGGTGGCATCCCGACCATGTACGACGGCAACCAACTGCGCGGCGTCGAAGCGGTGATCGACAAGGACCTGTGCTCGGCGCTGCTGGCCGAACAGCTCAATGCCGACCTGCTGGTGATCGCCACCGATGTCGACGCTGCCTATGTCGACTGGGGCAAACCCACGCAGAAATCCATCGCCGAAGCTCATCCCGACGCCATCGAAGCGCTCGGCTTCGCCGCCGGCTCCATGGGTCCGAAAGTACAGGCCGCCTGCGAGTTCGCGCGCAATACCGGCAGCAGCGCGGTGATCGGTTCGTTGGAAAATATCGAAGCCATCGTCCAGGGTCGTTCAGGCACGCGCATCAGCCTGGACTGCAAGGGCATCGTCTATCGCTGAGAGGGCACAATCATGTTCACCCCCGGTCACCTGCACCGCGACAATAACGACCGCCCCGAGCACATGCGCCTGCTGCCGCCCTTCTCGGTGGACTTCTACTACGAAGTCCGCAAGGACCCGCAGCAGGGGCCGATGCTGCACATGCGCCTGGTCGGCGAGGTGGACGGCAAGCATTTCGAGGAAGAATTCGAACTGCATCGCGACGTCGCCTTCAACTTTGCCAGCGTCGCCACCCGCGTGGCCGCCCGCCATGGCCTGCACCCCAACGCCAGCCCGGTGATGCGCGGCCATGACGAATACGACAAGGTGTTCGCCGACATCCGCAGCAAACTCAACGCCCAACCGGGCGAACCGGTAAATCTCGACCACATCCTATGACGTAGCCCTGATTGCATCCGGGCTACGCGCTGAAACAGCCATTTATCGTCACTCCCGCGAAGGCGGGAGCCCAGATGATTCCTAGGTTCTGGATGCCCGCCTGCGCGGGCATGACGGCTTTTTCAGATGTGATCGTTCAATCGACGCAACACCCGATAAGCACGGCCTGGACTACCCGCGACACCCAGCCCGTTCTCAGGCCTGCATCGTCCAGCCATGCACACCCATCGCTGCTTGGCGCCCTGCCTCGGAGCGAGTCGGGTGCGGATGGCAGGTGAGCGCGATGTCCTCGGCCGAGGCTGAGAACTCCATGGCCACGCAATACTCGCCAATCAGCTCACCTACGCTCGGGCCGATCATGTGCACGCCGAGAATCTGGTCGGTATTGGCGTCGGCGAGAATCTTCACGAAACCTTCGGTCTCGTGGTTGATCTTCGCCCGGCTGTTGGCCGTGAAGGGGAACTTGCCGACCTTGTAGGCGCGGCCTTCGGCCTTCAGCTCCTCCTCGCCCTTGCCGACGCTGGCCACTTCCGGGCGGGTGTAGATCACGCCGGGGATCACCCCGTAGTTGACCTCGGCGGCGTGCCCGGCGATGCGTTCGATGCAGGC
>JBLUOL010000332.1:0-1985 GCA_048065775.1 Pseudomonas sp. GW6
TCGACGCTGGTCTCGCTGTGCAGCCACCACAGGCCATCGCCCAGCGGCAGCGGCTCGCCACGCGCCAGCCCGAGGGCAAAACCACTGCGTGCGCAGCCAGCCTGGCGCAACAGGCGCGCGCCCTGCCAGAGCAATTCGTCGAAGTCATCGGCGGGCTGCGCCAGCGCCACCAGTTGACCGTCTAGTGCCAGCGCCTGCGGTGCGCCCTGCAGCAGTTCGAGTATCTGCGCCGGCTCGCGGGCTTCACGCAGCGCCTGGCTCAGGTCCCCCTCGCCGAGGGCGCGGGTCAGCAGTTGCAGAAGGTGCAGGTGCTCGTCGGATTGAGCGGCAATGGCAATGGCCAGGTACACCTGCTGGCCGTCGCCCCAGTCCACGCCCGCGGGGAACTGGATCAGGCTGACGCCGGTGCGCAGCACCTGATCGCGGGTCTGCGGCGTGCCATGGGGGATGGCGATGCCCTGACCGAGAAAGGTCGACCCCTGGGCTTCGCGCGCCTGCAGGCCTTCGAGGTAAGCCGCAGTGGCCAGGCCGGCACTGGCCAGCGCATCGCCGAGCATGGCCAGGGCTTCGCCCTTGTTCGCCGCCGCCCGGCCCATCTGGATTTGGCTGGCATCGAGTTCGAGCATGGGTGCCTCCGGCTTGGATTCTTGTTCTGATTGAGAAGGGTGTTCACGGGCTCGGCGCTCACTTACGCCACCCAAACACCCTCAAGACTAGCTGATGAATCGCATTGCTGAAACGTTTCATCAAGCGCTGGCACCTTATCCGATAATGGGTAATCCTTGAAGCCCGGCCGTCGTCGAGTCGGTGTAGACTCGCCGCGCTCGCACGCTCGAAATCCTTTCCCTGCATGGTGCTGCGCCCGTGAAACTCAGCGACATCGCCCGCCTGGCACAGGTCTCGGTGACCACCGCCAGCTACGTGATCAACGGCCAGGCCGAACGTCGGCGCATCAGCCCTGCGACCGTGGCCAGGGTCTTGGCCGTGGTCGAGGAGCATGGCTATCGCCCGGACCAGCAGGCCGCCAGCCTGCGCCGCGGGCAAAGCCGCTGCCTGGGTTTCATCCTGCCGGACCTGGAAAACCCCAGTTATGCGCGCCTGGCCAAGCTGCTCGAACAGAAGGCGCGCGCCGCCGGCTATCAGTTGCTGATCGCCAGCTCCGACGATGACCCGAGCAGCGAGCGGCAGTTGCTCGAGCTGTTCCGCTCACGCCGCTGCGAGGCGCTGATCGTCGCCAGCTGCCTGCCTGCGGACGATCCGCTGTATCCGGCCATCGTCGCCGCCGGCCTGCCGGTGGTGGCCGTGGACCGCGCGCTGTCGCCCACACACATCCGCTCGGTGGTCAGCGATGACGAACAGGCCGGGCGGACCCTGACCGAAAGCCTGCTGACGCCCAAACCCCGGCATATCGCCCTGCTCGGCGCGCGCGCGGAACTGGTCATCAGCCAAGCGCGCGAACGCGGCTTCCGTTCGGCATTGAAAGGTTTCGACGGGCGCATCAGCGTCTATCACGGTGAGCTGTTCAGCCGTACTTGCGGCTACCGACAGATGCAAACACTGCTGGAGGAAGTCGGCTCGCCGGATGCGCTGCTGACCACCGCCTACGTGCTGCTCGAAGGAGTGTTCGATGCGCTACGCGAACAGGGCAGCGAACAATGGCCTTCAGTGCGCCTGGCCACCTTCGGCGATACCCAGTTGCTGGATTTTCTGCCGCTGCGGGTCAATGCCATGAGCCAGCAGCACGAACGCATCGCTGAGCGCGTGCTGGCCTGGACGCTACGGGCGGTGGAACACAACGACTATCAGCCCGGCATCGAAGCCATCGGCCGCAGCTTCAAGGCCCGAGCCTGAATATTGGCCCTCGAGGCCGAGGCGGGTTGCACCCGCCCTACGCGCTGAGCGGATTACTGGCCGCCCTGAATTTTCTGCAGCAGCGGCGCGCACTGGCTTGGCTCGTCACCCGCGCTGGGGGCCACCAGCGCCAG
>JBLUOL010000333.1:0-1968 GCA_048065775.1 Pseudomonas sp. GW6
CGGGCACGCTGCGCTGCTGAGGCGCTCCGCTCCAGCGCTGCAGCACCTGAAAGTAGATAGAGCCAGGCGCAGACTGCCAATTTTGCAGGTGCTGGTCGATGGCGCTGAGCAGCTCGCCGTTGGCGCCCTTGCGCGTGGCGTAGAACAGCTGTGCAGGCTGGAACATGATCGGTGTTGCGCTCAGGCGGTAGTTGGCGGCGTGATAGTCACCGAACAGATGATTAGCCACCACTGCATCGGCCTGCTCGGCAAGCACCATGGCAAAGCCCTGGCTCAGGTCGCTGAGCGGAATCATCTGCGCCTGCAGGCCGAAGCTGTCGAGCAGGCTCTGCAGATACTGGAACTGAATCGACCCCTCCAACGCTGCGATACGCAGGCCGCGCAGGTCGAGCACGCTCTGCAGACGCAGCTCTTCGTGGCTGTACAGCTGTGACCAACTGAATAGCGAAGGTACCTGGTGGAAGTCCATCAGTTGTGCCCGTTCCTCGCTGAAGGCGACGTCAGGCAGCAGATCGATCTCGCCGTCCTGCAGCAGTTGCAGGCATTGCTGCCAGGCACAGGGCACTGTCTGAAGTTGCCAGCGTTCCTCGTTGGCAATGGCCTGCAGCAGCTCACCGAGAATGCCCGATGGCTGTGCGTTGGCATCGGCAAAGATCTTTGGCTCGTTGGCGTACACGCCGACCCTGACCGTGCGTGCCTCTACGGCGGTGCTCCAGGCGCAGCCCAGCAGGCACAGACACAGCAGCAGGTTAACGAGGCGGGGGGACGAGAGGGGCTTCATGCGCGGGTCGACTTCCATGGACAGAATTCCAGCAGCCTGTCCTGCAGTATGGCCGCCTATACCGAGTATGCGAGCTCAGGACGGTGCTCAGTCGGCCCAGCCGCGGTAGACGTGGGTCATGGGCCTGGGCCCTTTCAGGTAGCCGCTATCCAGCTGGCGGATATGAAAGCCCCCGGCCTCGATCAGTGCGGGTATGTCGCGATCCAGATGGCAGCCGCCGGCCAGCGGTTTCCACAGCGGTGTCAGGCGTTTCTGCCAGCGCACCACAGGCAGATCCGGCGCCAGGCCGTGTTCGCAGAACAACAGACGACCACCGGCTTTCAGCACCCGGCGCATTTCCTTGAGTGCGGCCAGCGCATCGGGGATGGTGCACAGGGTGAAGGTGCAGACGATATCGTCGAAGCTGGCGTCCTCAGCCTGAATCTGCCCCAGCTCCAGGGCAATCATTTCCACCGGCACCTGGCAGTGTGCGGCGCGTTCACGGGCCAGGCGCTGCATGTCGGCGGACGGGTCGACGCCAACGACCACCACGACCCGTTGCGGATCGTAGAAACTCAGGTTAAGGCCACTGCCGATGCCGATCTCCAGTACTCGGCCCTGCGCCAGCGGCACGATCTGCGAGCGGGCTTTCATGACCGCGCCCATGCCGCAGGCGAAATCGATCAGATACGGCAGCACGTGGCGGTCATAGAGGCCCATGGTTCAGGCTTCGTCTTGCTCGTCGTCGCCGTCATCGTTGTCGCCGCGATAGGCAGCGAAGCACTTGAGGCTGTGACTGACTTCGCTGCCCTCGATCAGCCAGCTGTCGTCCGCTTCGCTGTAACGTGCGGCCTGCACCGAAGCCAGGGAAAACTTCCACAGGCGGCGTTCGCGGCCGTCGATGCAATGTACTTGCAGCAGGGGTTTGGCGGCGCTGTCACTGCCAGCCGTGCCGGCGCTGATCTGCGCCAGCAATTCGGTGTCGAGGTCGAACTGCCAGGCATACAGACCGTCGATCTCCAGCATGTCGGCGTCTTGCAGGGCCTCGATCAGGCTTGTGGGTTTCATCGTTTCATCCACGGTATCAGCGCCCCAGGCGACGCAGGTCGGAAGACTCTATCACGCGCACGCCGTCTCCCTCTTCCAGGGCCAGGCGCCACAGGGCGCGGGCCAGGGCGCAGGCGTCGATGCCGCGGTACTTGCCCGGG
>JBLUOL010000334.1:0-1929 GCA_048065775.1 Pseudomonas sp. GW6
CCTGAAGGCGCTGCTGCGCGACTGTGGCTTGCCGTCGACCGGTGGCTCGTCGCTGTTCCAGTTCTGCTGCACCCGTCGCGCCGTGCCCTGCGTCGAGCTGCTGGCGCGGCGGGGCATCCTGGTGCGCCTGTTCGCCGAGCTGGACAGCCTGCGCTTCGGCCTGCCGGCGGACGAGGCTGGCTGGCTGCGGCTGGAGCAGGGGCTGCTGGAATGCGCGCCGATATTGGCCAGTCTCGAGGAAACGCCCTGATGACCACCCTGATGGTGCAGGGCACCACCTCCGATGCTGGCAAGAGCACACTGGTGACGGCGCTGTGTCGCTGGGTACGGCGCCAGGGCGTGTCCGTGGTGCCGTTCAAACCGCAGAACATGGCGCTCAATTCCGCCGTGACCTCTGACGGTGGCGAGATCGGCCGGGCACAGGCGGTACAGGCGCAAGCGGCCGGGCTGGCGCCACATACCGACATGAACCCGGTGCTGCTCAAGCCCAACAGCGACATGGGCGCCCAGGTGATCATTCACGGCCGTGCCATCGGCAACATGCAGGCGCTGACCTATCACGGCTACAAGCCGGTGGCCATGGCGGCTGTGCTGGAGTCACACGCGCGCTTGCTTGAGCGTCATCAACTGGTGCTGGTCGAGGGCGCAGGCTCGCCGGCCGAGATCAACCTGCGCGCCGGTGACATCGCCAACATGGGCTTTGCCGAGGCGGTGGATTGCCCGGTAATCCTGATTGCCGACATCGACAAAGGCGGCGTGTTCGCCCATCTGGTCGGCACCCTGGAGCTGCTCAGCCCGAGCGAACAGGCGCGCATCCGCGGTTTCGTGATCAATCGTTTTCGCGGTGATATCGCGTTGCTCAAGCCGGGGCTGGACTGGTTGCAGCAGCGCACCGGCAAGCCCGTGCTCGGCGTACTGCCGTATCTGATGGATTTCCACCTGGAAGCCGAAGACGCCGTCGATACCCGTCAGCAGGCCAAGGACGCACAGGCGCTGCGCGTGGTGGTGCCGGTGTTGCCACGTATCAGCAATCACACCGATTTCGACCCGCTAAGGCTACACCCGCAGGTGCAACTGACCTTCGTCGGGCCGGGCCAGGCGATTCCGCCAGCGGATCTGATCATCCTGCCTGGCTCCAAGAGCGTGCGCGCCGATCTCGCACGGCTGCGCGAGCAGGGCTGGGACGCCGCGATCACCCGCCACCTGCGCTACGGCGGCAAGGTTCTGGGCATTTGTGGTGGCCTGCAGATGCTCGGCCGGCAGATTCACGATCCGCACGGTCTGGAAGGCGCTGCCGGCAGCAGCGAGGGCCTCGGCCTGCTGGATTTCGAGACGCTGCTTGAGCCGGAAAAGCAGCTGCGTAACGTCCGCGGTCGGCTGTGCCTGGAGCAGGCTGATGTCAGCGGCTACGAGATTCATGCCGGCGTCAGTCGTGGTTCGGGCCTCAACGGCGCCGTGCAGCTGGATGACGGGCGCAGCGATGGCGGTCTCAGCGCCGATGGCCAGGTGCTCGGCACCTACCTGCACGGCCTGTTCGAGCAGCCGTCGGCGCTCGCTGCACTGTTGCGCTGGGCCGGGCTGCATGAGGTGCAGACGGTGGACTATCAGGCGTTGCGCGAGCGCGATATCGAACGCCTGGCGGACCAGGTGGAACTGCATCTGGATACCGAAAAACTCAGAGCGCTTTGCGGCCTGTAGGAGCGAACTCTGCAGGGCTGAATTAATGTGGATGGAAGCATGCTTGAATTGATCCTCGGCGGTGCCCGTTCCGGCAAGAGCCGGCTGGCGGAGAAGCTGGCCGACGAGTCCGGGTTGGAAGTCGTTTACATCGCTACCAGCCAGCCGCTCGATGGCGAGATGAATGCGCGCGTCGCTCAGCATCGCGCGCGTCGCCCGGCGCACTGGGCGCTGGTCGAGGAGCCGCTGGCG
>JBLUOL010000335.1:0-1898 GCA_048065775.1 Pseudomonas sp. GW6
GTTGGCGCCAGCTGGGCAGGGCGGCGCGGGCGCGGCGCCCGCTCAGGGCCTGCAATTCGTCGAGAAAGCTGACGCGCAGCGCCGCATCGCCGCTATCGGCTGGAGGCAGCAGCAGGCGCAGCAGCCAGGGCAGCGGCGCGAGCAGAAAGGCCCAGAGCCAGGCGAACTCAAACATGCTTGCGAATCCAGATGGCGATGGCCTGATCGAGCTCCACGATGGCCTTGTCGCTCAGGGTGCACTGTGGCCTGTAGCCGCCATCGACGAGGATCATCCAGCGGGTCAGGCCGGCTGCCGGGCAGCGGTTGTCGAGAAACGCCAGCCAGGCGCGGCTGCTCAGGGTGTGGCTGGCGCTCTCTGGATAGCGTTCACGGCACAGGCGCTTGAGCAGGGCGTTGAGCTGCTGCAGCCAGGGGCCGGCCGGGGCGCCGTCATAGGGTTTGCTCAAGCGTGCCAGCTCATCGAGCGCGGCCTGACGCAGTGGATCGAGTGTCTGCTCGGCCGCCACCTTGGGCGCACGTCGGCGCCAGTTGCGGAGCAAACGCCACAGTCCCCAGCCGAGCAATGGCAGCAGCACGGCCAGCACCCACCAGCCCGGAGCCGGCGGCCACCAGAGTACCGGGGGCGGGTCGATCAGCGGCTGCAACTGGTCGATGGGGTTCATAGCGACTTTCTCGAATGCAGGGCGCTGAGTTGTTCCTGCAATTGCTCGACCAGTTCGAACTGGGTGCTCAGCGGCAGTAGCGGCACGCCGAGCTTCTGCGCCAGACGCTGCCAGCGTGCTTCACGGGCCTGAGCCTGGGTGCGGTAGGCCTGGCGCAGATCACCGTTATGGCTGTCGAGCTCCAGTTGTGCGCCGTTCTGGGTAAAACGCAGCAGACCGGCGGCGGGCAGGGCGTGATCGAGCGGGTCGGACAGCGGCAGCAGTAACAGATCGGTATGGCGCGCGAGCAGGGTCAACTGCTGCTCGGCGTTATCGCTGAGGGCGCGCTCATCGCACAGTACGATCACCAGGCTGCCTGGGCGCAGCACTTCGCGAGCGCGGCGCAGGGCCAGGCCGAAGTTATCGCGGCCGGTATTGGCCTGGCTCTCCGGGCCGAGCGCCTGGTTGGCACGGGCCAGCAGATTGAGCAGTTGCAGCAGGCTCTGCTTGCTGCGCCGGGGTTTGACTTCGTGATGCTCGTTGTCGGCGAACACCAGGCCGCCGATGCGGTCGTTGTGGCCCAGTGCGGCCCAGCCGATCAGCGCGGCGGCGCGCGCGGCCAGCACCGACTTGAAGCACTGGCCGGAGCCGAAGAACAGGCGCTGGCTCTGTTCGGCGATGATGAAGATGGGGCGCTCGCGCTCCTCATGGAACAGCTTGGTGTGCGGCTCCTGGGTGCGTGCGGTGACGCGCCAGTCAATGGTGCGCACGTCGTCGCCCGGCTGATAGACGCGCACCTGGTCGAAGTCCACGCCACGGCCGCGCAGTTTGGAGTGGTGCAGGCCGATCAGCGGGCTGCGCCGAGCCGGTGTGGAGAACAGCGGCACTTCATGCACCTTGTGGCGCATGTCGATCAGCTCGCCGAGGGCGATATGGATGCCAGGTGTCGGGGTTGGGCTGGACATATCGGTCTCACGCCATCTTGCCGTGCTCCCTCGCCCATTCATGGGAGAGGGCTGGGGAGAGGGTGGAGCGTTTCGCTGCCCTCTCCCCCGACCCCTCTCCCGCAAGCGGGAGAGGGGAGACAAGCGTGCAATATGGCATTCAGGCCACCGCCACCACGTCGAGGATGCGCTGGATCACGCGGTCCTGATCGACGCCCGAGGCTTCGGCCTCGAAGGAGAGGATGATGCGGTGGCGCAGCACGTCGAACAGCACCGCCTGGATATCCTCGGGGCTGACGAAGTCGCGCCCGGC
>JBLUOL010000336.1:0-1891 GCA_048065775.1 Pseudomonas sp. GW6
CCCCCCCCCCGGCGGGGGGGGGGGGGGGGGGGGCCCGGCCCGCTCTGTTACTCGCCGCGGATATTGAAGTTGGCCATATGCTCCAGACCCTTGATCAGGGCAGAGTGGTCCCAACCGCTGCCACCGAGGGCCGCGCAGGTGCTGAACACCTGCTGGGCGTTGGCGGTGTTGGGTAGGTTCAGGCCCAGCTCGCGGGCGCCGGACAGCGCCAGGTTGAGGTCCTTCTGGTGCAGGCTGATGCGGAAGCCCGGATCGAAGGTGCCCTTGATCATGCGCTCGCCGTGCACTTCGAGGATCTTCGAGCCGGCGAAGCCGCCCATCAGCGCCTCACGCACCTTGGCCGGGTCGGCGCCGTTCTTGGCGGCGAACAGCAGGGCTTCGGCCACCGCCTGGATGTTCAGTGCGACGATGATCTGGTTGGCCACCTTGGCGGTCTGGCCGTCGCCGTTGCCGCCGACGCGGGTGATGTTCTTGCCCATGGCCTGGAACAGCGGCAGGGCGCGTTCGAAGGCATTCGGGCAACCACCGACCATGATCGACAGGGTGGCGGCCTTGGCACCGACTTCGCCGCCGGACACCGGGGCGTCCAGGTAGGCGGCGCCGGTGGCCTTGATCTTCTCGGCGAAGGCCTTGGTCGCGGTGGGGGAGATCGAGCTCATGTCGATCACCACCTTGCCGGCGCCAACGCCCGCAGCAACGCCGTCGGCGCGGAACAGCACGTCTTCGACCTGCGGGGTGTCCGGGACCATGACGATGATGAATTCGGCTTCCTGGGCCACTTCCTTCGGGTTGGCCAGGGCGATGCCGTTGTCGCCGACCAGGTCGGCCGGCGCCTTGTCGAAGTGCTCGGAGAAGAACAGGGTGTGGCCGGCCTTCTGCAGGTTCTGCGCCATGGGCTTGCCCATGATGCCGGTGCCGATAAATCCGATTTTAGCCATGAGAGATTGCTCCTGAAGGGTGGGGCTCAGATTGCGTTATGCGCTTTCATCCAGCCGAGGCCGGCAGCGGTGGTGGTTGCCGGCTTGTATTCACAGCCGATCCAGCCCTGGTAGTCGATGCGGTCCAGGTGCTCGAAGAGGAAGCGGTAGTTGATCTCGCCGGTGCCCGGCTCGTTGCGGCCCGGGTTGTCGGCCAGTTGCACGTGGTTGATCGCGGCCAGGTTGCTTTCCACCGTACGGGCCAGGTCACCTTCCATGATCTGCATGTGGTAGATGTCGTACTGCAGGTACAGGTTGGTGCTGCCGACCTTGTCGCGGATGTCCAGGGCCTGCTTGGTGTTGTTCAGGTAGAAGCCGGGGATGTCGCGGGTGTTGATGGCTTCCATGACCAGGCGGATACCGGCGCCGGCCAGCTTGTCGGCCGCATAGCGCAGGTTGTCGATGAAGGTCTTCTCGACGGTCGCGCAATCCACGCCCTGCGGGCGGATGCCGGCCAGGCAGTTGATCTGCTTGTTGCCCAGCACCTTGGCGTAGACGATAGCCTGGTCGACGCCAGCGCGGAATTCCTCGACGCGATCCGGATGGCAGGCAATGCCGCGCTCGCCCTTGCCCCAGTCGCCGGCCGGCAGGTTGAACAGCACCTGGGTAAGCGCGTTGGCGTCCAGGCGGGCCTTGATCTCTTCCACCGGGAAGTCATAGGGGAAGAGGTATTCCACGCCGCTGAAACCGGCTTCGGCGGCGGCGGCGAAACGGTCCAGAAAGTCCACTTCGGTGAACAGCATGGACAGGTTGGCAGCAAAACGGGGCATGGTGTGCTCCTTCAATTTGGCTCCCTCTCCCCTCGGGAGAGGGTCGGGGTGAGGGAAACAGTGTCGGAATGAGCGAGGATCGCGTGCCTTGTACAGGGCCCCCCCCCCCCCCCCCCCCCCCAAAAAGAAGGGGGGTGTTAAAAA
>JBLUOL010000337.1:0-1840 GCA_048065775.1 Pseudomonas sp. GW6
CCGGTGCTTGCCGTGGCGCAGCGGCGGCAGTACCCGGCGCCTGCTCGCCCTGGTTGTCGCGGAACAGCTTGCCCGCCAGCCCCATCGTCAGGTTGTTGCCCAGGTCACTGGCGAAGCCCAGGCCGCGCTGCGCGGCGAACTTTAAGATGTCGCCAGCCGAACCATCGCCGGTCGGCTCATCCATTCCAAAGCGCTTGGCGTAGCGCGCGGTGGAGTCTTCGGCAGCCGACTCAGCCAGGGCCGGAATAACGGCCAGGGCGCCAACGCCCTTGCCCGCCGTACCGTTGACCGCCGGTCTGACGCGACCAGGCGTCTTCTCCGGCGCGGCAGGCTGATTCTTGGCGGCCTCAAAGCGCGCATCTTGGGCGGCGCGATGAGTCTCATACGCTGCGGTATCCGCCTTGGCGCGCCCCATCGTCTCGGCGCGAGCGCGGTAGTCAGGCTCAGGGCGAGCGGACGCCTTTGGCGCTCCTGTATCTGGTGCGCCAGCGGTCGGCTGATTGACCGGCACCAGCGAAGTTCCGGTAACAGGGCCGGCCGGGACTACGGCGCGCGAGGAAGACGGCGAGAAGCCGCGCCCTGTTTCGCCACGGGCATTGGTGTGGAAGTCAGCTTGAGAGGCGCCGCCAGGCGCAGCACCGGCCGGGCTTGGCTGGCGAGTCGTGGCTACGTCGGTGCCCGTGACCGGGCCAGCCGGCACCAGGGCGCGAGACTGCGACGGCAGCGCACGGGTAGCGGTTCCTTGGGTATCGACATAGATGGGCGCCGGGCGCGGGATGACGTTGCGCTGCGGTGTGTTGCTGCGGCCCAGTTCGTCAGGATCAACGCCGCTGAATACCGGGCCGCCGCCTGCAAAGAACAGTTCCGGCTTGCCTTCCTCGCCCCGACCTGCCGGGGAGAAGCCGCGCGCTGCCTCGCCGGCAGACGGGGTGTGCGTGGCGTTTTTCATGGCGTCCAGGGTCTGCACGCCCACTGCATGCACCTGCTCCGGCGACATGAGCTGTTCGCCGTTGCTCAGGTTCACATCGACCGGGGCGCCCATGCCCTGCAGTTGTTCGGTGCCGATCTGCGCGGTGGAGTCGGCCGGCATCACATAGCTGCCCTCGGCCACCGTGGCTTTCACGTCGTCGGAAGTGCCGGTGCCCGGCCCCTGGATAGTCCCGCTCTTGATCGAGCGGGGTGCCTTGGGCTTGGCGCCCACCTTGAATCCGCGCATTGGGTGCCCCTGAATGAGAAACGGCCTGATACCGGACGCATGTTCCGAATCAGGCCAATCCGGGGCCAGCCCTACAGGGGTGGCGGTAAAAGTGGCGGGCGCGCCTTTACCATCGGATAAAAGCTGGCACTATGCCCACTGATGAATGGCTCACGAAAGGAACCTGGTATGAAGCCCCTACTCTTTGCCGCGCTAGCGATTCTGCTGCCCTGCTCGGCCAGCGCCCAAGTGTTCAAGTGCGTAGACGCCAACGGCAAGACGACCTATTCCGACAACGGCTGCGCCGCTGGTCACACGACCTCGACGCTGGCGATCACCCCAACCAAGGTCAGCGCCAGCGAAGTCGTCCCGTATCAAATCCCGCCTGCCTACTACGCGCCGCCCGAACCACGCCAGCCGCAAGGTGGTACGCGCGTCACTATCGTCGGCGATAGCGGTCGCGAGGAAAGCGAGCAAAGACGGCGCTGCCGCGAGGCCTCCACGCCGCACAAAGGCTCCCGCGGGCTTACCGCCGCCCAGCTCTCGGCTGCTGCAAGCATCTGCGCTGGCGTAGATGCCCCCGCGCCCAGCCACGCACCTGCCCAGCCCAGCAGCATACCGGCAGCGCCCGCCGCGCCCGCGCAG
>JBLUOL010000338.1:0-1760 GCA_048065775.1 Pseudomonas sp. GW6
GCGCAGGCTGGCGTGATGACGCAGCACGGCCTGCAGCGCTTGCTCCAGCGCACGGGCGTCGAGCGGCTCGTCCGCCGCCAGCAGCAAGGACTGGTTCCAGTGGCCGATGCGCGCCGGAGGCTGGGCGAAAAACCGCGCCTGAATCGGCGTCAGGGCAAAGGCGTGCGTCACCTCCGCGCTCGCACTCACAGACGCTGCCGGCGTCTCTGCCACGACAGCGACCTGCGCCAGTTCGGCGATGCTCTGCTTCTCGAACAACTGCTTGGGCGTCAGGCGAATGCCCTGGCGCCGCGCACGGGCGATGATCTGCAGACTGAGGATGGAGTCGCCGCCAAGGGCAAAGAAGTTGTCGTGCCGACCGACGCGTTCGACCTTCAACACCTGCTGCCAGAGCGCCGCCAGTTGCGTCTCGACGCCCTCGTGCGGCGCCTCGAAGCCCTGCTCTGCCGCTTGCGGCTGCGGCAGCGCGTGACGGTCGAGCTTGCCATTGGCGGTCAACGGGAAGCGTACGAGCAGCAGCACATGGCTCGGCAGCATGTAGTCCGGCAGGCGCTCGGCCAGTTGCGCCTGCACCTGCGCGAGGTCGAGAGAAGACTCCTGCGCAACTACGTAGGCAAGCAACTGGCCGCGTTCGTCCAGTTGCACATGGGCATCGGCGACGCCCGCCAGGCCACGCAGTTGCGCGACGATCTCGCCGAGGGCGACGCGGTAGCCGCGCACCTTGACCTGGTCGTCACCACGCCCGAGGAATTCGATACGCCCGTCGGCCAGCAGGCGCGCACGGTCGCCGGTGCGATACAGGCGCTCACCGTTGGCGAAGGGATCAGGTAGAAAGCTTGCCGCCGTCAGCCCCGGACGCTGGAGATAGCCGCGCGCCAGACCAGGCCCGCCCAGGTACAGCTCGCCGACTGCACCCTGAGGCAGCGGCGTCAGGGTTGCATCCAGTACCAGGGCGCGGACGTTGGGCAAAGGCCGGCCAATCGGCACCACGCCGCTCAACGCGACCAGCTCGGCGTCCGTGACCTCGTGAGTCAGCACGCCGACCGTGGTTTCGCTGGGGCCGTAGTGATTGATCACCCGGCACTGCGGGCGCAGGCGCTTGACCTCCTTCACCAGCTCGGCCGGCAGCGCCTCGCCGCCGAAGATCAGGGCATGCGCAGGTATCGCCCGCGCCCCGGCGCCGGCCTGCAGCAGGCCGGCCAGATGAGTCGGCACGATCTTGAGAATGCCGACCTGCTGCGTGCTCAGGTAGTCCGCCAGGCTGTCGGCGTCAGCCACGGTTTCCACGCTCAGCAGGTGCAGGGTACGCCCGGACAGCAGCGCGCCGAACAGCACGGTATGGCCCAGGTCAGCCGCAACGGTAGACACCATCGCCATGCTCGCCTCAGGCGCCAGTGCCAGTTGTTCCAGCAGGCCCTGCACGTAGTCGGTCAGGGCCGCATGGCTGATCACCGCGCCCTTGGGCTGGCCAGTGGTGCCGGAGGTGTAGATCAGGTAGGCCGCCTGCTGCGGGTGCACCGGCACGCTCGGCGCGGCGCTGGTCCGCTGACGCCACGCAGCATCGGCGCTGAAGTCCAGCAGCGGGCCATTGAAGCCTTGCACCGACGCGGACTCACAGAGCAATACCACACAGGCGCTGTCGGCCAGGACGAAGGCCTGGCGCTGCGCCGGCCAGGCCGGATCGAGCGGCACGAAGGCGGCGCCAACCTTGAGCGCAGCCAGCAGGCCGATGACGAAAGCCGGCGAACGCTGCAGGCACA
>JBLUOL010000339.1:0-1756 GCA_048065775.1 Pseudomonas sp. GW6
GCGCGGCCTACGCCAGGGCTTGCCGGCTGCCTTGCTGGTCAATGCCGGCCTGACCCTGGCCCAGGTGTTCACCCACGACGTCGACCTGCTGGCCGCCCTGCGCCTGGCCAACGGCGTCAGCAACGGCGTGGTCTTCGTGCTGGCCCCGGCCCTGGTGCTGGAGTGGCTTGCCCTGCGCCAGGCCACGGCGCTGAGCGGTCTGGTCTATCTGGGCTTGGGTGGCGGCATGTTGCTGTGCGGCCTGCTGGTGGCCATCACCCCATGGCAGGGACCGATGCGCTGGCTGCCGATCGCGCTGTGCGCCCTGCCTCTGGCGCTGTTTTGCGCTCCGATGCTGAGGCGCCTGGCGCGTGATCTGCCCGACAAGCCACCCGCGACCGCCCGTAGCGCATTGTTCGGCAGCCACAACCTGGCGTTGCTGATGGCCTATCTGGGAGCAGGCCTGGGTTACATCCTGCCATTGACCTTTCTGCCGGCCCTGGCTCGCGAACAGCTGCCCGCCGGCCATCCGCTACTGGTCGGCAACTGGTGGTGGACGGCGCTCGCCTGCCTGCTCTCGGCGACGCTATGGAATCATGCCGGCGCCTGGCTGGGCGATCGTCGTGCCCTGCTGGCCAACTACCTGCTGCAACTGCTCGGCGTGACGATGCCGATCCTGCTGCCCGGTCCCTTTGGCGTCATGACCTGCGCTCTGCTGGTCGGCGGGACCTTCCTCGGCACCGTATTGCTGACCCAGCGCCTGGCCCGCGCCCTCAACCCGGACCAGGGCTTGCGCCTGGCCGCCCTGCTGATCAGTCTGTACAGCGGCAGCCAGTTGCTCGGCCCCTGGCTGGTGCAACACTGGACTGCCGCCGGCCATAGCCTCACGAGCAGCTTCCTTATCGGTACCGCGGCATTGCTCTGGGCCGTCCTGTGGGCCTGGCAGGTGTCCGAACCACGATCCCATGCTGAAATGGAGCCATCCCATGTCTCTCACCGCCCTGCTCGACACTGACCTGCCCCTGATCCAGGCGCCGATGGCCGGCTCGCAGGATCATCGCCTGGCCGCCGCCGTGTGCCAGGCCGGTGGCCTCGGCTCGATTCCCTGCGCCATGCTCACGCCTGCCTTTCTGCGCCAGGAGCTGCAGGCGATGCGCAGCCTGACCGAGCGGCCGTTCAACCTCAACTTCTTCAGCCATGTGCCGCCCGAGCCGGACGCGACCCGCGAGGCTGGCTGGCGCGAAACGCTGGCGCCCTACTATGACGAGTTGGGCGTAGACCCGGCGAGCATTGCCGGCGGACCCGGACGCCTGCCGTTCAACGCCGAAGCGGCCGCGCTGGTGGAGGAATTTCGCCCGGCGGTGGTCAGCTTCCACTTCGGCCTGCCGCAGCCGGACCTGCTGGAACGAGTCCGGCGCAGCGGGGCGAAGATCCTCTCCAGCGCCACCACCCTGAACGAGGCGCTGTGGCTGCAGGCGCAAGGCGTGGATGCGGTGATCGCCCAGGGCCTGGAAGCCGGTGGCCATCGCGGACACTTTCTCGATTTCGACCTGAGCCGCCAGCTCGGCACCTTCGCCCTGCTGCCGCAACTGGTCGATACCCTCAACGTACCGGTGATTGCCGCCGGCGGTATCAGCGATGCCCGTGGCGTGACCGCAGCCATGGCCCTCGGCGCTGCCGGGGTGCAGGTGGGCAGCGCCTACCTGCTGTGCCCGGAGGCCAGCACCAGCGCCATCCACCGCGCCGCCCTGCAGAGCCCGGCGGCGCGCCATACCGC
>JBLUOL010000340.1:0-1747 GCA_048065775.1 Pseudomonas sp. GW6
ATCGCCCTCGCCGTAGCGCCCGCGCGCCCGGCCGATCAGCCAGACACAAACGCCGCAGGCCAGCGCCAGCAACGCATCACTGAAGGCGGTGCTGTATTGCATCAGGTTTTTTTCAGCTCGGCGAAGGCGCGCTCGGCGGCGGCGAAGGTGATGTCCAGCTCCATGTCGCCATGGGCGATGGAGGTGAAACCGGCTTCGAAGGCGCTCGGCGCCAGGTACACACCGCCGTCCAGCATCAGGTGGAAGAAGCGGTTGAAGCGCGCGCTGTCACTGGCCATTACGTCGGCGAAGGTGACGATGTCGTCGGCGCCGCTGAAGTACAGGCCGAACATGGCGCCTGCCTGGGTAGTGACGAAGGGGATGCCGGCTGCATCCGCGCGCTGCTGCAGGCCGTCGAGCATGCGCGTGGTGTAATCGGTCAGCTCGGTGTGGAAGCCCGGTCGGCTGATCAGCTTCAGCGTGGTCAGGCCGGCGGCCATGGCCAGCGGGTTACCCGACAGGGTGCCGGCCTGGTAGACCGGGCCGAGCGGGGCGATGCATTCCATGATCGCGCGTTTGCCGCCGAAGCAGCCGACCGGCATGCCGCCGCCGATGATCTTGCCGAAGGTGGTCAGATCCGGGGTGACGCCATAGTGCGCCTGGGCGCCGCCGAGGGCGACACGGAAACCGGTCATCACCTCGTCGAAGATCAGCACCACACCGTGCTTGTCGCACTGCTCGCGCAGGCCTTCGAGGAAGCCCGGCGCCGGCGGTACGCAGTTCATGTTGCCGGCCACCGGTTCGACGATGATGCACGCCACTTCTTTGCCGACCTGCGCTAGGCACTCGGCCACGGCATCGATATCGTTGAACGGCAGGGTCAGGGTGTGTTTGGCGAAGGCCGCTGGCACGCCGGCGGAGTTCGGCACGCCCTGGGTCAGGGCGCCGGAGCCGGCCTTGACCAGCAGGCTGTCGGAGTGGCCGTGGTAGCAGCCCTCGAACTTGATGATGCTGTCGCGGCCGGTGTAACCACGGGCCAGACGGATGGCGCTCATGGTCGCCTCGGTGCCGGAGCTGACCATGCGCACCATCTCCATCGACGGTACCAGCGAGCACACCAGCTCGGCCATCTCGGTTTCCAGGGCGGTCGGCGCGCCGTAGGACAGGCCGTGCTGCAGTTGACGACGCACCGAGTCGAGCACGTCCGGGTGGCTGTGGCCGAGGATCATAGGGCCCCAGGAACCGACGTAGTCGACATAGCGCTTGTCGTCTTCGTCCACCACGTAGGCGCCTTCGGCATGCTTGAAGAACAGCGGCGTGCCGCCAACGCTGCGGAAGGCGCGCACCGGCGAGTTGACGCCGCCGGGGATGTGTTTCTGGGCGTTGGCGAAGAGGATTTCGGAGCGGGACATGGCAGGTTCTCTCTGAAAAGGGATCAATCGAACAGCGCGGCAAAGGCGCGGGCGCGGTCTTGCACCTCAAGGGCGGAGTCCGCAGCGAACAGAGCGTGGATCACGGCGACCATGCTGGCGCCGCGGGCGATCAGGCCGGGGGCGGTTTCCAGGGTCACGCCGCCGATGGCGACGATGGGCTGGGCAAAACGCGTGCGGGCCTGATCCAGCAGCTCCACGGTCGCCGCCGGGGCGCCGGGTTTGGTGTTGGAATTGAAGAAACGACCAAAGGCGATGTAGCTGGCGCCTTCGGCGACGGCGCGCTCGGCCAGCTCCAGCTGGGCATGGCAGGTGCCGCCGATCACGGCATCCGCGCC
>JBLUOL010000341.1:0-1732 GCA_048065775.1 Pseudomonas sp. GW6
GCCGTGCTGGGTGGCGGCTTCGGCCTGGCCTGCGTTTCCGACGTGGCCATCGCCACCAGCGGCGCCAAGTTCGGCCTGCCGGAAACCACGCTGGGCATCCTCCCGGCGCAGATCGCCCCCTTCGTCGTACACCGTATCGGCCTGACGCAGACACGCCGCCTGGCCCTGACCGCCGCCCGCTTCGACGGTGCCGAGGCCCTGCGTCTAGGCCTGGTGCACTACTGCGAGGAAGATGAAGCTGCCCTGCAACAGCGCCTGGACGAGACCCTGGAACAGATTCGCCAATGCGCACCACAGGCCAACGCCCAGACCAAGGCTCTGCTGCTGGCCAGCGAACGTGAAGCACTCGGCCCGCTGCTCGACCGCGCTGCCGAGCAGTTCGCCGCCGCCGTGACCGGCACCGAAGGCGTCGAGGGCACCATGGCTTTCGTCCAGAAGCGCAAGCCGAAATGGGCACAGTAAAGCTCCCCTCTCCCTAACCCTCTCCCCAAGGGGAGAGGGAATGAATTGACGTAACCCGGATGCCATCCGGAACAGACCATCCAGGTAGCACAGCAGGAGCACAAAGATGCCCGCATTCAACAAGATCCTGATCGCCAACCGCGGCGAGATCGCCTGCCGGGTGATGCGCACCGCCATCGAACTCGGCTATCGCACCGTGGCGGTGTACTCCGAGGCTGATGCCGACGCCCGCCACGTGCAGATCGCCGACGAAGCCGTGTGCATCGGCCCGGCGCAGGTCAACCAGTCCTACCTGCGCATCGACGCCATCATCGAGGCCGCGCGCAAGACCGGCGCCGACGCCATCCACCCCGGCTATGGTTTCCTCTCCGAGAACGCCGATTTCGCCCGCGCCTGTGAAGCAGCCGGCATCGTCTTCATCGGCCCGACCGTGGAAGCCATCCACCTGATGGGCAGCAAGCGCCTGTCCAAGATCGCCATGCTCGAAGCCGGCGTGCCCTGCATTCCCGGCTACGAAGGCGCCGCCCAGGATGACGACACCCTGGCCCGCGAAGCCGAACGCATCGGCTATCCGCTGATGATCAAGGCCAGCGCCGGTGGCGGCGGCCGCGGCATGCGTCTGGTTCACGAATCCGCCGAACTGTTGGGGCAGATCCGCACCGCCCGTTCCGAGGCGCAGAACGCCTTCGGCTCCGGCGAGCTGATCCTCGAACGTGCGGTGATCCGCCCACGCCACGTGGAAATCCAGGTCTTCGGCGACCAGTACGGCACTATCGTCTACCTTGGCGCGCGCGACTGCTCGGTGCAACGCCGCCACCAGAAGGTGGTCGAGGAAGCACCCTGCCCAGTCATGACGCCCGATCTGCGCAAGGCCATGGGTGAAGCGGCGGTGAAGGCTGCTGCCTCGGTCAACTACGTCGGCGCCGGCACCGTGGAATTTCTCCTCGATACCTCCGGCGAATTCTTCTTCCTGGAAATGAACACCCGCCTGCAGGTCGAGCACCCGGTTACCGAGCTGATCACCGGTCAGGATCTGGTGGCCTGGCAGATTCGCGTAGCCGAAGGCCAGCCTCTGCCGCTGCAGCAGGACGACATTCGCCTCAGCGGCCACGCCATGGAAGTGCGCCTGTACGCCGAGGACTCGGCCGCCGGCTTCCTGCCGCAAACCGGCCAGGTGCTGCGCTGGGAGCCCGAACTGCCGGCCGGTGTGCGCATCGACCACGGCCTGGTCGAAGGCCAGGCCGTCACCCCCTTCTACGACCCGATGCTG
>JBLUOL010000342.1:0-1688 GCA_048065775.1 Pseudomonas sp. GW6
GTGTTGAGCGGGGTTGGGGGGGTGCAACCCGCCAGCTCGCTGCAGGCGGGTTGCGCCCGCCCTACGGGATTACCCCCGCCATTTCTGCCCAGGCACCAGAATCATCGAGAAATACGGCGAATCCATCGGCTCCACCTCGTCCAGTGCGACGATCTTCTGGCTGGCCATGGTCGCGCGTTCTACGTAGTGGGCGCGGTCGTCCAGGCCGAGCTTGCGCAGCACGCGGCGCACCTTGTCGAAGTTGCGCCCGAGTTTCATCACCACGGCCGCTTCGGCGTCGCGTAGGCGCTGTTCCAGCTCGTCTTCCGGCAGTACGCCGGACAGCACGCTCAAGCTCTGGTTGCGGTACACCAGCGGGGTGCCGAGCACCGAGGCGCAGCCGAGCATGGAGCACACGCCGGGCACCACTTCCACCTCGTAGCGGTCAGCCAGGCGGTCGTGCAGATACATGTAGGAGCCGTAGAAGAACGGATCGCCCTCGCAGATCACCGCCACGTCCTGGCCGGCGTCCAGCAACTGGGCGATCTGCTGCGCGCAGGTGTCGTAGAAGTCGGCGATCACATCCTCGTAGGACAGCGGCGGGGCAAGCTTCTCGGTGGTTACTGGGTAGACCAGCGGCAGGCGCTGCTGGGCGACGTCCAGGTGCTCTTCGATGATGCCGAAGGCGTTACCGCCGTGGCCGGCGTTGTGTTTGGCCTTGGCCACGAAGTAGGCCACCACCGGCGCGCCTTTGAGCAGGCGCAGCGCCTTGAGGGTGAGCAGCTCGGGGTCGCCGGGGCCGACGCCGAGACCGAGTAGGCGACCGGCCATCATTCCACCTCCGAGGCCAGGGCGTTGACCGCGGCCACCGCCATGGCGCTGCCGCCACGGCGGCCACGCACGATCACGTAGGGCACGCCGCGGCTGTCTGCGGCCAGGGCGTCCTTGGATTCCGCCGCGCCGATAAAGCCCACCGGCATGCCGACGATCAGTGCGGGTTTGGGCGCGCCGGCATCGAGCATTTCCAGCAGGTAGAACAGCGCGGTGGGGGCATTGCCGATCACCACCACGCTGCCTTCCAGATGTTCGCGCCAGTGCTCCAGGGCCACCGCCGAGCGGGTGTTGCCCAACTCGCGGGCCAGCTCCGGCACGCCAGCGTCGTGCAGGGTGCAGATCACCTCGTTGTTCGCCGGCAGGCGCGGGCGGGTGATGCCCTCGGCGACCATGCGCGCATCGCAGAGAATCGGCGCGCCAGCGAGCAGCGCCGCACGACCGGCCGCGCCGGCACAGGGGGAGAAGCGCAGATCCTCCACCACGTCGACCATGCCGCAGGCATGGATCACCCGTACGGCGAGTTTTTCCAGGTCGGCGGGGATGCCGTCGAGGTTGGCTTCGGCGCGAATGGTGGCGAAGGAGCGGCGGTAGATTTCCTGGCCGTCGCGGATGTAATCAAGCATCGGGTGTTCCTGCGGGGTGTTGGCGGGCGAACCAGGCGCCGGCCTCGTCGATGGTCATGGCTGGCGCCAGCAGGCGACCGAAACCGGGCGCCTCGGGCGTGCGTTGGTAGAGCTGGTAGTGATCGGGCGTGCTGGCCAGCAGGGTATAGGGCTGTACGTGGGCGCTGGCGCAACTGCGCGGGCAGGCGCTGAGATGCACCTGCGGACGGGCGCCGCTTTCGCGCAGCAGCTCCGCCAGGTGCAGGGCGTGGT
>JBLUOL010000343.1:0-1663 GCA_048065775.1 Pseudomonas sp. GW6
CCTGGCGCATCATCAGTTCCTCCGCGCCACGCCGTCGGTGCGCTCGATGCGCACCACGTCGCCCTTGTCGCCGCCCAGGCGCAGTTCGGCCGCGCCGAACAGCCGGTCCACGATGTAGTACGGCGAGCGGAAGCGGTAGTTCACCAACTGCCCATCGCCCTGCACGCCGATGACGAACAGCGGCGGCAGTTCGCCCTGGGCGATGCCGGCAGGGAACTGGATGTAGACCTTCTCGCCGTCATCGAAGGCACGCAGCGGCTTCCATGACGGATTGCTGCCGCTGATCGCGTAGCGGAAGCGGAAGCGGATGCGCTCCAGCGATAGGCCCGTATCAACCGGCGCCGCCACCTGCGCGGCCTGCGCCTGGCGCTGCAAAGCCAGCATCCGGTCCTTCGGGTAGTCCCACGACACCGACGCCATCCAAGCGCGCTCTGTCGAGGTCAGCTCCAGCAGGTAGGTGCGCCGATTGGTGGTGATGACCAGATTGGTCTTGAGGCCCGAGCGGACAGGCTTGACCAGCACGTTGACGCGCAGCTCGTCGCCGGCACCGCTGGACGTGTCGCCGACGATCCAGCGCACGGTGTCGCCGGCGGCGACCGTCACCAGTTCTTCGCCGGGCTGGAGCGAAACCACGGTCACGCGCCCCGGCGCGGCATAGACCTGATACAGCGCGCCATCGGTGAAGGGCCAGACCTGGATGGCATTGACGTAGCCCTCGCGCGTGGGCGCGACCCGCGCCTCGGTATTGGCCTTGGACACGCGCACGGTTTCGTCGGCCGGCTCCGGCGCGGGCTGGGCTTCGTCACCTTCCGGCAGCGGCTTCAACTGCTCCGGCAGCGCCAGCGGTTCGAGGACGGCGACCACCTCCACCGGCGAGGGTGGATCGGGCACGAGCTGCGCCTGCACTGGCTCATCGAGTGGGATCACGGGCGGCGGCTTGCGCTGTGTGGCGCAGCCCGCCAAGGCCGCCACCAGCGTCAACAGGCAAACGTGGCGAAGTGTTCGATCGTCTATCCGCAGATTCGGGGCGAACAAGGGCCATACCGATACGACGCCATCCCGCAGACGCTGCTGATACGCCTCCTGAGACATCCGCCACCGCTCATCGGGGGGAAGATCATCCTGACGCGAAACGGGATCATGCGATTGGAGAGTGTTCATGGTTTCGTTCCTTCCGAGGGATCGAGTTCGCGGCTCCACGACAGGCCGTTGACGTAGATGCCCAGCGGGTTCTTGCGCAGGCGTTCCTCGGTGCGTGGGGTTTGCAGGACGATGGAGATGACGGCGTTCCAGCGCTCGGTCCCGGCCGGCGCGCCGTTGGCGAAGCGTTGCTCGGTCCAGCGCACGTTGAACGACGTGTCGCTGGCGCGCACGACGCTGGTGATCTGCACCGTGACCGACTCCTTGCCGACGCGCGCGAAGGGATCGTTCTTGCTGGCGTAGTCGTTGAGCATGGCGGCGCCCCGGTCGGTCGCGTAGTCGTAGGCGTCCAGCCAGTTCTGCCGGACCACGATCGGGTCGATGGACAGCGAGCGCACCAACGTCACGAAGCGCGCCAGGTGATGCGCGATCTGCGCATCCGTGGGCTTGTACGGCGTGGCCGCCTCGCCTACGGCGCGCACGTGCTCCTTGTCCACCTCCACCACGTAGGGCGTGACGATGG
>JBLUOL010000344.1:0-1662 GCA_048065775.1 Pseudomonas sp. GW6
CTGATGACGAGCGTTCTTTTAGAATGCGAAGTGGTTGATGCCATGCTTCCAGGAAAAGCTTCTAAGCTTCAGGTAACTAGGAACCGTACCCCAAACCGACACAGGTGGTTAGGTAGAGAATACCAAGGCGCTTGAGAGAACTCGGGTGAAGGAACTAGGCAAAATGGCACCGTAACTTCGGGAGAAGGTGCGCCGGTGAGGGTGAAGTATTTACTACGTAAGCCCATGCCGGTCGAAGATACCAGGCCGCTGCGACTGTTTATTAAAAACACAGCACTCTGCAAACACGAAAGTGGACGTATAGGGTGTGACGCCTGCCCGGTGCCGGAAGGTTAATTGATGGGGTTAGCGCAAGCGAAGCTCTTGATCGAAGCCCCGGTAAACGGCGGCCGTAACTATAACGGTCCTAAGGTAGCGAAATTCCTTGTCGGGTAAGTTCCGACCTGCACGAATGGCGTAACGATGGCGGCGCTGTCTCCACCCGAGACTCAGTGAAATTGAAATCGCTGTGAAGATGCAGTGTATCCGCGGCTAGACGGAAAGACCCCGTGAACCTTTACTATAGCTTTGCACTGGACTTTGAGCTTGCTTGTGTAGGATAGGTGGGAGGCTTTGAAGTGGGGACGCCAGTTCTCATGGAGCCAACCTTGAAATACCACCCTGGCAACCTTGAGGTTCTAACTCTGGTCCGTTATCCGGATCGAGGACAGTGTATGGTGGGTAGTTTGACTGGGGCGGTCTCCTCCCAAAGAGTAACGGAGGAGTACGAAGGTGCGCTCAGACCGGTCGGAAATCGGTCGTAGAGTATAAAGGCAAAAGCGCGCTTGACTGCGAGACAGACACGTCGAGCAGGTACGAAAGTAGGTCTTAGTGATCCGGTGGTTCTGTATGGAAGGGCCATCGCTCAACGGATAAAAGGTACTCCGGGGATAACAGGCTGATACCGCCCAAGAGTTCATATCGACGGCGGTGTTTGGCACCTCGATGTCGGCTCATCACATCCTGGGGCTGAAGCCGGTCCCAAGGGTATGGCTGTTCGCCATTTAAAGTGGTACGCGAGCTGGGTTTAGAACGTCGTGAGACAGTTCGGTCCCTATCTGCCGTGGACGTTTGAGATTTGAGAGGGGCTGACCTTAGTACGAGAGGACCGGGTTGGACGAACCTCTGGTGTTCCGGTTGTCACGCCAGTGGCATTGCCGGGTAGCTATGTTCGGAAAAGATAACCGCTGAAAGCATCTAAGCGGGAAACTTGCCTCAAGATGAGATCTCACTGGAGCCTTGAGCTCCCTGAAGGGCCGTCGAAGACTACGACGTTGATAGGTGGGGTGTGTAAGCGCTGTGAGGCGTTGAGCTAACCCATACTAATTGCCCGTGAGGCTTGACCATATAACACCCAAACAATCTGCGAAGGCATAGGCCGGAGACAGAGGGTGTCGATGGTGAAGTCGACAGAAAGCCGAAAATTTGCAAGAACTACAAATCATCTATCACGTATCCAAGGGATAGCGCCTAATCGCGAGATCCCAACCGAATTGCTTGACGACCATAGAGCGTTGGAACCACCTGATCCCATCCCGAACTCAGTAGTGAAACGACGCATCGCCGATGGTAGTGTGGTGCTTCACCATGTGAGAGTAGGTCATCGTCAAGCTCCTATACGAA
>JBLUOL010000345.1:0-1654 GCA_048065775.1 Pseudomonas sp. GW6
GCCGAGCGCCTGCAGGCGCTGGCCCGTGGTGATGAAGGCTTCCTCCTGGCGCTCGGCTACTCGACTCAGCGCGGCTACGGTCGCAACCATCCCTTCGCCGGGGAGATCCGCATCGGTGATGTCGAGGTGTGGATGACGCCCGCCGAACTGGGCTTCGCCGTGCCGCTGGGCGACATCGAAATCACCGAGTGCGAGATGGTCAACCAGTTCGTCGGTGACAGCGCCGAGCAGGCGCAGTTTACCCGCGGCTACGGCCTGGCCTTCGGCTACGCCGAGCGCAAGGCCATGGGCATGGCGCTGGTCGACCGCGCGCTGCGCGCCGCCGAGTACGGCGAGGAGGTGCAGGGCCCGGCGCAGGAAGAGGAGTTCGTGCTGATGCACTGCGACAACGTCGAAGCCGCCGGCTTCGTTTCGCACCTGAAGTTGCCGCACTACGTCGACTTCCAGGCCGAACTGGAACTGATCCGCAAGCTGCGCCGCCAGGCGCCGGCAGAGGAGAACCGCTGATGAACCTTTCCATCGCAAGCGGCGCCCGCGAGGCGTCGGCCTACAACTTCGCCTATCTGGATGAGCAGACCAAGCGCATGATCCGCCGTGGCCTGCTCAAGGCGGTGGCCATCCCCGGTTACCAGGTGCCTTTCGGTGGCCGTGAGATGCCGCTGCCCTACGGCTGGGGCACCGGCGGCATGCAGCTGACCGCTGCGATTCTTGGCGCGGATGACGTGCTCAAGGTGATCGACCAGGGCGCTGATGACACCACCAATGCGGTGTCGATCCGCCGCTTCTTCGCCCGCACCGCCGGCGTGGCCACCACCGAGCGCACGGCGCAGGCCAGCGTGATCCAGACCCGCCACCGCATCCCGGAAACCCCGCTGTCGGCCGGGCAGATCATGGTCTATCAGGTGCCCATCCCCGAGCCGCTGCGCTTTATCGAGCCCAGCGAGCAGGAGACGCGGACCATGCATGCGCTGGAGGATTACGGCGTGATGCATGTGAAGCTGTACGAGGACATCGCCACCTTCGGCCATATCGCCACCGCCTATGCCTACCCGGTGACGGTGGACGAGCGCTACGTGATGGACCCGTCGCCAATCCCGAAATTCGACAACCCCAAACTGGACATGAGCCCGGCGCTGATGCTGTTCGGTGCCGGTCGCGAGAAGCGCCTGTATGCGGTGCCGCCCTTTACTCGTGTGGTCAGCCTGGACTTTGAGGATCACCCCTTCGCCGTGCAGCAGTGGGATGAGTGCTGCGCCTTCTGTGGCAGCAGCGAGTCCTTTCTCGACGAGCTGATCGTCGACGACGCCGGCAGCAAGCGCTACGTCTGCTCCGACACCGACTACTGCCGTCAGCGAACCGAGGAGAACCTGCAATGAGCGCCGCCGAACGTCTGCAACCTGCCGTGGCTGCGACCGAGCCGTTGTTCTCGGTGCGTGACCTGACCCGCCTGTACGGCCCGGACAAGGGCTGCCAGGGCGTGAGTTTCGACCTCTATCCCGGTGAAGTGCTGGGCATCGTCGGCGAGTCCGGCTCGGGCAAGTCCACCTTGCTCAGCCTGCTCTCCGGGCGTTGCCCGCCGGATCGCGGCGCGGTCAGTTATCGCGGCCGCGATGGCCAGTGGCTCGACCTGTACAGCGCCAGCGAGGCCGAGCGG
>JBLUOL010000346.1:0-1638 GCA_048065775.1 Pseudomonas sp. GW6
GCAGACCTTCGGCGCCCTGGCCCACGGGCTTGCCACCTTCCAGCCGGACTTACCCTTTGCCGGCGTGCTCGGCAACCGTGTCGCCAGCACGCGCCACGGCGAGATTCTGCGCGATGCGCTGCCAGCGAGCATTCGCTGGTTTGGCGCGTTGCCGCGTAGCGCCGCGGTGGAGTTGCCCAGCCGCCATCTGGGGCTGGTGCAGGCCGGTGAGTTGGCCGATCTGGATGCACGTCTGGACGCCGCCGCCGATGCCCTGGCGGCCAGCGCCAACGTCGACCTGCCGCCTGCGGTGAGCTTCGCCGCGCCGCAGTTCGATGAACTGGCGCCGCTGTTGGCTGGCGTACGCATCGGCGTGGCGCGCGATGCGGCGTTCGCCTTTCTCTATCAGGCCAATCTCGATCTGTTGCAGGCGCTCGGCGCTGAGCTGCATTACTTCTCACCGCTCGCTGATCGCGAGCTGCCGCAGGTGGACAGCCTTTATCTGCCTGGCGGGTATCCGGAGCTGTACCTGGCCGAGCTGGAAGGCAACCAGCCCATGGCCGCGGCGATTCGTGCTCATCACCAGGCCGGCAAACCCTTGCTCGCCGAATGTGGCGGCATGCTCTATCTGCTTGATGAACTGCGCGACAAGCAAGGCGCCAGCGGGCGCATGCTCGGCCTGCTGGCGGGCAGCGCCGCCTTGCAGCCACGGCTGACCGCCCTGGCGTTGCAGCAGGTGACGCTGCCCGAAGGCGAGCTACGTGGCCACAGTTACCATCACTCGCGGCTGGAAAGTCCCTTGCAGCCTCTGGCGCTCGGTCGCTGCCCGAACGGCAAGCCGGTAGCCGAGGCGGTGTATCGTTTGGGACGACTCACCGCCAGCTATATCCACTTTTACCTGCCGTCCAACCCGGAGGCGGCCGCCGCGCTGTTACGTCCATGAGCGAGCATGCCTTCAGCCCTGAAGAGCGCGCGGCGGTGTATCGCGCCATCGCCGAGCGCCGCGATATGCGTCATTTCAGCGGCGGCGAGGTGCCAGCCGAGGTCCTGGCGCGGCTGCTCGAAGCCGCCCACCACGCGCCGAGCGTTGGCCTGATGCAGCCTTGGCGCTTTGTGCGCGTCAGTGACCCGCAACTGCGTGAGTCCATTCATGAGCTGGTGGAGGCCGAGCGGGTGCGCACTGCCGAGGCCCTCGGCGAGCGCAGTGACGAGTTCATGCGGCTGAAGGTCGAGGGTATTCGCGACTGCGCCGAGCTACTGGCGGTGGCGCTGATGGAGGGACGCGACGCACATGTCTTTGGACGACGCACCTTGCCGGAAATGGATATGGCCTCGGTGGCCTGCGCCATTCAGAATCTGTGGCTGGCTGCGCGTGCCGAAGGGCTCGGGCTCGGTTGGGTATCGTTGTTCGACCCCGAGGCGCTGGCCGCATTGTTGGGCATGCCGGCCGGTAGCAAGCCGGTAGCGCTGCTGTGCCTGGGGCCGGTTCAGGCCTTTTACGAAAAGCCGATGCTGGTGGAGGAGGGTTGGGCCACGCCCCGACCGCTATCGGAATTGTTGTTCGAGAATCGATGGGGATCATCTGGTGAGTGAACGATGAGCCTGGCGCTGATCACCTGCGTCGGCGTGGCGCTGGACGCCGTGCTGGGCGAGCCCAGG
>JBLUOL010000347.1:0-1623 GCA_048065775.1 Pseudomonas sp. GW6
CTTGCTGTCGGCCAGGCCGCGCGCGCAGGCCGCCGAGCCGGTGCAGGCGACCAGGCCAAGCAGCGGCTCGTCGATGTGGGTCAGCAGGCCGAGTTCGCCCAGTGCTGCCAACAGTTCACGGCTGGCGGATTCCGGCACATTGCCCAGCAGCACGCCTTGCCAGGGGGTCAGGCGCAGCTCGCCGTCTCCCAATCGCTCGCTGAGGTCTGCGAGCGTCAGCAGCTGTTCGGCATGCAGTCGGCCCAACTGGGCGCCGGCTGCGACCATGCACAGGCCGCTCTGCGCTTGTGGATAAATCCCAGCCGGCGAGCGGTTGATCGTCGCGGCAGTCTGCCAATTGGCCGGTGCCGGCTGCAGGGGAAAATCCAGGCGCGTCTGCAGGCGTTGCAACAGCTCGCTGGCCGGGATCTGTGCCAGCAACTGGCGCATGCGCGATTGTTCGGGTATCGCCAGTTCAAGGAACAGCAGCAGGAGTTCGCGCACCAGCGTGACCGTATGTGTCGCCTCGACTCGCGCCAGCGGCGCGTCGAAGGGGCAGCCGGCCAGGCCCAGCAGCAGGTACTGGTCGTCCTCGGCGGTCAGCCACAGGTCGTGGGGGTGTTCGCGCATGGCCAGGGCTTCGCCACCGTCCAGTTGCAGGGCGAACTTGGGCGACAGGGCATGCAGCTCCGGGGTGTCCTGCAGCAGGTCGAGCAACTGGCTGGCCAGCGGACGCACGTCCATCCGTGCCTGCGGGTCGAGACCGGCGGCGGGGCTGAGCATCAGGTTGCGCACATCGTCGGCAGCGGCCACTCGGGGACCGAGCTCGGCGCCGAGCAGGGCGTCGATCAGCGCGCTTTCCTGGCCAGGCAGCACGCCGCGAATCTGCAGGTTGCTGCGGTTGGTCAGATCCAGCACGCCGCTGGCACAGTGCCTGGCCGCCTCGGCAATCGCCCGCGCCTGGGCACTGCGCAGCATGCCGCCGGGCAGTTTGACCCGGCAGATGCCGCCATCCAGCGCAGGCACGATGCGCAGCAGGCCGGGGCAGGCGGAAGGACGGACGGATGTAGGCAAGCGGTCACCTGTGGCTAACGACGCGGCGACCGAACCAGCGAAATCCCATTGGGGACTCCATGGCATCGGTACACCCCGCCCGATGTTGGCACTCGCGACCAGCGTTCGTCGGCAGGTCTCCTGGCTGACAGGTCTTCGTCCGCCGCGCCTTCCCGGTTACCCAGTGGCCGATTGCGTTGGACTCGCTGTTTACAGTTGCGGGGGCAGCCACGGTGAACCGTGTTCCCTCTTGGGGAAGCTCTGAAATGGCCATCTACCGTCACTCCCGCGCAGGCGGGAGCCCAGGTAGCACTGAGATTCTGGATTCCCGCCTGCGCGGGAATGACGACTATTTCAGAGTTTCCTTAGGCCCTTTACTGAGTCGTATCGACTCAAGGGCACCGACGAAGGCGCTATTATGCCCGCTTTGCTCGGAGCGCGGACAGGCGCTCCGTCGGGCTTGTGCGAGGACATTGGATGAAACCCTGGTTGACCCTGGTTGGCATCGGCGAAGACGGCTACCCCGGCCTGGGCAAGGCCGCGCGTCGCGCCTTGCTGGCGGCCACCCGTATCGTCGGCGCGCCGCGCCAG
>JBLUOL010000348.1:0-1616 GCA_048065775.1 Pseudomonas sp. GW6
GGGGTTGCCGGCTGCCTGCGCCGAGCCCCGGCGCAGTGCAGATATCCGCGAGCGAGCGGCTGCTGCCCTGCACTGGCTGGATCAGCCTGATCAGCATGTGGTGATGTGGGACGATCCAGCCTATCCGGCTCTGCTCGGCGAGCTGGCGGATGCGCCGCCGCTGTTGTTCGTGGCGGGCGATCCGGGTGTGCTGGAGGCGCCGCAACTGGCCATGGTCGGCAGTCGACGCGCCTCGCAGCCCGGCCTGGATAACGCGCGGGCCTTTGCCCGTAGCCTGGCGGGCGGTGGTTTCGTCATCACCAGCGGTCTGGCATTGGGGATCGATGGCGCCGCGCATCAGGGGGCGCTGGAGGGCGGCGGCAAAACGGTGGCCGTGCTGGGCACTGGCTTGCAGTGCCTGTACCCGCGGCGGCATGTGGGGCTGGCGGCGCAGATCATCGAGCAAGGTGGCGCGCTGGTCTCAGAATTGCCTCTGGACTGTCCACCGCAGGCCAGTAATTTCCCGAGGCGCAACAGGATCATCAGTGGGTTGTCGCTGGGTGTACTGGTGGTCGAGGCCAGCCCTTCCAGTGGCTCACTGATCACCGCGCGCCTGGCCGCCGAGCAGGGGCGCGAGGTCTACGCCATTCCTGGCTCCATCCACCATCCCGGAGCGCGAGGCTGCCATCAACTGATTCGGGATGGCGCCACCCTGGTGGAAAGCATCGAGCATATCCTCGAAGCCCTGCATGGCTGGCAGACTCCAACCGCCGAACCTGTATCGGTGCCGCTTGCTAGCGTCGAGCATCCATTGCTGGTTTTGCTGCATGCCGCGCCGCACAGCACCGAGGCGCTGGTGCAGGCCAGCGGTTGGCCGCTGTCACAGGTGCTGGGAGCTTTGACCGAGTTGGAGCTCGATGGTCTGGTGTGTAACGAGGCCGGGCGTTGGCTGGCGCGCAATCGTTAACAGGCTGTTAAGGCCCGTGGCAGGCAACCATTGGCTTGGATAGACTGCCGCCCATTGATTCCGCGGGAGACAGTCGATGGCCAGCAACTGGCAGATACAGCAAACGGCGCGAGTGGTGCGTGAGGGGGGCGTGATCGCCTATCCGACCGAGGCGGTCTGGGGCCTGGGCTGCGATCCCTGGAATGAAGAGGCGGTGTATCGCCTGCTGGCGCTCAAGGAGCGGCCGATGCACAAGGGGCTGATCGTGGTGGCCGACGACATCGAACAGTTCGACTTCCTGCTCGATGATCTGCCTGAGGTCTGGCAGGAGCGCCTGGCCGGCAGCTGGCCAGGTCCGAACACCTGGCTGGTGCCGCATCAGAATCGTCTGCCCGAGTGGGTCACAGGTCAGCACGATACCGTTGCCCTGCGCGTCAGTGACCATCCGCTGGTGCGTGCGCTGTGCCGCTACACCGGGCCGCTGATCTCCACCTCGGCCAACCCGGCGGGGCGCCCTTCAGCGCGTTCGCGTCTGCGCGTCGAGCAGTACTTCCCGGATGAACTGGACAAGGTGCTCGGCGGCGCCTTGGGTGGACGCAAGAATCCCAGTCTGATTCGTGACCTGCGTACGGGCGATGTAATTCGCCCGTCCTGACTGGCCAATGCTCGCGGCTAAAGCCCCTCCCACGAT
>JBLUOL010000349.1:0-1602 GCA_048065775.1 Pseudomonas sp. GW6
CCAGTTGCAGGCTGGCCAGCGGCGCTTGCGGCTGCGCCAGCAGTTGCTCCAGCAGATGTTCGAAATCGGCGGCGAAGGCATTGATGCGCTCGGCTTCGAACAGATCCTGCGCATAGGTGAAGGCCGCCTCGATGCCTTCGGGCAGGTCGGTGATATCCAGCCCCAGATCGAAGTGCGCGGCCTGTTCGTCCAGCTGCCGCGCGCTGAGGGTCACGCCAGGCAGGGCCAGATCCCGGGCCAGGGCGAACTGCTGGGTGAACTTCACCTGGAACAGCGGGTTGTGGCTCAGGCTGCGCTGCGGCGCCAGCGCCTCGACCAGTTGCTCGAACGGCAGCAACTGGTGATCCTGCGCGCCGAGGGCCGCCGTCCGCACCTGCGCTACCACATCGGCGAAGCTGTGCTCGCCGCCGAACTCGCTGCGCAGCACCTGAGTGTTGACGAAGAAGCCGATCAGCGCCTCGGTTTCCCGGCACACGCGCCCGGCACTGGGCACGCCGACACGGATATCGCGCTGGCCGCTGTAGCGCTGCAGCTGCACCTTGAAGGCGGCCAGCAGCAGCATGAACAGGGTGACGTCGTGGTCAGCGGCATAGCCCCGCAGGCGCTGGTTCAGCGCCTCATCGAGACGAATGGCGTGGCGCGCGCCGCGGTGGCTCTGCCGCGCCGGGCGCAGGTGGTCGGCAGGCAGTTGCAGCAACGGCTGCTCATCGCCCAGCTGCTGCTTCCAGTAAGTCAGCTGACGCTCACCCTCGCCCGCCTGTAGCCAGCGTCGCTGCCAGATGGCGTAGTCGGCGTACTGCACCGGCAGTGCCGGCAGGTTCGGCGCCTGGCCGAGGACATGGACGGCATAAAGCTCGGCGAACTCGCGGATCAGCACCTGAATCGACCAGCCGTCGCAGATGATGTGATGCATCACCAGCAGCAGGCGCTGATCGTCCTCGCTCACTCGCACCAGAGCGAGATGCCACAAGGGCCCTTGCTGCAGATCCAGCGGCAGGTTCATCCGTTCCTCGCGCAGGCGTGCCAGCGCCGCCTCGCCATCTGCCTCGCCATCTGCCTCGCCATCTGCCTCGCCACGCAGATCGAAACGCGCCAGGTCGACCGTAAAGGGTGGATCGATGCGCTGCAGCGGTACGCCATCCTCTTCGCCAGCGGCAAAGCGCGTGCGCAGGCTCTCGTGGCGACTGACCAAGTCATCGAAGCTGCGCTGCAGCGCCGCCTCATCAAGCCGTCCCTGAAAACGCAGCTCACCGCCCAGCCGGTAGGCGCTGGTGTCACCCTGCAAGCGCTCGAGAAACCACAAGCGCTGCTGCGCGTAGGATTGCGCACACTGCGCGTCACGCACCTCGGCCTGCAGGGGCGGCACCTGCCGGGTCGTACGCGGCTGGGCCGCGACCCAGGCGCTGAAATCCCCCAGACGCGGGCGCTCGAACAGGCTGTCGGCCTGCAGCTCCAGCCCCAGCTCGGCGTTGAGGCGCGCCAGCACCTGCATCACGCCCACCGAGTCGCCGCCACGCGCGAAGAAGTGGTCGCCCTCCCCCAGCTCCGCGCAGCCCAGCACCTCCTGCCAGGCCTGCAGCACCTGCGGCAGCACGGTGCTGG
>JBLUOL010000350.1:0-1601 GCA_048065775.1 Pseudomonas sp. GW6
GCTGCGCAGCCTGTTCGACCGCCGCAGCGAGGCGCGTTCCGGCCTGCCGCTGGTGCAACTGGCAGCGGCGCTGAAGCTGATGGGCGATGCGCCGCGTGCCGAGCAGGTGTTGAATCAGGGCTTGATCCAGCAGCGCGATGGCGAGCGCTGGATGGCCGACTACGGCAGCCCACTGCGCGACCAGGCGCTGATTCTCGCCTTGCTGGAAGAGCACGGCCTGGCGGCCGGTCAGCGCGAGCAGCGCCTGTTCAACCTGGCCGATGAGCTGGCTGGCCAGCGCTGGCTGTCGACCCAGGAGCGCAACGCGCTGTTCCTCGCCGGTCGCGGCATTCTCGGCAAGCCGGAGCAGACCTGGAGCGCTGCGCTTACCAGCGGCACTTTCCAGTTCGAGCTGAGCAACCAGCAGCCCGGTATCAAGCTGGAGCGTGGCGAGCTGGCCGAACCGCTGAGCGTGAACAATGCCGGCAGCACCAAGCTGTATCAGCAGCTGACCCTGTCCGGTTATCCGAGCCAGGCGCCACGCGCCGGTGGCGAGAACCTCAGCATCGAGCGCGAGTACCTCGGCATGGATGGCCGCCCGCTCGATCTGCAGCGCCTGGACAGCGGCGAGCTGGTGCTGGTGCACCTGGCTGTGCGGGCCAAGCAGCGCGTACCGGATGCGCTGGTCGTCGACCTGTTGCCGGCTGGCCTGGAGCTGGAAAACCAGAACCTGGCGCAGAGCGCCGCGAGCCTCGATGACGCCGGCAGCAACGTCAAGGAATGGCGCCGCTCCATGCAGAACGCGCGGATCAAACACCAGGAATACCTTGGTGATCGCTATGTGGCAGCGGTGGATGTGGAGGAGTACGGCACCACCCACCTGCTCTACCTGGCCCGTGCGGTGACGCCGGGCAGCTACCGTGTACCGCCACCGCAGGTCGAGTCGATGTATCGGCCGAGCTGGCAGGCGCTGGGCACTGCGCCGGAGAGTCTGGTCGTCAGGGGGCGCTAAAAGCTGTCCCGGATTGCATCCGGGGATTTTCGAGCACAAGGAGGTGCCGAATGGTGAAATACCGAAGAGCCAAGGTAGCCGGCGGCTGTTATTTCTTGACGCTGGCTCTGCAAGACAGACGTAGTGATCTGCTGTTCAAAAACGCGGCGCTTTTACGTCGATGTTTGCAGGATACGCAGGCTCGACTGCCTTTTCGCGTACCTGCGTTGGCGGTGCTGCCAGATCACGTTCACATGCTGATGGTGCTACCACCTGATGACGCCGATTTCTCTGCGCGAATCCGTATGCTCAAGGCCTCTTTCGTGGGAGCACTACGCCAGCAGGTTGGCAGCGAAGTGCGCACCAACGCCAAAGGTGAGGCCAACATCTGGCAGCGACGTTTTTGGGAGCATCTGATTCGTGACGAGCAGGATTACCGCCATCATGTGGACTACATCCATATCAATCCGCTCAAGCATGGTCTGGTTGCTCGCGTACGGGATTGGCCATTTTCCAGCTTTCATCATTATGTGCGTCAAGGCTTGCTACCCATCGACTGGGCCGGCGGAGCAGGTGTCGAGATCGAAGATGCTGGTGAATGAGGTATTCCCCGGATTGCATCCGGGCTACG
>JBLUOL010000351.1:0-1576 GCA_048065775.1 Pseudomonas sp. GW6
AGAGAAATTACGAGAGCGTGGTGGCCATGGCCTGCGCCTTCCTATGGTTGCCCATGTAAAACGGCAACAGGCCCTAGATAAAAAGTCTGAAATCCATTGGACAAGCGGCACACATAATTCCTTTTTTGTGAACGAGTGAGCTGCCTCAAAGGCTGTCCTTGGATCGAGCCCTTTTTTCAATCTCAAAACAAGGCGACAGATTCATCTAGCTCGTGGTGCTTGGGACGAGGTGTCCGATAACTGGGCCATGTTGGATGGCGGTGTTTCATATCCACCAATAGATCATTCTCGTTTCCCAGCCTGGGATCTGACGAAATTTCTGGTACCAGCGTTAACACAACCGGACATCGGGTTACCGTGGTATCTCGTAGGTAATCGGGAGTGGGAGTGCACGCTGATGAGATGGTTTTGCGTAGCGATATTTTGCGGTGGCATCGGGCTTTGGCTAAGTACCGAATACCAAATCCCGCAATGGCTGCTTTGGTCTTTGCTGTTGCTAGGGAGCACGATGTGGGGCCTGGCCAAGTGGATGGAGCGGCAGGAGGCCAAGACGGAGTGCAGTCATGATTGAGCACACAGATCCGGGTTGGTCTGCATGCCCACTCGGCATGCTCGCGATGGCTCTTGGGCATGTGCTCGGTCTGCGTGCTGTGCCGGCCCTTGTGCGGTGAGCGCACGTGGCTGGCCACCCGCTGATTGGTGTGGAAGCATTCGACTGTGCGCGCCGTCAGCCGCACCTCCAGCTGCTTCTTCACCAGTTTGTAGGGCACCGAGTGGTAATGACCATCGACCTCGACGTGGTAGTCGATGTGCACGCGCGCCTTCTTCCACTCGGCATACACGTAGGGTTGCTCCGGCAGCGCGCGCAAGGCCGGACGATCCAGGCTGTCGAAGGCCGTCTGGCGCGAGCCGGGCAGCTTCTTGAAAGGGCGTTGGTTGAGTCTGGCCAGCAGCGCCGCGATGGCTGTGTTGAGTTCGTTCAGGGAGAAGAACTGGCGGTTGCGCAGGGCCGCGAGGATCCAGCGCTCGACCACCTGCACGCCGACCTCGGCCTTAGCCTTGTCGCGCGGCTTACGCGCCCGCGCCGGCACCACCGCCACGCCATAGTGCTCGGCCAGATCGCGGTAGCTCGGGTTGATGTCCGGCTCGTAGCGGTGGCTCTTACTCACCGCGCTGCGCAGGTTGTCCGGCACGACCATCTCCGGCACGCCGCCGAAGTAGGTCAGCGCCTGGCCCAGTGAGGTCAGCCAGTCCACCTGGGTTTCACCTGGTGTCGCGCAGGCATAGGTGTAATTCGAGGCGCCCAGGGCCGCGACGAAGATATGCGCCCGGCGGACTTCGCCGGTGGCCGGATCGACCACCGGCAGCGTCGGCCCGGCATAGTCGATGAACAGTTTCTCGCCCGCGCGGTGCAGCTGACGCATCGAACGCTTGAGCGTCTGGGCGTAACGCCGGTAGTGCTCGACGAACTGGGTGTAGCGGTAGGTCGGCTGCTGCGGATGCGCGGCGAGATATTCCTCCCACAGCAGCTGCAAGGTGACACCCTTGCGGCGCAGCTCGCGGTGGATGCTCAGCA
>JBLUOL010000352.1:0-1520 GCA_048065775.1 Pseudomonas sp. GW6
TCTCGCCGCGCCAGGTGGATTCCAGGCGCCGCTGGTGCTGGGCAGTTGCGCCAGCATGCTACGTGAAGGCCTTGGTGGCCTGCAGGGCGATGGCCGCGCCATCGCTGTCGGCGATGCTCTGGCCTGGAGCGGCAGCGCCAATGAAACGCGGCAGATGCCCACCGAGTTCATTCCCGAGTATCAGGATGCGCCGCGCCTGCAGTTGGTGTTGGGTGCGCAGATCGGTGACTTCCGCGGCCAGAGCCTGTTCGACGCCTTCAACAGCCAATGGCTGATCGATCAGCGCGCCGACCGCATGGGCATTCGTCTCAACGGCCCGCAGCTGCAATGCCAGCGCAGCTCGATGATCTCCGAAGGCATCCCGCTGGGCGCCGTGCAGGTGCCGCCGGATGGCCAACCGATCATCCTGCTCAACGACCGCCAGACCATCGGTGGCTACCCGCGTCTCGGCGCGCTGACGCCACAGGCCGTGGCTCGGCTGGCGCAATGCCTGCCGGGGCAGACCATACAGCTTGCTCCCACCACGCAGGACAGCGCCCTGCTCACCCAGCGCCGGCTCCTGGCGCAGTGGCAATAGCGTCGCACCGGGCTGCATGACCCGCCCTCATCGACGGAGGGTCATTTCAGCGCTGGCGACATCCCTCGCATTTCTGTTGCCAGACTGTTCATGACCCGCGCCGCACATAGCGGCCGAAGCCGCAAATGCATTAAAGTCGGCGGTCTGCACGCGCGGCAGTAAAAGCCCCGCCCATCCGCCAGAAGAGCCCGACGATGGAACACCGTGAAGCGCTGGTCGCATTACGCCAATTTCTCTCCACCCAGATTCTCGGCCAGGAAAAGCTCATCGAGCGCCTACTGATCGCTCTGCTCGCCGACGGCCATCTACTGGTCGAAGGTGCCCCTGGTCTGGCCAAGACCAAAGCGATCAAGGAACTGGCCGAAGGCATAGAAGGCGAGTTCCATCGCATCCAATTCACCCCCGATCTGCTCCCGGCGGACATCACCGGCACCGAGATCTACCGCCCGGAAACCGGCAGCTTCGTGTTCCAGCAGGGGCCGATCTTCCACAACCTGGTGCTGGCCGACGAGATCAACCGCGCCCCGGCCAAGGTGCAATCGGCGCTGCTCGAAGCCATGGCCGAGCGCCAGGTGTCGGTAGGCCGCAGCACCTACGACCTGTCGCCGCTGTTTCTGGTCATGGCCACGCAGAACCCCATCGAGCAGGAAGGCACCTACCCACTGCCGGAAGCGCAGCTCGACCGTTTTCTCATGCACGTGAAGATCGGTTTTCCCGATGCGGCGGTGGAGCGCAAGATCCTCGCCCAGGCCCGTGGCGATGCGCTCAACGGTGAGGCCAAGCCCGAGCACCGGGTCAGCCAGCAGGCGGTGTTCGCCGCGCGCAAGGAAATTCTCGGCCTGTACATGGCCGATGCCGTGGAGGAGTACCTGGTGCAACTGGTCATGGCCAGCCGCACCCCGGCCAAGTTCGACGCCGAGCTGGCCGACTGGATCGCCTATGG
>JBLUOL010000353.1:0-1475 GCA_048065775.1 Pseudomonas sp. GW6
CGGCCGGTGGCGGCTGGCGCAGCCATGGCGTATCGGCCTGGTGCCTGGCGGTGCTGCCGCTGACCCTGCTTACCTGGCTGTTGGTGCACCTGACCTCGCTTGGCTGGGCGGTGGAGATCTTCGCCCTGTACTTCGCCCTTGGCCTGCGCAGCTTGTACGAGCACGCGCAGCCGGTGGCCCGCGCGCTGCGCCTGGGTGACCTGGCCCTGGCGCGTGAGCGCGTCGGCTGGATGGTCAGCCGCAATACCGCCGAGCTGGACGCAACCGGGGTGGCCCGTGCCGGCACCGAATCGGTGCTGGAGAACGGCTCCGACGCCGTGTTCGCCGCCTTGTTCTGGTTCATCGTCGCTGGCGCGCCGGGCGTCGTCCTGTACCGCCTGAGCAATACGCTCGATGCCATGTGGGGCTATCGCAACGAACGCTTCGAGCGTTTTGGCTGGGCCGCGGCGAAGATCGATGACGTGCTCAATTACATCCCGGCGCGACTGGTGGCGCTGACCTATGCGCTGCTTGGGCGTACTGCCCTGGCCCTGCGCTGCTGGCGCCGGCAGGCGCCGTTGTGGGACAGTCCCAATGCTGGCCCAGTGATGGCCGCTGGTGCCGGAAGCCTGGCCATTAGTCTGGGCGGTGCGGCGGAGTATCACGGCGAGGTGCATGAACGCCCACAACTGGGCGAAGGCCCACCGCCGCGGGCACGGGATATCGAACGGGCGATGAACAGGGTTATCGCCGGGGTTGGCTTGTGGCTGTTATGCCTGATCGTCTGGGAGGTGCTGGGTGCTTGAACATGGAGGTCGTCTGCGCGCAGCGGCGCAGCGCTATGGCATCCCGCTGGAGGACTGGCTGGATCTGTCCACCGGGGTCGCACCCTATGGTTGGGATCTGCCGGCGGTACCGGGCTCTGCCTGGGCGCGCCTGCCTGAAGCGGACGACGGCCTGGAGCAGGCGGCGCGCGATTATTACGGCGCCGTCAGCCTGCTGCCGGTAGCCGGCTCGCAGGCGGCGATCCAGGCCCTGCCACGTCTGCGCGCGAACAGCAGCGTGGGTATCCTCGCACCGACCTATGCCGAGCACGCTGCCGCCTGGCGACGCGAGGGGCACCGGGTGATCAAGCTGAGCGAGGGCTCGGTGCATCGCGCGCTGCCGCAAGTGGATGTACTGCTGGTGGTCAACCCGAACAACCCGACCGGCCGCCTGATCGAGCCGGCGCGCCTGCTCGACTGGCACGACGAACTGGCCGAGCGCGGCGGCTGGCTGGTGGTCGACGAAGCTTTCATCGATTGCACGCCGGAGCACAGCCTGGCCGCCTACAGCGACATGCCGGGGCTGATCGTGTTGCGTTCGTTCGGCAAGTTCTTCGGCCTGGCCGGTCTGCGTCTGGGCTTTGTCCTGGCCGCACAGGCCTTGCTGGATGAGCTGGCGGCGCTGCTCGGGCCCTGGGCCGTTAGCGGTCCGGCGCGCAGCGTGGCGCGCAG
>JBLUOL010000354.1:0-1448 GCA_048065775.1 Pseudomonas sp. GW6
GTAATTACATGGACTCGCCCACGCCGAGGCGTCAATGCGCCACGGTGGCAGTCTAAGAAGCCAACGGCAGCGAGGGCGAGTCCATGAAAAAGCATACAGCAACTAATCAATCCCAGGCCTTAAACGATCTATCGGCCTGCACGACAGTGGCAGTCGATCTTGCCAAGCGGGTCTTTCAGGTGGCGGGAGAAGACGCTCTTGGTCAGGTGCGTTACGAGGCGCGGATCAAGTCGCGTGAGGCGTTCTACGAGTTTCTGTGCAAGTTGCCGCCGAGTGTCGTCGTGCTGGTTGAAACTGGCCCAGGTGCTCAGGCGTGGGCACGGCAGCTACAGGGGCAAGGCAACCTGGCGCGGATTCTTCCGGCTCGTCTCGTCGAGGGTCACCGCAGCGGTGCGAAGAATGATCGTAACGATGCCCTGTCGATCTTGCGCGCCGGTCGCGATAGCAAGATTTCAGCCGTGCCCATCAAAAGCGCTGCCTCGCTGGCCATGCAGGCGCTGCATCGCGCTCGGCAGGGTTATGTGCGTCGGCGTACGGCGATGAGTAATCAGATGCGCGGTTTGCTGCTGGAGCACGGCGTGGCTCTGGCGCAAGGCGATGCGGCTATCAGCCACGTGATACCGAGGGTGCTGGAAGATGCAACGCAGCCACTGCCGGAGATACTGCGGGAGTTGATCGACGAATTGCTGGGTGAATGGCGGCAATTGGGCGAACGCATCAACGTCTTGAGCGGGCGCTTGGAAGCTGCTGCGAACGCGGACAAGACCGCGAAACGACTGATGACGGTGCGCGGAGTCGGCCCGATCATCGCCACCGCGCTGCTGGCCAAGCAAACCGAACCTGAACGTTTCGCCAATGCCCGCTTATATGCGGCTTACTTCGGCATGGTGCCTGATCAGCACAGCAGCGGAGAAAAGATCCGCCTGGGCAAGATGAGCAAGCGAGGCGATGGCTACCTGCGCAGCCTGATGATCCAGGGCGCGCATGCGGTCCTCCAACAACTACGGCCTGATTCGCAGCAACCGGATGATCGCCGCTTGCTGGGCTGGCTGAGTCGCCTGGGGCGCAAAGAGGCGGCGGTGAGGTTAGCCAACCGCAACCTACGGATCGCCTGGGTGCTGCTACAGAATGAACAGACTTATCAACGCCAGCCAGTTAATGACAGGCAGGCGGAAATGAGTCACTGATCCACCGAGTTCTGCCACCGGGGCGCGAAGTCGCTCCAACCTCTGCTAGAAAACATTGACCCCAGGTAAGACCGTTGCGGATTGATGCCTTGGCTCCTACTGGCCTTCGAGGTCTGAATGTAATAGGCATACCGCAAGCTCACACAATGTTGGCCAGAAGCTGATGACAGCTTCCTCGAATAGGCCTGATACATAGATGCAGCCGGGTAGCAGTGTTGAAAAGCAGGTTTGACAGTGGGGGCGAGTCCATACATAGGAGCC
>JBLUOL010000355.1:0-1437 GCA_048065775.1 Pseudomonas sp. GW6
ACTCGCCGATGCCCGCGCCAGCGCCGCCACCGAGGCCCAGGCGCAGGTCGCCGCGATCGCCGCCGAGCTGGAAAACGCCCGCCTCAACCTCGGTTTCACCCGCATCACCTCGCCCATCGACGGTCGCGTCAGCCGCGCCGAGATCACCGAAGGCAACCTGGTCGGCGCCGGCGAAAGCCTGCTGACCTCGGTGGTCTCCACCGACAAGGTCTACGCCTACTTCGACGCCGACGAGCGCGCCTTCCTCAAGTACGTCGAGCTGGCCCGCCAGTCCGGCGCCGATGCGCGTGGCGCCAGCCCCGTGTACCTGGGCCTGTCCGACGAAGCCGGCCATCCGCACCTGGGTCAGCTGGACTTTCTCGACAACCAGGTCAACCCGCGTACCGGCACCATTCGTGGTCGCGCCGTGTTCGACAATCAGGACGGCCGCTTCACCCCCGGTCTGTACGCCCGCCTGAAGCTGGTGGGCAGCAAGCCCTACGCCGCCACCCTGATCAAGGACGAAGCGGTCGGCACCGATCTGGGCAAGAAGTACGTGCTGGTGCTGGGCGAGGACAATGCCGTGGCCTATCGCTCCATCGAACTGGGGCCGAAGCTCGAAGGCCTGCGCATCGTGCGTAGCGGCCTGAGCAAGGGCGAGAAGATCGTTGTCAACGGCCTGCAGCGCGCCATGCCTGGCGCCACCGTCGACCCGCAGCCGGTGTCCATGGCCGATGACAGCACTCTCGAACAGCTGGCCCGCATGCGCCAGGCCGTCGATGGCAGCCAGGCCCCGCGTATCGCCGCCGAAAAAATCGAAGCTCGCTCGCCGCGCGGCTGATCCAGCCCGCGCCCAGAGGAAAGACCCATGAATTTCTCGCAATTCTTCATCCAGCGGCCGATCTTCGCCGCGGTGCTGTCGCTGCTGATCCTGATCGGCGGCGCCATCTCGCTGTTCCAGCTGCCGATCAGCGAATACCCGGAAGTGGTGCCGCCCACCGTGGTGGTGCGTGCCGATTTCCCCGGCGCCAACCCCAAGGTAATCGGTGAAACCGTCGCCTCGCCGCTGGAGCAGGCCATCGTCGGCGTCGAGGGCATGCTCTACATGTCGTCGCAGTCGACCATCGACGGCCGCCTGACGCTGACCGTGACCTTCGCCCTCGGCACCGACCTGGACAACGCCCAGGTGCAGGTGCAGAACCGCGTCACCCGCACCATGCCGACCCTGCCCACCGAGGTGCAGCGTCTCGGCGTGACTGTGGACAAGGCCTCCCCGGACCTGACCATGGTGGTGCACCTGACCTCGCCGGATCAGCGCTACGACATGCTCTACCTGTCCAACTACGCCGCGCTCAACGTCAAGGACGAGCTGGCGCGCCTGGACGGCGTCGGCGACGTGCAGCTGTTCGGCATGGGCAACTACTCGCTGCGCGTGTGGCTCGACCCGAACAAGGTGGC
>JBLUOL010000356.1:0-1434 GCA_048065775.1 Pseudomonas sp. GW6
ACGGTGTTGGCCGAACCGCCCTCTCCCGGCCCTGCGGGCCACCCTCTCCCGCAAGCGGGAGAGGGTCATCGGATGTCATCCCTACGGGATGAATGTTTAATGGGCCACCGCCGCAGCGCCGTGCTCGTCGATCAGTGCGCCGGTGTGGAAACGGTCGATGGAGAACGGCTTGGCCAGTGGGTGCATTTCACCCTTGGCCAGGCTGGCGGCGAACACGTGACCCGAACCCGGCGTGGCCTTGAAGCCACCGGTACCCCAACCGCAGTTGAAGAACAGGTTGTCTACCGGGGTCTTGGAAATGATCGGGCAGGCGTCGGGGCTGGTATCGACGATGCCGCCCCACTGGCGGTTCATACGCACGCGCGAGAGCACCGGGAACATCTCGACGATGGCCTGCAGGGTGTGTTCGATGGTGTGGTAGGAGCCGCGCTGGCCGTAGCCGTTGTAGCCGTCGATGCCGGCACCGATGACCAGGTCGCCCTTGTCCGACTGACTGATGTAACCGTGCACGGCGTTGGACATGATCACGCTGTCGATGATCGGTTTGATCGGCTCGGATACCAGTGCCTGCAGCGGGTGCGATTCCAGCGGCAGGCGGAAGCCGGCGAGCCCCGCCATATGCCCGGAATTACCGGCAGTGACCACACCGACGCGCTTGGCACCGATGAAACCCTTGTTGGTCTCCACGCCGATCACCGCACCGTTCTGCTTGCGGAAACCGGTCACCTCGGTGTTCTGGATCAGGTCGACGCCCAGGGCATCGGCGGCACGCGCGTAGCCCCAGGCCACGGCGTCATGACGGGCGACGCCACCGCGACGCTGCACGGTGGAGCCCATCACCGGATAACGGGTGTTCTTGCTGCAGTCGAGGTAGGGAATTTCCTCGGCCACCTGCTTGGCATCCAGCAGTTCGCCATCCACGCCGTTGAGGCGGTTGGCGCTGACGCGGCGCTCGGCGTCGCGCATATCCTGCAGGGTGTGGCAGAGGTTGTAGACGCCACGCTGGGAGAACATGACGTTGTAGTTGATGTCCTGCGACAGCCCTTCCCACAGCTTCATGGCGTGTTCGTAGAGCTGCGCGGACTCGTCCCACAGGTAGTTGGAACGCACGATGGTGGTGTTGCGCGCGGTGTTGCCGCCGCCGAGCCAGCCCTTCTCGACCACGGCGACATTCTTCACGCCGAATTCCTTGGCCAGGTAATAGGCCGTGGCCAGGCCGTGGCCGCCACCGCCGACGATGACCACGTCGTACACCGGCTTGGGCGTCGGGTTGCGCCACATGCGCTGCCAGTTCTCATGGTGGCTGAACGAGTGCTTGAACAGGCCGAAGCCGGAATAACGTTGCATGAAGATGCTCCTTGAATCTGTTCTCGAACGCCTAACCTGTAGGAGCCAGCTTGCTGGCGATCCCTTACAACGAGCTCGGCTGGATCG
>JBLUOL010000357.1:0-1415 GCA_048065775.1 Pseudomonas sp. GW6
CCTACGGCGTGTCGCGTTCCTTCAACACCGCCTCAAGCTCCTGGCGCACCTGCGCCAGAAGCTGATCGGCCTTGCGCGTGCTGTCGCCGGTATAGGCCAGCGTCAGCAACGTGAGCGGATGCACGTCCATGACCTCGCACAGCTCGGTCAGCTTGTGCATGGTCGGGCTTTTCAGGTCGCGCTCCAGCGAACTCATGTAGGTGCGGCTGGACACGTCGGAGAACGCTTCCTGGCTCAAGCCGCGCGCTTTCCTGACCGTCCGTATTGCCATCGCCAATGAGTGTTTCGCTGTCACCAACTTGGTTTCCCCGTAAAAACCAAGATGACAGCCCATTGCACCCAATAGGGCTACAATCTAAAGTGTTCATTCCTGTTGACCGAACCGCTTTCGTGCTTTTACGGAAATCCGCATGGGCGGATTCCGACAGAATCGGGGAACCGCATCCGTGTCTTGCCTGGCCTGCGTAAATCCGCTTCTGCGTTTCCGTGCATGTACGGATTCGATGGCTTGCGCCTTCGTGCTTTCCCGCCAAAGCACGCACCCGCTTCGGCGCTTCCGCGCTTCGGTAGAAAATCGTATCCGTGCATCCTCGAATGCGTGGGGATTCGGGCCATGACCCAGCCGCTCGTCACCGCTGAACAGCAGGCGCAACTGCTTGCCGTCGGCGCGGCACGCGCCGCTGGCCGAAGCATCGACCCGATGCCGGCGGTGCGACTGTTCACCCCTGACGCGCACGCCACCTGGCTGCTGGCCGCGCTCGACCCGGCCGATGGTGATACGGCATGGGGGCTGATCGACCTGGGAATAGGCATGCCCGGCCTGGGCCATGTGAAGCTGTCCGATCTGGCGTCCATCGTCGGGCCGCGCAAGCAGCCGGTGATGCGCGATCGCTACTTCCAGCCCGTGCGGCTGCTGTCGGAGTACCTGCGACTGGCCGAGGAAAACGGCTCGATCACCGACTGAGCAGTCCCAGCCAACGACGGCGCATTCTGACTATTTCAGTCTTACCCAAGACCTGCGCGGTCTGAATCCGCACTCTTGCACCGAAGCGGTGCGCTTCTGTTGCAAACAGTCATGATCTTTGGCGCGGGCTGCTGCACGGTGCTCCATGCTGCGCACCATTTTTGTGGCGCGCAGCCGTCGCATTGAGACGATTTCCGCAATGCCTTGGAGCGAATCAGTCTTGACACCAGCAGTTACAGCCTACCCCGATTTTGATGACGACTTGATGGCGACTCGATAGCTCTCGCACGGCGGAATCCGTGGCGACGTTCCTGCTGAATGACAGGAGGCCGCGTCATGGCTGACCCGAGCGCCGAACACTGGTATCCGACCGCCGCGTATCTCTACACGCTGCACCTCGACGGCCCCGCGCTGGCGTGGGAATACCTGCGCCGTCACCCCGACTACCGCC
>JBLUOL010000358.1:0-1396 GCA_048065775.1 Pseudomonas sp. GW6
ATTAGCGCGGCCAGCGCCGCTGCACCGGCGCCTTCGGCGAGGTTGTGGGTGTCCTCGTGATAGGTGCGGATGGCAGCGCGGATCTCCTCGTCGTCGACCCGTACGATGCGTGCTGCGCCGGCGCGGATCATGTCCAGCGCCAATTCCTGCGGCTGGCGGCAGGCCATGCCATCGGCCAGGGTGTCTGCACGTTCGGTCTGCACCAGCCGGCCTTGTTCGAAGCTCCGTGCATAAGCATCGGCGCCGCTGGCGACGACGCCGACGATTTCGGTGTCGAGACCAAGCAGGTCGCGGGTGCGGATCATCCCGCAGATACCCGAGCCGAGGCCGATGGGCACATAGACCCGGCGCAGATTCGGTACCGCCTCCAGCAGTTCCAGGGCATAGGTAGCCACGCCGCGCACCAGATCCTCATGCAGTGACGGCACCCAGTGCAGGTCGTCGCGTTCGGCGATACGCGCGGCTTCGGCGCGGGCTTCGTCGAAGTCGCGGCCATGTTCGATCACCTCTGCGCCGAGTGCGCGCATCGCCGCGTTTTTCTCGCGGGCGTTGCCGTGTGGCACCAGGATGCGGATCGCCAGGCCGGCCTGGCGCGCGGCCAGTGCCAGGCTCTGGCCGTGGTTACCACGAGTGGCGGTGACCAGTCCACGCACCTGCGGCTCGCGGCGCAGCAGGGCGTCGATGTAGACCAAGCCGCCACGCACCTTGAAGGCCGCAGTCGGGGCGTGATTCTCGTGCTTGACCCAGACCTCGCAGCTCAGGCGCTGGGCAAGTAACGGCCAGGCCAGTTGTGGCGTGGGCGCCATGTGGCGGTGAACCAGTTCAGCGCTCTGGCGCAGTTGGGCGAGGTCGAACATGACAGGCACTCCGAGTGGTGTTGACCCGGATGCTAGTGCGGCGCATTGTATGGGTAAATCTTTATATTGCATGGCAAGCAATGTGGCTTCCTGACCTTCAAGACAGCTCCCTACCGACATACCTGGCATTGGTCGAAGCCATTGCCTCGGCCATCGGTCGTGGTGAACTCAATCCCGGTGAGCGCCTGCCGCCGCAGCGGCGCCTGGCCTGGACGCTGGGTATCAACCCGAGCACGGTTATGCTCGCTTACCGTGAGGCGGCGCGTCGGCATCTGGTTTCTGGCGAGGTCGGGCGCGGCACCTACGTGCTGGCTGGCAGCCGCGAGGCGAGCCTGTTCCGGCTCAAGCAGCCGGCCGCGCAGGGCGAGCTGATCGACCTGTCGACCAACGTGCCAGTGCATGACCCGGACAATCACGATCTTTCCGCCAGCCTTGCCGCGTTGGCTGCACGTGGCGAGCTGGATGCGTTGCAGGCCTACCCGTCGGCAGCACTGGTCGAGCGCGCGCATCTGGCTGGCGTCACCTGGCTGCGCCGGCGT
>JBLUOL010000359.1:0-1393 GCA_048065775.1 Pseudomonas sp. GW6
GCCCGAACCGGTGCTGCAGGCCAGCGCCGACACCCAACCGCCGCTGCAGCCGAACAGCGGGCGGCCCTACAACCCGGTGGTCACCCTCAACGGCTGGACCCTGCCGTGGCGCATGAACAACGGCGTCAAGGAGTTCCACCTGGTCGCCGAGCCGGTGGTACGCGAGCTGGCGCCCGGCTATAAGGCCCACCTGTGGGGCTACAACGGCCAGTCGCCGGGACCGACCATCGAGGTGGTGGAGGGCGACCGGGTGCGCATCTTCGTCACCAACAAGCTGCCCGAGCACACCAGCATCCACTGGCACGGCCAGCGTCTGCCCAACGGCATGGACGGCGTCGCGGGCCTGACCCAGCCGGCGATTCCGGTGGGCAAGACCTTCGTCTACGAGTTCGTCGCCCGCCGCCCCGGCACCTTCATGTACCACCCGCACGCCGACGAGATGGTGCAGATGGCCATGGGCATGATGGGGTTCTGGGTCACTCACCCCAAGGAGCATCATCCGCTGATCAGCGAGGTGGATCGCGACTACTGCTTCCTGCTCAGCGCCTACGACATCGAGCCGGGCGCCTACACGCCGAAGATCATGCAGATGCTCGATTTCAACCTGTGGACCTTCAACAGCCGCGTGTTCCCCGGCATCGACCCGCTGGTGGCGCGCCAGGGCGAGCGCGTGCGCCTGCGTGTCGGCAACCTGACCATGACCAACCACCCGATCCACCTGCACGGTCACGAGTTCGAGGTCACCGGCACCGACGGCGGGCCGACCCCGGTCGGCTCGCGCTGGCCGGAGGTGACCGCCGATGTGGCGGTGGGGCAGATGCGCCAGCTCGAGTTCATCGCCGACGAGGAGGGCGATTGGGCGCTGCACTGCCACAAGAGCCACCACACCATGAACGCCATGGGCCACGACGTGCCGACCCTGGTCGGCGTCGATCACCGCGACATGACCCGCAAGATCGCCAAACTGGTGCCGGACTACATGGTGATGGGCGAGCGCGGCATGGCTGACATGGCGGAGATGCAGATGCCGCTGCCGGACAACACCGTGCCGATGATGACCGGCGACGGCCCGTTCGGCTCGGTGGAGATGGGCGGCATGTTCACCATGCTCAAGGTGCGCAAGGAGCAGGCCGCCGGCGACTACCGCGACCCGGGCTGGTTCAAGCACCCAGCCGGCACTGTGGCCTATGAGTGGAACGGCGCGCTGGCCAACCCGAGCCGCTCGCACGACGGCGGCGGCCAGTCGATGCCGCTCAAGCAACCGCTCGAGACGCCGGTGGAAGTGCAGGTACGCAAGCCCGGCGGTCATGCCGGGCATTGACGGGGCGGGCCGCCACGCGGCCCGGTCCCCACAGCAAGCGAGGATTCACCGATGAAAACAGCACAGTTACTG
>JBLUOL010000360.1:0-1390 GCA_048065775.1 Pseudomonas sp. GW6
ACGCTGTCGATGCAGGTGGCGCGGCTGCTCGATCCGCACGGGCGCAATCTGCCGGGCAAGCTCAAGCAGCTGTGGCGGACCGCGCAGCTGGAGTGGCACCTGTCCAAAGACGAAATCCTCACCCTGTATCTGAATCGCGCACCCTTCGGCGGCACCCTCGAGGGTGTGGCGGCGGCGAGCTGGAGTTACCTGGGCAAACCTCCAAACCAACTGACCCGTGCCGATGCCGCGTTGCTCGCCGTACTGCCGCAGGCGCCCAGCCGCTTGCGTCCGGACCGCCATCCCGAGCGCGCCCAGGCCGCACGTGACAAGGTGCTGCGGCGCCTGGGCGAATTTAAGGTATGGCCGCAGGCGCAGGTGGATGAAGCGCTGGAAGAACCGGTGTTTCTCGCGCCGCGCCGTGAACCAAGCCTGGCGCCCTTGCTGGCGCGTCGCCTGAACCGTGCTGGCAGCCCGCCGCTAATCCGCACCACCCTCGATGCCGGTTTGCAGCTGCGCCTGGAGGATCTGCTGCTGGGCTGGCGCGCGCGCCTGCCCGAGCGCACCTCGGCGGCGATTCTGGTGGTCGAGCACGAGAGCATGGCGGTGCGTGCCTATCTTGGGTCGGTGGATATCGCTGATACCTCGCGCTTCGGTCATGTCGACATGGTCCGCGCCCTGCGTTCGCCCGGTTCGACGCTGAAACCCTTTCTCTACGGCATGGCCCTGGATGCCGGGCTGATTCACTCCGAATCGCTGCTGCAGGACGTGCCGCGGCACTATGGCGACTACCGTCCCGGCAACTTCGCCGCCGGCTTCATCGGCCCGGTGTCGGCCAGCGAGGCGCTGGCCACCTCGCTCAACCTGCCCGCCGTGCAACTGCTCGAAGCCTATGGGCCGAAGCGCTTCGCCGGCGAGCTGCGCAGTGCGGGCGTGCCGATTCGCCTGCCGGCGCTGGCCGAACCGAACCTGGCGCTGATCCTGGGGGGCGGCGGCTCGCGCCTGGAATCGCTGGTGGCTGGCTACAGCGCCTTCGCGCGTGGTGGCATGGCGGCCAAGCCTCGCCTGCAGCCGGGTGATGAACTGCGCGAACGGCGCCTGCTGTCGCCAGGTTCGGCCTGGATCATCCGGCGCATTCTCAGCGGTCAGGCACGGCCTGATCGTGACCCGCGCGCCTACCTGGCGCAGCGCCCGACCCTGGCCTGGAAGACCGTCACCAGCTACGGCTTTCGCGATGCCTGGGCCATCGGCGTTGGCCCGCGTCATCTGATCGGTATCTGGATCGGCCGCCCGGACGGCACCCCGGTGCCCGGCCAGTTCGGCCTGGCTTCTGCTGCGCCGCTGCTGCTGCAGGTGCATGATCTGCTGGTCAATCGCGACAGCCAGCGCGGCATCGCTGCACCGGCCGACC
>JBLUOL010000361.1:0-1368 GCA_048065775.1 Pseudomonas sp. GW6
CCGCAGGTGCCGATGATCAACGCCTACGGCCCGGCCGAGTGCGCCGATGACGTGGCGCTGTACCGCCTGCATGCGGCGCCGCCACGGCGACAGCCCATCGCCATTGGCCTGCCGACCGACAACAACCGTCTGTATGTGCTGGGTGGCGACCTTGAGTTGTTGCCCAGCGGTGTGGTCGGCGAGCTGTATATCGGTGGCACCGGTGTGGGCCGTGGCTATGCCGCACGCGCGGGGCTGACGGCCGAACGCTTCGTACCCGACCCCTTCGGCGCACCGGGCGAGCGCCTGTACCGCAGTGGCGACCTGGCGCGCTGGAATGCCGAGGGCCAGCTCGAATATGTCGGCCGGGTGGACTTCCAGGTGAAGATCCGTGGTCAGCGTATCGAGCTGGGCGAGATCGAAGCCTGCCTGCTTGCCAGTGCGCCCTTGCGCCAGGCCGTGGTGGTCGCCCACGAAGGGGCAGCCGGTACGCAGCTGATCGCCTATGGCATGGCCGAGGCTGGCCAGCAGGTCGAGGTACAGGCGCTGCGCGAGGCCCTGGCTGCGCAGTTGCCAGCCTTCATGGTACCGGCGCAGATCATCCTGTTGCCGCGCCTGCCGCTCAACGCCAACGGCAAGCTGGATCGCCGCGCACTGCCAGTGCCACAGGCGCAGGTGCGCAGCGTCGAGGCGCCCCAGGGCGAACTGGAGCAGCACCTGGCGCAACTCTGGCGTGACCTGCTCAAGGTGGAGCAGGTCGGCCGTCACGACCACTTCTTCGAACTCGGCGGCCACTCGCTGCTGGCCACCCGCCTGCTGGCGCTGATCCGCGAAACACGCGGGGTCACGGTGCCGCTGGCACAGGCCTTCGAGGCTACCACCGTGGCCAGCATGGCCAGCCTTATCCGCAGCCTGGAAAGCCAGGCCCTCAACGATGAACGCCTGGACGCGCTCGACGACCTGATGAGCGCTCTGGAGGAAATTCAGTGAATCTGTTGCATGACAAAGCCCTGCTGCTCTCGCGTCGCTTTCTCGGCCTGGGGCCGCAGCAGCGCCGCGCCTTCCTCGACAAGCTGCGCGAGCAGGGGCTCGACGCCTCGGCGCTGCCGATTCCGCCGGGAGCGGCCGATGCCGAGGGTAGCGTGCTGTCCTACGCGCAGCAGCGCCTGTGGTTCCTCGAACAGCTGCAGCCGGGCAACAGCGCCTATCACCTGCCGGGCGCCCTGCAGTTGCAGGGGCCGCTGGACGAGGCTGCCTTGCTGGGCGCCTTCAGCGATCTGGCACAGCGTCATGCGAGCCTGCGCACGCGCTTCTTCGCCGATGCCGACGGCAACCCGCGCCAGTGCGTCGACGCGGCGCCGGCACTGACCCTGGAGCCGCTGCAGGGCG
>JBLUOL010000362.1:0-1362 GCA_048065775.1 Pseudomonas sp. GW6
CCGGCAGGTTGGCCGGGGCGGCGCGTTGCAGCTGCACGACGCTGCCGTCGAGCAGGCTGGCGCCGAGACCGTAGGTGATCGGCAGGCTGGCGAGAATGCGCACGGGCTGTGTTTCGGCGTGCAGCGGGCCGGCGAGCAGGGCGCAGGCGGCGAGGGCGAGGCTCAGGCGTTGCAGGGTCATCCCAGGTTCCCTTTCAAGCTAGGCAGGATGCCGCGGGCGATGGCGGCGAGGGCGAAGGCGAGGCCAGCGATCATGATGATCGCGGCACCGGAGGGGACCGGCAGATCCCAAACGATTGGCAGGAAGATACCGGCCAGGGTGCTGCAGGTGGCGATCAGTACCGACAGCCAGAAGAAGCCCTTCAGCGATTGGCTTAGCAGGCGTGCGGCGGCCGCCGGGATCACCAGCAGGGCGCCGACCAGGATGGCGCCGATGACCTTGACCGCAGCCACGGTAACCAGCGACACCAGCATCACGAACAGGTAGTCCAGCGGCTTCACCGCGACGCCGCGCACGCTGGCCAGTTGCGGGTTGAAGCTGGCCAGCATGATGCGGTTGTACAGCGGCAGCGCCAGGCCCAGCACCAGCAGCGAGACCAGCGCCAGCACGGCGAGGTCCTGGGCGTTGACCGTCAGCACCGAGCCGAACAGCACGTTCTCCAGGATATGGATGTTGATCTTGCCGGCGAGCACCAGCAGCAGGCTGGCGCCGACCGCCAGCGACACCGAGAGGAACACGCCGATCAGGGTGTCCGGCGCCAGGCCGGTGCGGTTGCGCAGGTAGTTGAGCAGGATGCCGAACAGCAGGCAGTAGCCGAACAGGCTGCCGTAGGGGCCGGTGTAGGGTTCGCCGAGCAGGATGCCGATGGCCACGCCGGTCAGCGCGGCGTGGCCGACCGCCTCGGAGAAGAAGGCGAAGCGCTTGACCACCACCTGCGTGCCGAGACCGCCGAGCACCGGGCCGATCAACAGGCCGGCGAGCAGGGCATTGACCACGAAACCGTAGGCCAGAGCCTCGGGTAAATAGCCGGCGCTGGCCCAGGCCTGGATCGCCAGGCGGATGTCTTCGAAACTCATGACGAGGCCTCTTGCTGGCGCGGATGACTGGAGAACAGGTCGAGCAGACGGTCAGGGGTCAGCACCTGCTGTGGCGTATCGTCGAACAGCACGCGGCGGTTGAGCCCGGTGACGCGGTCGGCGAGGCGACCGACGGCCTGCAGGTCGTGCTCGATCCACAGCACCGTGGTGCCGGCCTGGCGCCAGTCGCGCAGCAGTTGCTCGAACACCTGCACGCCGGGCTCGTCCAGCGCCGACATTGGCTCGTCGAGCACCAGCAGCTGCGCCTCGGGCACCAGGCCCTGG
>JBLUOL010000363.1:0-1352 GCA_048065775.1 Pseudomonas sp. GW6
GCTACGCACCATGGCCGCATAGCCGCGCAGCTTGCCCGGCTCGCAGAGGGCCGACAGGAAGGCCAGGGCCGGCGAACCGTAGAACCTGCCCGCCCGTGCCTTGAGCGCATCCGACAGAGCGGCAGCATCGTCGAAGCCATGCAGCACCTCGAACAGCCCAAGTCCCTTGCTGGCATCAGCCGGCACGGCCAGCAAGCGCACCTCCATCCCGGCTTTCAGTTCCTTGTGTGCCTCGGCCATGTGCTGGGCTAGCGTCTTCTCCCCGGTGGAGAGGAACAGCAAGCGCCACTCCTGCACCTGGCGTCCGGCCTGGCCTCGATCATTGGCGCGCGCCTTGCCAGTGCCGTTGCCCAGCATGTACACCGTTTCGCCGATGATCCTCGGGTCACACATGCCAATTTCATCAAGCACCAGCAGCCCGTCAGAGTGTGCGGCGGCGATGCTCTCCAGGGCGTTGTCAGTCGAGCGCCACGAACGCACCAGGCGCGGGCCACCCCATACCGAGGCGGCCACCTGCAGGTGCGTGGTCTTGCCGCCTGAGCTGTCGCCGTAGAGGTGGAAGCCGCCCGACTCGGCGCCCAACAGGTGCAGCAGCGGGCCGGCGAAAGCCACGCACACCACGAACGCCAGCCGGTTGTTGTCGATGCACAGCGCGCCAATCTGTTGCTGCCATTGCTCCAGGGTGCCGGCCTGGCTGATCGGCGGCAGCTGGGCGCCAGCTTCGTAGAAGTGCAGGTGCTCGATGCTCTGGCCTATCTGGCGATCCGGCAACAGGTAGGCATCGCCATGCCAGCCCAAGCGCGTCACCAGGCGGGCGCGCTCGGCACTGTCGTAGCCCTGTAGGTAACTCTGCAGGTCGTTGCGCGAGTTGCGAGCGGTACGCACGGGAGCCAGGCGCAAGCCCATATCAACCAGCGGGCCGACTACCTCCTTGCCGAAGTCCCCGGCCATGGAGCGGGCCGGAATGTTCAACCGCTTCTTGTCGCCGTCCGGGTCGTCGAACTCCACCAGCAGGCCCCAGCTCTGGCCCTTCTCGTCGCGGGTGCGCGCCAGGATCTCCAGGCGCGAACACACCGGCCGCGCCTCGCCATCCTCGCCGGCATAGAACACGCCATCGGCAGTGACTCGAAAGCCGGCCGGCAGCGGTGCGGGCTTCTCGGTGGGGGCCGGCTTGCTGCTGGCGCTGGTCTTGGTGCCGCCCTTCCCTTTGCCTGCTGGCTCAGCAGCCGGCGCCAACGCGAACAGCTCCCCGGTGCGTTCCAGCTCGGCCAGGTGCGCGGCCGTCCAGCCCTTGGCCACTGCATCGGCGGCGTCGTCGCCCTCGGCCCATTCGCCACCAGGGGCAAAGGTGG
>JBLUOL010000364.1:0-1348 GCA_048065775.1 Pseudomonas sp. GW6
GTCGCTGGCGGCGGCGCGCCTGGGCTGGCCGCTGCAGGAGGTGGAGGTGGTGTCGCTGGTCGGGCGGCCGCTGGCCACGCTCAACGCCCGGTTGTATCCCGGCATACGCCTGCTGGTACTCAGCGCCGATGGCGATACCCCCGCGCAGGTTGCCAAAGCCCTGTGCTCACGCGGTTTCGGCGCCAGTCGCTTGACCCTGCTGGAGCATCTGGGCGGGCCGGATGAGCGCCGACTCGATGGCCTGGCCGAAAGTTGGAATCTGCCGCGTGGCGCTGACCTCAACCTGCTGGCCGTGGAATGCCTGGCCGACGCCGGGGCGCAACTGCTGCCACCGACCTGTGGTCTGCCGGACGAGGCCTACCGCCACGACGGCCAACTGACCAAGCGCGACGTGCGCGCGGTGACCCTGGCGCGGCTGGCGCCGCTGCCCGGCGAGCTGCTGTGGGATGTCGGCGCTGGTTGTGGCTCCATCGGCATCGAGTGGATGCGCGCACACCCGGCCTGCCGCGCTATCGCCATCGAGGCCAACGAGGGCCGTCAGGCTCATATCCGCCACAACCGTGATGCTCTGGGCGTGCCCGGGCTGCAACTGGTCGCCGGGCATGCGCCCGAGGCGCTGGCCGGATTGCCGGCACCGGATGCGATCTTTATCGGCGGTGGGGTCACGGTGCCCGGTGTACTGGATGATTGCTGGGCCGCGCTCAAGCCCGGCGGACGCCTGCTGGCCAATGCCGTGACCATTCAAAGCGAGGCGGCGCTGGTCGCCTTCCGCGAACAGAATGGCGGCGAGCTGCTGCGTCTTACCGTGGCCCAGGCGCAGCCGCTGGGCGGCTTCGACACCTGGCGTGCGGCGCTGCCGATCACCCTGCTGGCGGTGCGCAAACCTTGAGCGCACGCATCCTGTTGCTCGGTGGCACCACCGAGGCGCTGCGTCTGGCGCGTCGACTGGGGTCGGAAACCATCTACAGCCTGGCCGGCCTTGGTCGCGTGCCGGATGACCTGGCCTGCCGCGTGCGCGTCGGCGGCTTTGGCGGTGCCGAAGGCCTGGCGGCCTTTATCGACCGCGAAGGCATCGAGCTGCTGCTGGATCTGACCCACCCCTATGCGGCGCAGATCAGCCAAAACGCGGCCCGCGCTGCAGAACTGGCGGGCGTGCCATGCTGGGCATTGCGGCGCCCTGGCTGGCAACCGGGTCCGGGTGACGACTGGCGCGAGGTGGACGGCTGGGATGAGCTGACCCGTGCGCTGGCGCCTTTCGAACGGCCGTTTTTCACCTCCGGGCGCGAGCCGCTGGCGCATTTGCACGAGATTCCCGCGCACCAGCACTGGACGGTGCGCTGCCTGCAGG
>JBLUOL010000365.1:0-1347 GCA_048065775.1 Pseudomonas sp. GW6
AGGTTACGAAACAAACAATCCCGGAGGGGGAGCCCGCATGAAACTTAAACGCATAGGCGTGGATTTGGCAAAGCAGGTTTTTCAAGTTCATGGTGTCGACAGCCATGAGCAGGTCAAATGCCGCAAGCAACTCAAACGGCATCAGATGCTGGATTTTTTCCGCCAACTGGAGCCGTGTGTGGTGGCGATGGAGGCCTGTGGCAGCGCGCATTACTGGGCCCGTGAATTAGGCAAGCTGGGGCATGAGGTGCGTTTAATTGCTCCGCAGTTCGTCAAGCCTTACGTGAAAGGCGGCAAGAACGACGCGAACGATGCGCAGGCAATTTGTGAAGCGGCCAGCAGGCCCACCATGCGTTATGTCGAGGTCAAGACAGTAGAGCAACAGGCGAGCCAGTCGGTGCATCGGATCAGAGGTCGGCTGATCAAGGCTCGAACAGCATTAGTCAACGAAGTTCGTGGGTTGCTGGCCGAGTTTGGTTTGATCGAATCACGCAAAGGCGTTGCGGCAACCCGCGAACTACTGTGTCGGGCGATCGATGATTCAGATAGCAGCATGCCTGGCTCGATGCGAGAGCTGCTGAGGGGGTTGAGCGAAGAGTTGCAAGGGTATGACGAGCGCTTGAAAAAGCTGGAACAACTGATCCAGCGCGAGGCGCGCGAGGATGAGCGGGTCAGACGCTTAATGAAGATCGAGGGGCTCGGCCCGATCAGTGCCACGGCCATCGTCAGTGCTGTTGGCGATGCCAGACAGTTTGCCAGTGGCAGGCAATTCGCGGCCTGGCTGGGACTGGTGCCCAGTCAATACTCCACAGGGGGCAAGGAGCGCCTTGGGGGTATCAGCAAGCGCGGAGACAAATACTTGCGCACGTTGCTGATCCACGGATCGCGCTCAGTGCTCAAGCACTGCCAGAGCAAGACGGACAAGCGCAGTGATTGGCTGAGCCAGCTAATGTGCCGACGCAACAAGAACATCGCCACGGTAGCCTTGGCGAACAAGAATGCCCGGATTATCTGGGCGATCCTCAGCAAGGGTGAACAGTATCAGCCTTGCTGAACAGCAAAGCGCAACACCTGGAGACGCAACGTAGTAGAGATCCACTCGATTGCACAGTGACATGAACTGATGACGAACCGGTCGCACCGACCTGTGTGTAACCTGCTGCATCCATCGGCCCTCTGCTTTGCAAGGCCGCTAGCCCGGTTAGGCGCACAGGAGCGAAATTCATCATGGCTCAAGGCTAACGCCTTATCAGAAGTCGAATATACGGAAGCAGTCGTACCTAGGTTCAGAGGCAGATTATTTCACTGGCAAAACGGGAGGAGTCCATATACGGATGCAATCCGGGG
>JBLUOL010000366.1:0-1345 GCA_048065775.1 Pseudomonas sp. GW6
GAAATCGCATATGAAACTCGCATCACTCAATCAAGGCCGCGACGGCGTGCTGATCGTGGTTTCCCGCGATCTGACCCGCGCCGTGCTCGCGCCGCAGATCGCCATCACCCTGCAGGCCGCGCTGGACGACTGGGCTGTCGCCCGGCCCAAGCTGGAGGCGGTCTATCAGCGTCTCAACGACGGCTTGGAAGAGGGCGCCTTCGCCTTCGATCAGGCCGCCTGTCACAGCCCGCTGCCGCGTGCCTACCATTGGGCCGATGGCAGCGCCTACGTCAATCATGTCGAACTGGTGCGCAAGGCGCGTGGCGCCGAGATGCCGGAATCCTTCTGGCACGACCCGCTGATGTACCAGGGTGGTGCCGATGCTTTCATCCCACCGCACAGCCCGATCCGCCTGGCCGACGAAGCCTGGGGCATCGACCTGGAAGCGGAGCTGGCGGTGATCACCGACGACGTGCCGATGGGCGCCACGCCGGCCGAAGCGGCCGGCCATATCCGCCTGCTGATGCTGGTCAACGACGTGTCGCTGCGCAACCTGATCCCCGGCGAGCTGGCCAAGGGCTTCGGTTTCTACCAGAGCAAGCCGTCGTCGAGCTTTTCTCCGGTGGCCATCACCCCGGACGAGCTGGGCGAAAGCTGGAAGGACGGCAAGGTGCATCGGCCGCTGGTCTCGCATATCAACGGCGCGCTGTTCGGCCAGCCGGATGCCGGCGTGGACATGACCTTCAACTTCCCGACCCTGGTCGCCCACGCCGCCAAGACCCGTCCGCTGGGCGCCGGTACCATCATCGGTTCGGGCACCGTGTCCAACTACGATCGCAGCGCGGGCTCGAGCTGCCTGGCGGAAAAACGCATGCTGGAAATCGTCGAGCAGGGCGAGGCGAAGACGCCGTTCCTCAAGTTCGGCGACCAGGTGCGTATCGAGATGTTCGACGCCGCCGGCCAGAGCATCTTCGGCGCCATCGATCAGGTGGTGGAAAAGTACGACGCTCGCTGATCGGTAGGAGCGGCTTTAGCCGCGATGTTGTTGGCACGTTCAAGATCTATCGCGGCTGAAGCCGCTCCTACAGTTTGCGTTTCGCGAGGAATCCGCAATGTTGAAGCTCTATGGCTACTGGCGCTCCAGTGCCGCCTACCGCGTGCGCATCGCCCTGAACCTCAAGCGCCTGGCCTTTGATTCGGTGCCGGTGCATCTGGTTCGCGGCGGGGGTGAGCAGCACGCGGCCGAGTACCGTGCGCTGAACCCGCAGGGTTTGCTGCCGTTGCTGGTGGACGAGGAAAACGGCGGCGTACGCATCGCCCAGTCGCTGGCGATCATCGAATACCTCGAAGAAATCTTCCCGGT
>JBLUOL010000367.1:0-1337 GCA_048065775.1 Pseudomonas sp. GW6
GTTGCTCGGGCGGAATTGCCCGGAACCGGCACCAGCACGGCGCAGCGCAAGCCGTCACAGGGGCGAAGACGGCCACGGCCGCAAGCGTGCGAGCACGCGCAGCCCTTTACGGCGAGAACGCCGTGTTAGGGTGAAGGGAACAGCAAGACCGTCTAACCCCGCCCACACATGCCCGCATTCGGCAAGCGAAGCGCGCAGGCCCGGATCAACGAGCCGGGCCGGAGGCGTCAGCCGAGCAAGGCGAGGGAACGATGGAAGCCCGGATGGGGCGAGACTCGCGCAGCGAGGCTCGATGCGCAGCACGACAGCGCGACGGCGGCACGCCGGGACGCCCGGATGTTGTCGTCAGGATTCCTCTCCAGGCTGCCGCTGCTCGATCTGCAAGCGCGCCCGCTCGGTCGCCTGCTGCAACCGCTCGCCCAGCACCGCACGCGGCGGCAAGGTGGTCAGGTACTCGGCGACGTGGATGCCCGACTTGTCCAATTCCAGCAGTTCGATTTGCTCGCGCTTCTTGCCCGTGCAGAGGATGATCCCCAGCGGCGAGGCTTCTTCCGGCTCGCGTTCATGCTTGTCGAGCCAGCGCAGGTAAAGCTCCATCTGCCCCTTGTACGCGGCCTTGAACTCGCCGATCTTCAATTCGACGGCCACCAGCCGGCGCAGCTTGCGGTTGTAGAACAACAGGTCAAGGTGGAAATCCTCGTCGTCGATCGGGATGCGTTTCTGCCGGGCCACGAAGCTGAAACCCGCGCCCAGCTCCAGCAAGAAGGACTCCATTTCGCGGATGATCGCTGCTTCCAAGTCGCCTTCCTGCCAAGTGTCCCGCAGGCCCAGGAAGTCGAGGATGTACGGGTCGCGCATGACCAAGGCCGGTGACATGCGCTGCGCATCACGCAAGGTCGCCAGCTCCTGCGCGATCGTCTCGTCCGGCTTTTGGGACAGCGCCGTGCGCTCGTACAGCATCGAGTCGATGCGCTCGCGCAGCGTCCGCACGCTCCAGCGTTGGGTGCTCGCCATCTGTGCGTAGTAGTCCCGCTGGAGCGGGTCTTTCAGCGGCATCAGGGCGATGAAGTGCGTCCAGCTCAATTCTCGTATCAGTGATACGAGAATTCGCTCGTCGGGGAAGGTGGCGGCGAACTGCACCATCCGGCGCAGGTTCTGCTCGGCAAAGCTGCCGCCGTATTCCTTCACCAACTGCGCCGCCAGGTTCGGCAGGACTTCCTTGCCATAGGCGCCCCGGCGCCCGTCCAAGACCTGCGAACGGATGCGCTGGCCGATGCGCCAATAAAGCATCGTCAGCTCGCTATTCACCGTCGAGGCGGCGCGCTTGCGCGCCGCCT
>JBLUOL010000368.1:0-1317 GCA_048065775.1 Pseudomonas sp. GW6
GCCTGGTCGCTGCTGGCCAGCGCCGGCTTCGCCCTGTTCTTCCTTTTCGGCGGGCACTGGTTCGTCGGCATGCTCACCAATATCTCCGAAGTGCGCGAACTAGCGCTAAACTTCCTACCCTACCTCGCGCTGTTGCCGCTGCTAGCGGTGTGGAGCTACCTGCTCGACGGTCTGTTCATCGGTGCCACCCGAGCCCGAGAAATGCGCGACGCCATGCTGATTGCCCTGGCGCTGGCCCTGCCGCTGGGCTGGGCTCTGCAGGCGCTGGGCAACCACGGCTTGTGGCTGGCCTTTCTCGCCTTCATGGGGCTACGGAGCCTAGTGCTGGCTGGCTATGCTTGGCACTTGAGTCGTCGCGACCAATGGTTCCCCCCACTGCCAGCAGGAGAGACCGCCCATGCTCAGCGCTGAGCTGCCGCACAACGAAGTACAACGTCAACAGGCCCTGGAGCGCCAGGACCTGCTCGACACCCCGGCCGATCCCTACCTGGACACACTGACCCGTATCGCCCGTGAACTGTTCGCGGTGAAGACGGTGCTGATCAGCCTGATCGACAACGACCGGCAGTGGTTCATGAGCCGCCAGGGCCTGGAACTCGCCGAGACCCCAAGGTGCATCTCCTTCTGCGCCCACGCCATCCTGCAAGACGACGCCCTGGTGATCGAGGACACCCACCTGGACTTTCGCTTCGCCGACAACCCGGTGGTGCTGCAATCGCCTTTTATCCGCTTCTACGCCGGCCAGCCGCTGCATGACGAAGACGGCCAGACCCTCGGCACCCTGTGCCTGATCGACCCGCAGCCGCGCGGCTTAGATGTCTGCGAGCGGCGTCAGCTGCGCGACATGGCACAACTGGTGGAGGGCTATCTGCGCCTGCGCCACAGCTCGCGCCAGGCCGAACAGCTGCGCGCAGCACTGAGTCGCGCGCAGCGCAAGGCCATGCTCGACGCGCTGACCCAGCTGTGGAATCGCGCCGGCCTGCTGCACTTTCTGCCCCAGCAGCAGGCCGCGGCCGAACGCACCGGCCTGCGCCTGGGCCTGCTGTTCTGCGACCTCGACCACTTCAAGCAGGTCAATGACCGCCATGGCCACGCCGCTGGTGATCAGGTGCTGTGGCAGAGCGCACGACGCCTGAGCGCGGCGGTGCGCCCGCAGGATGTGGTCGCCCGCAACGGCGGCGAAGAATTCGTGATTCTCGCCCTGGTACACGACAGCACCGAACTGCTGCAGATCGCCGAACGCATGCGCCTGGCCATCGCCGAGCCGGCCATGGAGCTGGACGGCGCCCAGTTGAGCCAGACCGCCAGCGTCGGCTG
>JBLUOL010000369.1:0-1291 GCA_048065775.1 Pseudomonas sp. GW6
TGTGCGCGCCCGCCGGCTTGACGCGGCGGACATCCACGCCTGGCTGTTGCGCTGGTTCAACCCTCATCCGACCCAGCTTGGCCAAAGTGCCGCAGACCGCGAGCGCTTCTATGCCCTGACCCGTTACCCGGACGAGCAAGAGCCCGGCGAGGTCGAGCTGGCCAGCGGCACGGACTTCAGCCAGCGCCTGTTCTTCAGCCAACCGCGCTCGGCGGTCGAGCCAGGTTTGTGGTACTTCGACGGCCTGCCGCACCGCGCCATCGCCGTCGACCGCCTGCGCAGCCCGCCGAGTACTGGGCATGTCACCGGCGAGACGCGCAAGGGCGAGGCAATCAACGCACTGTTCGACCAACTGCCGGAAGACACCATTCAGTGCCTGACGCTGGTCATCACCCCGCAGGACGTGCTCGAAGCGCACCTCAACCACCTGGGTCGCAAGGCCGTGGGCGACACCCTAGCCTCGGAGCAGGCCCGCGCCGATGTGCAGCAGGCCCGCAGCCTGATCGGCAGCGCCCACAAGCTGTACCGCGGCGCCCTGACCTTTTACCTGCGCGGCCGCGACCAGGCGGAGCTGGACGCCCGTGGCCTGCAACTGGGTAACGTGCTGCTCGGCGCCGGCCTGCAGCCGGTGCGCGAAGAGGATGAGGTGGCCCCGCTCAACACCTACCTGCGCGGCTTGCCATGCGTCTACGACCCGGCAAAAGACCGCCAGCAGTGGTACACCCAGCTGATGTTCGCCCAGCACGTGGCGAACCTGGCGCCGCTGTGGGGGCGTAGCCAGGGCACCGGCCACCCTGGCATCACCCTATTCAACCGCGGCGGCGGGCCGATCACCTTCGATCCCCTCAATCGCCTCGACCGGCAGATGAATGCCCACTTGTTTCTTGCCGGCCCGACCGGCTCCGGCAAGTCGGCCACGCTGAACAACCTGCTCAACCAGGTCACCGCCATCTACCGGCCGCGGCTGTTTATCGTCGAGGCGGGCAACTCCTTCGGTCTCTACGGCGATTTCGCCGCGCGCCTAGGCCTCAGCGTACACAGGGTCAAGCTCGCGCCGGGGACCGAGGTCAGTCTGGCACCCTTCGCCGACGCCCAACGCCTGGTGGATACGCCCAGTCAGGTGCAGACGCTCGATGCCGATGCCCTGGACGACGAGCATGCGGCGGTCGAAGGTGACGAGCAGCGCGATGTGCTCGGCGAGCTGGAGATCACCGCGCGGTTGATGATCACCGGTGGCGAGGACAAGGAAGAGGCACGCATGACCCGCGCGGACCGCAGCCTGATCCGCCAG
>JBLUOL010000370.1:0-1286 GCA_048065775.1 Pseudomonas sp. GW6
AGTTCGGTCTCGACCGCTACTGGCGCAACGCGCGCACCCACACCCTGCACGACCCGGTGCGCTGGAAGTACCACGCCGTCGGCGCCTGGCACCTGAACCAACGTCACCCTGCCCGCCATTCCTGGATCTGAGCCATGAACGCACCTCTGACGAATACGGTGGCGCTGATTCGCAGCGACGCCGAAGCCCTCGGCGTGGCCGAAGCCCTGGCCCAGGTACTGAGCCCTGGCAGCGCCGAACGCGACCGTGAACGGCGCCTGCCACACAGCGAGCTGGAACTGTTCAGCCACTCCGGCCTGTGGGCCATCAGCGTACCCAAGGCCTTTGGCGGCGCGGGTGTATCCAGTGTCACACTGGCCAAGGTCATCGCCCGTATTGCCCAGGCCGATGCCTCGCTCGGGCAGATTCCGCAAAACCACTTCTATACCCTGGAAGTGCTGCGCATCAACGGCAGCGAAGCCCAGCAACGCCGCCTCTACGGCGAAGTGCTGGCCGGACGACGCTACGGCAATGCCCTGGCCGAACTCGGCACCAAGACTGCGCTGGATCGCAACACGCGGTTGAGCCGCGATGGCGAGCACTATCGCGTCAACGGGCGCAAGTTCTACGCCACCGGCGCGCTCTATGCGCAGCGTATTCCCACCCTCGCTGTGGATGATGAGGGCCGCGGCCAACTGGCCTTCATCCCGCGTCAGGCGGCAGGCCTGCAAGTGATCGATGACTGGAGCGGCTTCGGCCAGCGCACCACCGGCAGTGGCTCGGTGCTGCTCGACAATGTGCCGGTGGACGCCGACGACGTGGTGCCGTTTCAGAGCGCCTTCGACCGTCCGACCACCGTCGGCCCTTTCGCCCAGTTGCTGCATGCGGCCATCGACACGGGCATCGCCCGCGCCGCCTACGAAGACCTGCTGCAGTTCGTCCGTCACAAGTCGCGCCCATGGATCGACGCCGGCATCGACAAGGCCAGCGACGATCCACTGACCCAGCAGGAAATCGGTCGCCTGGTGATTCGCCTGCACGCCAGCGAAGCGCTGCTGGAGCGCGCTGGCGAATTCGTCGACCGCGCCCAGACTGCGCCAGATGAACACAGCGTCGCCGCGGCCTCGATCGCCGTGGCCGAAGCCCGCGCCATCAGCACTGAAGTCTCGCTGCTGATTGCCAGCAAGCTGCTGGAGCTGTCCGGCAGCCGCGCCACCCTGGCCGAATTCGGCCTCGACCGCCACTGGCGCAACGCGCGCACCCACACCCTGCACGACCCGGTGCGCTGGAAGTACCACGCCATCGGC
>JBLUOL010000371.1:0-1271 GCA_048065775.1 Pseudomonas sp. GW6
GTCCGCCTGGGTCAACCAGCTCTACGGCCAGGCGTTCGCCGCGGTCTACGTCAAGCCCGGCGCCCAGGTGGCCGTGCACCTCGAACAACCCCTGACCCTCGACTACGACCCCGCCGGTCGCCGCGTCGATCACCGCCTCGGAGGACTGCCCCATGCGCAAGACCTGGACTGATGGCCTGGCCCCGCTGGCCATGGCGCTGCTGGTCGGTGGCTGCGCCACCAGCAAGGAAGCCCTGCTGCCACACGACAACCGCAGCATGCTCGACATCTGGAACATGGAGACCGGCGGCGGCAGCGCCCGGCAACTGCTCGATGCGCGCCAGGCTCTGCGCCGGCCGATAAGCGAGACTGATGTTCAGGCCGTTCCGGCGGTGCAGGCCCGCTACACGCGCACGGCTGCCAACGAGATCTACCGGCAGTTCCACCGCCTGCCCAATCCCGATCTGCTGATGTATGTGTTCCCCCACCTGGCAGGCAGCGACCCGGTGCCGGTACCTGGCTACACCACGCTGTTTCCCCTGTACCAGCGGGTGCAGTACGCCCTGCCCGGCGAACGGCTGGAGGACTACTGATGTCCTGGCCGTGGTTCATGCGCCGGCCGCGGGCCGAGGAAACTGCGCCCCCTGCAGACGCCTGGGCGCGCCACGTCGACGATCTGCACGGCCACGGTATAGCCGAGCCCGGCGCTGTACAGAGCACCCGGCGTCCGGCTACCCAGGCCGACGAGCAGGCGCTCTACAACGTGGCACCCTCCTTCGCCGATCTACTGCCATGGGCCGAGTACCTGCCCGAGTCGCAGTGCATGCTGCTGGATGATGGCACCTCGGTCGCCGCCTTCTACGAGCTGCTGCCGGTCGGCACGGAAGGACGCGAACCGGCCTGGCTGCTGCAGGTGCGCGACACCCTGGAAAACGTGCTGCAGGATGCCTTCGACGAACTGGAGGACAACCCCTGGGTCGTGCAGTTCTACGCCCAGGACGACCCCAGTTGGGACAGCTACCTCGACGCGCTGCGCGCCTATATCCAGCCTCGTGCCCAAGGCAGCGCCTTCACCGAGTTCTACCTGCGCTTCTTCAGTCATCACCTGCAGGCCATCGCCAAGCCGGGTGGGCTGTTCGAGGACCACACCGTCACCCGCCTGCCCTGGCGCGGGCAAACCCGGCGCACCCGACTGGTCGTCTATCGCCGTGTCGGCCTGGCCGCACAGCGCCGTGGGCAATCGCCCGAGCAGGCGCTCAACCGGGTGTGCGAGCGCCTCACCGGCGGCCTGG
>JBLUOL010000372.1:0-1263 GCA_048065775.1 Pseudomonas sp. GW6
TGCTCCTCGGCCTGCGGACCGAAGCCGGCGGCCAACCCCGCGCCATGCTCGCCGTCGTATTTCAGCTCGTAGCCCAAAGGCGCCAGGGCCGCCTGATACCAGGCGCGACTGCGGCGAAAGTTGGCCACGGTGATACAAAGATGGTCGATCATCGAAACCTCACCATAGGTTTTCAGGCTGCGCACAACCCTTCGCGCAGTTGTTGGAAGCCCACATGGCCGAGGAAGCCGCCAGCGCCCTCAACCGTCATGCCCTGCTCGATCGCATGAGCGAAACGCGCCGCTGGATCGTTGGCGAGCCGCGCCAGGTGGCGGGCCAGATGCGGGTAGTCGTGTCGCAGATCGAACAACTGGTGGTAGTCGACCCAGCGGCCGACACCGCTCAGGTAGGCGTCCGCCAGACTGCGTCGCTGACCCAGCAGCCAGTCACGCTCGCTGAGCAACCGATCGAGATAACGACAGCCCGCCTTCACCTGTTCTGCGCCGAGGCTGCGCAACAGCTCGCGCTGCGGCTCGTCCAGCTCAGCCTTTTCATAAGCCAGCCACAGCGGGTTGAAGGCGGAGAAAAAGTCGCTCACCAGGTAGGACAGCATCTGGCTGAGTGCATCGAATTCGTCGCTGCCCTGGCGTGGTCCCAGCGGCGTCTCCACCGACCGCGCCGCCAGGTTCAGGAGAATGGCCAGGCTCTCGCTCAGGAACTCGCCGTTCTCCAGCAGCAGCGTGGGCGTCTGATAGAGCGGGTTGATCCGCTCGAAAAGCGGGTCCCAGGGTTGCTCGAGCATCTCGACCCGGCACAGGCGATAAGGTTGGCCGAGCCACTCGAGGGCTACGATCGAGCCGAACGAACAGCCTTGCGGAACGCCGTAGAACAGTATCGGTTGCATAAGGGGTGCTCCTTGTCTGCTGGTGGCCGACACGCCTTTAGCGTCGACCTACCTCCAGACTAAGAGCCAATTAGGCTATATTCCGCCCTAATAAAATCGCCTACCGCTGTTTTTGTTGAGTGCGCGCGCAGCAAGACAGTTAGCGGTTTGACCGGTGCGCACAGCGCCGCACTACGGAGCCTGCGATTCCCATGAACAGCCCCACCACCCGCGTGCTCGCCCTGTTGGAGCTGCTGCAAAGTCATGGCCAGCTCAGCGGCCGCGAACTGGCCGAGCGCCTCGAGGTGGACGGCCGCACCCTGCGCCGTTACATCCGCCACCTGGAGGACCTGGGAATTCCGGTGACCAGCGAGCGCGGCCGGCACGGTGGTTACCGCCTG
>JBLUOL010000373.1:0-1260 GCA_048065775.1 Pseudomonas sp. GW6
GCAGGCTCTGCCCGCACACGCGCAGCACCTGCGCGGTCACCGCGCCCGAGCCCGGTTGGGCGAACCAGGCCACGGCTTCGGCGACGTCCTGCGGCAGGCCACCCTGACTCATCGAGTTCATCCGTCGCCCGGCTTCGCGGATGCCCAGCGGAATGGCGGCGGTCATCTGGGTTTCGATGAAGCCGGGGGCTACCGCGTTGATGCTGATGCCTTTCTTTGCCAGGGCCGGCGCCCAGGCCTGAGCCAGGCCGATCACGCCAGCCTTGCTCACTGCGTAGTTGGTCTGGCCCATGTTGCCGGCGATGCCGCTGATCGAGGCGATCAGCACCACGCGGCCGTTGTCGTGCAGCTTGTCGGCGTCCAGCAGCGCCTGGGTCAGCACCTGCGGCGCCTTGAGGTTGACGTCGATCACAGAGTTCCAGAACGCATCGCTCATCTTCGCCAGGGTCTTGTCGCGGGTGATGCCAGCGTTGTGCACGACGATATCCAGGCCCTCGGGTAGCGCCTCGACCAGGCGTTGCGGCGCATCCTCGGCGCAGATGTCCAGGGTCACCGCCTGCCCACCCAGGCGCGCGGCCAGCGCCTGCAGCGCATCGGCCGCCTGTGGCACATCGAGCAGCACCACCTCGGCGCCGTCACGGGCCAGCATTTCGGCGATGGCAGCACCGATACCACGCGAGGCGCCGGTGACCAGGGCCTTCTTGCCGGCCAATGGGCGCGTCCAGTCCTTGACCTGTTCGCCGCAGGCGCCCAGGCGCAGCACCTGGCCAGAAACATAGGCACTCTTGGGCGAGAGAAAGAAGCGCAGCGCGCCTTCCAGTTGCTGCTCGCCACCCTTGCCGACATAGAGCAACTGCACGCTGCCACCGCGACGGATTTCCTTGCCCAGCGAGCGGGTGAAACCTTCCAGTGAACGCTGCACGCTGGCGGCGATCGGGTCTTTGAGCGACTCGGGCGCGCGCCCCAGCACCACCACGCGAGGGCTATTGGCCAACCCCTTGAAGGTGGGCTGGAAGAAATCGCGTAGCTCGATCAGCTGCTCGAAACGAGTCAGATGGCTGGCGTCGAAGACCAACGCCTTGAGTTTGGGGCCGTGCTCGGCGGTCCAGCGGGGCAGGTCGAGCTGGCCGTCGCGAGCTGAGAAGAGTTGATCGGTGAGCTTGTTGGCGAAGGGCATCACGGCCTGGAGCAGTTCGCCTTCACCACCGAGCAGCAGGGCGCCGTCAACCGGTCGCACGCGGCCGGCCATCCAGCGTTCCA
>JBLUOL010000374.1:0-1238 GCA_048065775.1 Pseudomonas sp. GW6
AGTCGGAAACTCCGAGGGCCGGTCTGGGCGCTTAGCTACCGCAGGCGACACATCAACGGAACCAAGCTCGCTGATGCAGTCTGTCAGTAGGCAGGAACCGCCGTATACGGAACCGTATGTACGGTGGTGTGGGAGGACGGCGGGGGCGACCCCGCCTCCTACCCGATTCCGCATCCCCCAATTACATCGCCCTTGTAGGAGCCGCGCCTCGCGGCGAATGGCGGCCATCCAGCAATACCGAGCCCATACCCAAAAGCTTCGCCCCGAGGCGGGGCTCTCACGCCAATCCAGCAAACGCCACCTCCCGTGTAGGAGCGGCGCCCCGCCGCGAATAGCCATCACCCTGCAATACCGAACCAATAGCTAAAGGCTGCGCCCAACTGCCCTCATATCCACACTGCATCCCAATGCGGATAATCACCCGCTCGTTCCACGAGCCCGGCTCTCAAGGGGTTCGACACCACATATCTCGCCACACTCCGAACATCCTCCTCCCGGCGCAACGCATGATCATGGAATCCCTTCTGCCATATCGGCCTACCCAGGCGCTTGGCGGAAATGGATTTGACCCTGCCCACCAAGCGGGTCAGGTCCTCATTCTGTAGTTGCAATAGCCAGTGCAGATGATCAGGCATCACGACAAAGCAGAGCGTTTGATGCGATCCAAGCAACTCATCTTGACGAATGACCTGTATGAGCGTGCGCGCCGCTGAAAAATCAGCAAAAACAGGCAGGCGACCATTGGTTACGGTGGTGACAAGATAGATTTGTCCGCTACTGGACCAGCGTCCGTCGCGAAGTCTGTGTGAGGCGTAGCGTTTCTCTGTCATCGGATTCCCTTCCGCAGGAGCGTCTAATTCCAGTTTAGACGAGTGTGGTTTTGGGAAAAACTTCGCCCCGAGGCGGGGCTCCCACGCCAATCCAGCAAACGACGCGCCCCCCCTGTAGGAGCGGCGCCCCGCCGCGAACAATGGCTGCCCCACAAGTATCGAGCCGGCCTCAACGGGTTCGCCCTGAGGCAGGGCTCCAACACCAACCCAGCAAACGCCACCGCCCGCGTAGGAGCGGCGCCCCGCCGCGAACAGTGGCGGCTATCCCACAATCCCGAACGCAACCCCAAAGCTTCGCCCCGAGGCGGGGCTCCCACGCCAGCCCAGCAAACGACGCGACCCCCTGTAGGAGCGGCGCCCCGCCGCGAACAATGGCTGCCCACAAGGCCTCAACAGCTTCGCCCCGAG
>JBLUOL010000375.1:0-1225 GCA_048065775.1 Pseudomonas sp. GW6
AGCCGCTGATCCCCCATGGCGCCGCAGCCGACGAGATCGGCCAGCTCGCCGCCAGCCTGGAGGAGGCCGGGCAACTGCTGGCCGAACGCGAACGGGCCTTGCGCGACAACGAGGAGCGTCTGCGCCTGATCATCGACGGGGTCAAGGAATACGGCATCTTCGGCCTCGACCCCAACGGCCACGTCACCTCCTGGAACACTGGCGCAGAACGCATCAAGGGCTACAGCGAGGCGGACATCCTCGGTCGCCACTTCTCCCTGTTCTACCCACCGCAGGCCCGCGACACCGCACCTTACCTGGCCTTGCAGGCGGCCACCCGTGAAGGCCGCTACGAGGAAGAAGCCTGGCGCCAGCGCCGCGATGGCTCGCTGTTCTGGGCCAACGTGGTTATCACCGCCCAGCGTGACGCCAGCGGCACCTTGCGCGGCTTCTCCAAGATCACTCGCGACATTACCGACCGGCGTAATGCCGAGGCCGCCCTGCGCACGGCCCGCGAAGAAGCGGAAAACGCCAGCCGGGCGAAAAGCGAATTTCTCTCGCGCATGAGCCACGAACTGCGCACGCCGCTCAATTCCATTCTCGGTTTCGCCCAGTTGCTGGAAATGGACACGGGCACGCCGGCGCAACAGGCCCAGGTGCGTCATATCCTGCGCGCCGGCCGGCACCTGCTGGGGCTGATCAATGAGGTGCTGGATATCGCCCGCATCGAATCCGGACGCCTGGCGATGAGCCCCGAGCCCTTGGCGCTGCGACCACTGCTGCAGGAGGTCAGCCTACTGCTGTCGCCACAGGCCGACAGTGCCGATATCCGCCTGCGCCTGCCGGAGGAGCTGCCCGCCGAGCTCTGCGTGCAGGCCGACCGCCAGCGCCTGGTGCAGGTGCTGCTCAACCTGCTGTCCAACGCGATCAAGTACAACCATCCGGGCGGCTATGTGGAAGTCCAGGTCGAAGCCGATAGCGAGACGGTCACGCTGAGCGTGATCGACAACGGCCCGGGCATCGCCACCGAGGATCTGGAGCGCCTGTTCATCCCCTTCGAGCGCCTCGGCGCCGCGGCCAGCGAGGTGGAGGGCACCGGCCTGGGCCTGGCCCTGAGCAAGAGCCTGCTGGAGCAGATGGATGGCAGCCTCGGCGTGCACAGCACGCCCGGCGAGGGCAGCACCTTCAGCCTGACGCTGCCACGGGCGCAGGTGCATGACGGCCTGCTGCCGGCGCCAACCGCGGC
>JBLUOL010000376.1:0-1187 GCA_048065775.1 Pseudomonas sp. GW6
ATGCTGGATGCCAACCAGGCGCATATCATCCTCACCATCCCCGCCGTCGAAACCGATCTACAGGTGCTCGCGTTCACCGGCCGGGAAATGCTCAACAAACCCTATCGGTTCGACATCGAACTGGTCAGCCCGCGCGCCGATCTCGACCTCAATGCCCTGATCAACCAGACCGCCTACCTCGCCTTCGGGCCTAGCGGCAAAGGTGTGCACGGCGTCATCTACGGCGTCACCCAGGGTGACTCGGGCAAGCGCCTGACGCGCTACCGTATCGACCTTCGACCGACCTTGGCCTATCTCGGCCACAGCTTCGATCAGCGCATCTTCCAGCACATGACCGCGCCGCAGATAATCGCCACCGTGCTCGAAGAACACGGCCTGCTCGATGGCTCCGACTACCGCTTCCAGTTCGGCCCCTATGTCTATCCCGAGCGGGTGTACTGCACTCAGTACGACGAGAGTGACCTGCGCTTCTTGCAAAGGCTTTGCGAAGAGGAAGGCATAAGCTTCCACTTCCAGCACAGCGAGGACGGTCATGTGCTGGTGTTCGGCGACGACGCCAGCGTCTTCCCCAAGCTCGAGCCGCTGAATTACCAGCAAGGCAGCGGCCTGTCCGCTGACCACGAAGTGGTGCGCGCCTTTGGTGTGCGCCTGGAAACCCGCAGCACCCACGCCACCTGGCGCGACTATGACTTTGAGCAGCCCAAGCTGCAGATGGAGGCGGACTACCGCAGCGAGTTCAGCCCGGTGCTGGAAGTCTACGACTACCCTGGCCGCTTTACCGACCGCACACGCGGCAAGCACCTGGCCAAACGCAGCCTGGAGCGCCTGCGCAGCGACTACGAATTGGCCGAAGGCAAGAGCGATGCGTACCTGATCAGCGGCCACTTCCTCGCCCTGGCCGGCCACCCGCGCCAGCAATGGAACGACCTGTGGCTACTCGATGAAGTGATTCACGAAGGCAAGCAGCCGCAGGTGCTGGAAGAGTCGGTCACCAGCAACACCCAGCCCGGCGATGGCTTCCAGCAGGGCTACCGCAACCGCTTCACCGCCACGCCCTGGGACATCCCCTACCGCCCCGCGCTCGAACATCGCAAACCCAAGGTGCTGGGTAGCCAGACCGCCGTGGTCACCGGCCCGGCTGGCGAGGAAATCCACTGCGACCAATATGGCCGGGTGAAAGTGCAGTT
>JBLUOL010000377.1:0-1186 GCA_048065775.1 Pseudomonas sp. GW6
GCACGGGCTGGGCGCTGAGCTCGACCAGCAGGGTGCCGGGGCGCTCCGCACTCTTCATCACCGGATAGCCGGCGCGGGTCAGCTCGGTGACCAGTTGCGCGGTGAACGCCTCCTCGAACGGGCTTTCGCTGCCCTTGCGCACCACATGCAGCGGGTGTTTTTCCGGCATCGCCGCCATCAACTGGCGGGCGCTGTCGCCGGCGATCAGTTGCCAGTGCGACGCCGCCTGGACGTGCTGCTGCTCCTGGGTCGGAAAGTTGGACGGCTGCGGCGCCTGCGCGTAATGCGCGCAGCCACCGAGCAGCGTGCTGCTCGCAAGCAGGCCCATGATGATTCTTCTTTGCATATATCGATCCCTGGATAAGAGATGCGGGAGGTCCCGCTTGGCCATTCGGCGCCATGCTCCAATCCCCCGCTCCGCTCGGGCCGTTTCACGCTCCCCACGACCCTTGCCCAGGTGATTGCGACATGACACTAGGCATATTAGATCATTTGTATAGCTAAACAAATTAGAGCCTAACGGGCAGGGTGTGAACGCTTAATCATTTCGCGCATGGATCTCGACATGACAATTTAGGTTTACCCGTGCGCCAGGAACTCGCAGCAACAGTCGGAAAGATCATCGCCCGCCACCGCGCCGCCATGGGTATCACGCAGGAGCAGCTGTCACTGGCCCTGGATGTCGACCCGATCACCATCTCCCGCTTCGAGCGCGGCGTCAGCCTGCCCTCGCTGCTTACCATCCAGCGCCTGTGCGAGATATTCGGCGTGTCCTTCAGCCAGTTCTTCGCCGAAAGCGCCGAACCGCAGACGACCAATGGCGAGTCCGCCGCCCTGCTGGCCATGCTCGAGACCCTGTCCGGGGAAGAACGGGAGTTCGCGCTGGAGACGGTCGTACGCTTCTGCCGCCTGCAGGGCAGGCAGAAGCGTCATTGATCCATGTAGGTTACGACCTACCTACGCCCCCGCGTCGGCCTGCAGGCCCAGCGACTCCAGGGCGCTGAGCGCACACTGCTCGTCGATATCCGAGGTGTCGCCGGTGATGCCGACGGCGCCGATCACTTCGCCGCGTTCATCGCGAATCAATACCCCGCCCGGCGCGGGTACCAGGCTGCCTTGAGCCAGGTTGTTCACCGCCCCGATAAAGGCCGGGCGCTGCTGCGCGTCGGCGGCGATCAGGCGCGAG
>JBLUOL010000378.1:0-1184 GCA_048065775.1 Pseudomonas sp. GW6
GTACTTCGTTATAGCCGGGGCCTTTGCTGGCGCCGCCTTCTTCGCTGATCGCGTCGGTGCCATACAGGGCGTCGTACAGCGAGCCCCAACGGGCATTGGCGGCGTTCAGTGCATAGCGCGCATTCATCACCGGCACCACCAACTGCGGGCCAGCCTGGGTAGCGATTTCGCTGTCGACGTTGGCGGTGGTCGCCTTGACCTTCTCCGGCTGCGGCAGCAGATAGCCGATGGCGCCGAGGAAGGCGCGGTAAGCGTTCATGTCGCGGATCGGACCGGGGTTGGCGCGATGCCAGGCATCCAGTTCGGTCTGCAGACGGTCGCGCTCGGCCAACAGGGCACGGTTGCGTGGTGCCAGGTCATGCACCAGCGCGTCAAAACCACTCCAGAAGGCCGCAGCCTCGACACCGCTGCCCGGCAGCACTTCGCTTTCGATGAATTGCTTGAGCTCGGCGGCTACCAGCAGGCGCTGACATTGCACGCGTTCGGTCATTTTTCTGTTCTCCTGTCTGCATCCGCCCATGGTGGAGCGGGTCAATCAATGTGTTGTAGGAGCCCCGCCCCGGGGCGAAGCTCTTCAGATCCATTTCGCCGCTGGGCGCGTGCGTCAGCGCTTACAGCGCCGCAATACCCGCCTTGGCCACCTGCGCATCCTGCTCGGCCTTGACCCCGGACACGCCCACGGCACCCACCACCTGGCCATCCACCAGCACCGGCACGCCACCCTCAAGCGAGGTAATCAGCGGCGCGCTGAGGAAGGCGTTGCGCCCGCCATTGACCATGTCCTCGTAACCCTTGGTTTCGCGGCGACCGATGGCGGCGCTGCGCGCTTTCTCGGTGGCGATATAGGCGCCGATCGGCGCGCAGCCGTCGAGGCGTTCCAGGGCCAGCGGATGACCGCCATCGTCGACCACGGCGATGGCCACGGCCCAGCCCTGTTGCTGCGCTTCGCTGCGGGCCGCCTCGATGATCTGGGCGACTTCGTTCTGGCTGAGTACGGCTTTGTGTTGCATGGCATACCTCGTGTTCGTGTCTTCGTGATCAGTTGTAGGGTGGATGTCGCTTTCTTCATCCACCGCTTGTTGGGCAGGGCCAAGCCCTGACCGGCAGCGTGCTAATCCGTAGGAGCGAGCTCTGCTCGCGAACCCTGGCAAACGGCAAAAGCTTCGCGAGCAGAGCTCGCTCCT
>JBLUOL010000379.1:0-1161 GCA_048065775.1 Pseudomonas sp. GW6
GCGATGCTGCCGACAGCACCACCTGGGATAGTTTCATCGCCGCCATCCGCGACCGCTTCGGCGGCATCGACGCCCTGCTCGCCTGCGCCGGCGGGCACGGCTTGGGTACGGCCACCGAAACCAGCGATGTGGGCTGGCAGTCGGCCATGCGCAGCAACCTCGACAGCGCCTTCTACAGCGCTCGCGCCTGCCTGCCACTGCTGATCGAGCGGCGCGGCAGCATCGTCCTGCTCGGCTCCATCGCCTCGCTGGCCGCCGGCCCGGAAGTCTGTGGCTACACCACCGCCAAGCACGCGCTGCTCGGCCTCAATCGCTCGCTGGCACGTGACTACGGCCCGCAAGGCGTGCGGGTCAATTGCGTGTGCCCCGGCTGGGTACGCACGCCAATGGCCGACGAGGAGATGCAGCCGCTGATGCAGCACTACGGCGACAATCTCGATGGCGCCTATGCACGGGTCACCGCCGACGTGCCACTGCGCCGCGCCGCCAGTGCCGAAGAAATCGCCAACGTCTGCCGCTTTTTGATCAGCGCCGAGGCCTCGATCATCACCGGCGCCGCCATCGTCGCTGACGGTGGCTCCACCGTGGTCGACGTGCCGACTCTCGCCTACACCCGCCTGGGAGGTGCCTGATGGCCAGCCATTTCGACTATGCCGGGCAGACCGTGCTGGTCACCGGCGGCGCCCAGGGCATTGGCCGGGGCATCGTCGAGGCCTTCGCCCTCAGCGGCGCACGCGTGCTGATCGCCGACCTGCGCCTGGACAACGCCCAGGCCCTGGCTGACGAGCTCAACGCCCGCGGCCTGAGCGTCGAGGCAAGAGGTATCGACCTGGCCGACCGCGACGCCATCGGTGCGCTGCTGGCCGACCTGCCGCGCCTGGACGTGCTGGTGCACAACGCCGGCTACTTTCCGCTGACGCCGTTCGCCGAGATCACCCCGCAGATCCTCGAGCGCACCCTGGCGGTCAACCTCAGCGCGCTGTTCTGGCTGAGCCAGGCCGCCCTGCCGCTATTCACCCGCCAGGGTGGCGGCAACGTGCTGGTCACCTCCTCGGTCACCGGCCCGCGGGTAGCCTATCCGGGGCTGAGCCACTACGCCGCGTCCAAGGCCGGGGTCAACGGATTCATCCGCAGCGCCGCGCTGGAACTGGCCCCGCTGGG
>JBLUOL010000380.1:0-1151 GCA_048065775.1 Pseudomonas sp. GW6
CAGCGGTAGTTCAGTCGGTTAGAATACCGGCCTGTCACGCCGGGGGTCGCGGGTTCGAGTCCCGTCCGCTGCGCCATATACGAAGCCCGCTGATCGCGAGATCAGCGGGTTTTTTATTGGTCGTCGTTTGTGCATCTACTTCTTTGAGGCAGGTGCTCGAGCGGCGAGCTTTGTGTGCTTGTCATCGTGGCTAAATCCTCTCCTGTGCAGACAGCGCCTGGTCCTCGTTAGTGTCGATGGCCATTTCACCTGTCCGCGACTTTTCGTCATATTGCCTTCATCCCACCGTTCTAGCCTGATGGGCATGCATCTTGTTTCGTCGTTGAACGGTTCATACGGGAGAGTCGAGTAATGGATGATTATCAGGAAGAACTGCTGGAACTGAGCGCCCTTGAGCAGGGCGCAGTGGATGGCGACGAGGACGCTACCGAGCTATAAGGGCCTGTCCAGAGCGCGCTGCACTCGTCGAAAATAGGTTCGGGTGCTGGTCCGATCTGGATGAGGCGCTGCTCAAGCGGCTGCCGCGCGCGCTCGTAGCCCGGATGCAATCCGGGGCGCGGCATTGTTGGCATTCCCGGATTTCATCCGGGCTACCCAGGCCCCGGGCAGAGACGTTGAGCTTCGCTCAGGGCGACAGGGCGTCCAGCACCTGGCCGATGGCCGCTTCCAGCCCGGCGATGGGGGTGTCCTGATTGTCTTCGATCAGCACCAGGCGGCTGCCGCCGTCGCTGATCGCCTTGGCCAGCTCCGCCGGGGGCTGGCGTGGGGCGAGCACGGCGGCGACCTCGTTGTCCCGCAGGCTGGCGCTCAGTTGCGCCAGGTTTTCGGCCGTCCATTCGGCGTCCTTCGCGACGCTCAGCTCGATGCGGTCGAGGTTGAGGCCGTCGATCAGGTAGTCGAAGTGATCCGACAGGCTGGCCACGCCGAGGTTGTCCAGCTCGGCCAGGCGGCTTTCGCTGGCGGCGCTGAGCTTGAGCAGGCGCTGCTTGAGCGTCGCCAGGTTGGCCTCGATCTGCGGTTTGGCCTCCGGCGCCAGGCGGCCCAGGTCGGCGGCGATCACATCGGCCATGCGCCCCAGGTTGTTGATATTGAGCCAGGGCTGGCTGGCCAGCGCGTCGCCGCCGTCGCTGCGCAGGGCGATGCCGGGCAGG
>JBLUOL010000381.1:0-1130 GCA_048065775.1 Pseudomonas sp. GW6
CCAGGCCAGTCTGGGTCAGCGCCTTGAACAGCGCCGGATGCGGCACCACGGCGCGCAGGCCCTGGCGCAGCAGGCGTTCGTTCAGTGGCCGCGGCACCGCCTGCTCGACCACTTCGCGGCCGATATCCAGCAGGTTGTGGTACTGCACGCCGGATGGGCAGGTGGTTTCGCAGTTGCGGCAGGTCAGGCAGCGATCCAGGTGCTCCTGGGTCTTGGCCGTGACTTCGTTGCCTTCGAGCATCTGCTTGATCAGGTAGATGCGCCCACGCGGGCCGTCCAGCTCGTCGCCGAGCAACTGATAGGTCGGGCAGGTGGCGTTGCAGAAGCCGCAATGCACGCAGGAGCGCAGGATGCGTTCGGCTTCCTCGGCGCGCGGCAGGCGCTTGGCCTGTTCACTCAAATTGGTCTGCACGTCTTATACCTCGGCGTACATGCGGCCAGGGTTGAAAATACCCTGGGGGTCGAGCTGGTTCTTCAACTGGCACTGGTAGCGCAGCAGCGGTGCCGCCAGCGGCTGGAAAGGTTGTGCCTGGCCGGCAGCAAAGCAGGTGGCGTGGCCGCCGAGCTTGGTCGTCACGCGCTGGATCAGCTCGCCATCGGCGTCGGTTATCAGCCAGCGTTGCGCGCCGCCCCAGTCGATCATCTGGCGACCGGGCAGGTCGAGCAGACCACTGTTGGCTGGCAGCGACAGACGCCACAGTGTGCCGCTGGCGCTGAAGAACGGTAGGCGCTGTTCGCGCAGTTCATGCCAGTAGCCGTTGTCGATCTCTTCGCCACCGAGGCGTTGGCGCGCGGCCTGAACCGAGCCTTCGCCACCCTCCAGGCGCAGGTGCAGCGCCGCGCCGTCGTGGCTGGCGGCGCTGATCGGCAGCGGCTGCTGGCCCCATTCGGCGAGCTTGTTGAGGGCCTGCAGGGCTTCCACTTCCAGACGCAGGCTGAGCACCTGGCGCGGCTTGGGCAGCACCTTGAGCGAAACTTCGGCGAGCAGGCCGAGGCAGCCGAAGCTGCCGGCCATCAGGCGCGACAGGTCGTAGCCGGCGACGTTCCTCATCACCTCGCCGCCAAAGCGCAACAGCTTGCCCTGGCCGGTGATCACCCGGGTGCCAAGCACCTGATCGCGCACCGAGCCG
>JBLUOL010000382.1:0-1111 GCA_048065775.1 Pseudomonas sp. GW6
TCCCTGGGTGGCCATTGCCCGGGAAAAACTGGCGGATAGCGCCGCGTCATGCGAATAGAGGGGCTCGAGCCGCTGCAACAGGATCGGATTGACGTCCTCCGGCAGGGGCGGCGACCAGGTCGCGGCGTCCCCCGGGCCACGCATGATCAGCGGCATCACGCTGCCGATGGCCAATGCCTCGCCATCGGCCATTGCGCCGGCACAGCGGTTGAGCCAGCCGGTCCCGGCGCCACTGGGGCGACCGGTGCCATTCTCCAGGCAGTTCTGGGCGTCGAAATGCGAACGCTCCTGATACGGAGGGGCCACCGCCACCACCGGCAGCAGCTGCTTGCGCCGATAAAGATCGTGCGCGAAGGACAGCGACGGATGCAGCGCGAAGCTGCCATCCAGCGCCGGTGCATCGTCGGGAACCAGGCTGCCGCGCAGGCTGCGGTATTGGGGATCGTCGCGGGGAATCAGCGTATGCAGTCCATCCAGTCCTCCGCGCAAAAGCACGACCAGCAGCCGGGTATCGCCCGCTGTCCGGGCCTGGCCCTGCCACGGCCACAGGGTCAACGTGGTCACCGCGCCGGCAGCGCCCAGGAACATGCGTCGGGTCAGCGTCATGGTCAGATCCTCCACTGGAAGGCGGGGCTGGCGAACAGGAGGGCGAGGCCGTCACGCGGCGACTCGGCCCGGCGCAGGGCGGACCGCGTTTCTTCGTCCAGCGTGTCGGCGAAGATGGCGCGGGCGGTACCTTCCGGATCGAGCCGATCCTCCGGTACGGCCTCGGCCAGCGCCTGCGCACTCTGGATCCGCTTCCAGAGCGCATCCGGACCGTTCCACTGTGCGGCCTCGTCGGCGAAGCCGGCGGGCGAGCGCGGGGTGAACGGCGGTTGTCCCATCCTGTCCAGCAAGGTGTACAGGGCCTGCGGGCGGGAGCTGTCCAGCACGCCGCCGGCGCGCACAGCCGACAGCAGATAGTCGTCGGGCGTCTTGAACTTGCGTGCCGACTCGCCCCAGGCGGCCGGATGGCGGATCAACGCGGCATATACCTGCGCCAGGTCGCCGCCGGAAGCGAGCCAGGTTCTTGCCATCGCCTCCACCAGCGCCTGCGGCGGCTCGTCGCTGA
>JBLUOL010000383.1:0-1110 GCA_048065775.1 Pseudomonas sp. GW6
CGCAACCTGTTCCGTGCGGTGAACACCGATGTGGAGACCGTGCAGGCGCGGCGCCAGTCGATCATCTCCAACCAGAGCGCGCTGGAGGCCACCGAGATCGGCTATCAGGTCGGTACCCGCAATATCGTCGACGTGCTCGACGCCCAGCGTCAGCTTTACAGCGCCGTGCGCAATTACAACGACGCACGTTACGACTACATCCTCAATAACCTGCGCCTGAAGCAGGCCGCCGGCACTCTGAGCCCGGCTGACCTGGAAGCGCTGGGCAGTTTCCTCAAGCCGGACTACAACCCGGACAAAGACTTCCTACCGGAAGAAACATTAGAAGCCAACTTTACTGACGACAACTTAGGAGCATCATCATGAAAAAAATCTGCCTTGTACTTTCCGCTCCCCGCCGCGTCAGGATAGTTGTCGTGTGAGTTGATTCGATGAGTCTTGGTCGGTGGGCGTAAGTGAGAGCCGTGTGGCGCGTTATTCGATAGAGCATCGGGAGTGGGTGGTGCGGCAGATGATGCCGCCCTTGAACCGGACGGTGCCGGAGCTGGTGGAAGCGACAGGCATTACTGATGCCACCCTGTATGCTTGGCGCAAACAGGCCAGAGCAGCGGGAGCAGTGGTGCCGGGAGATGGACAGCAGGCCGACCAGTGGTCGAGCCTGGACAAGTTTCGGGTGGTGCTGGAAAGCGCCAGCCTCAATGCGGCTGAGCTGGCGGAGTACTGCCGGCGCAAAGGCCTGTATGTCGAGCAGATCAACGCCTGGCGCGAAGCCTGCGAGCAGGCCAACAGCCTGGCTCAGCCGAGCAAGACCCGGCGCGAACGCGAAGAGGAAAAGGCCGCGAAGAAGCGCATCAAGCAGCTGGAGCGTGAACTGCGGCGCAAGGATGCGGCGCTGGCAGAAACCGCGGCTCTGCTGGTGTTGCGAAAAAAAGCCGAGGCGCTCTGGGGGAAGGACGAGGACGAATGATCAGCGCCCCGGATCGCCGTGAAACGCTGCAGTTGATCGAGGACGCCGTGGCGGCGGGAGCGCGGCGGGCGCAGGCCTGCGCCGAACTGGGCCTGTCGCTGCGCAGCCTGCAGCGCTGGCAGCACTGCCCGGAGGATCGGCGT
>JBLUOL010000384.1:0-1099 GCA_048065775.1 Pseudomonas sp. GW6
GCCAATGCGCAGGTGGGAGCCGCGCAGGCCGCGTATTTCCCGAGCCTGGGGTTGTCGGCCAACGGTGGCTATGTCGGCGGCAGCGTCGACGATCTGCTCGATGCGCCGCTGCGAACCTGGTCGCTCGGCGCGCAACTGCTGGGCACGGTGTTCGACGGTGGTGCGCGTCGATCGCAAACGGCGCAGGCGCGCGCCGGCTACGAGGCTACCGTTGCCCAGTACCGTCAGAGCGTGCTGGGCGCACTACAGGAAACCGAGGATGCGCTGTCGGACTATGGTTATCAGCAACGCCAGGCCGCATACGCGGCGCGTGCGACCTTCGACCGCCAGGAAGTCTGGCAGCGCAAGCAACGCGAGCAGATGCTGGGCACGGCGAGCGAGCGCGACGTGCTGGTGGAGACGTTGAGCATGCTCGATGCGCAACAGACCGCGCTGAGCGCGCAAGGCGCATTGGCCCAGGATGCGGTGGCGCTTTTCAAGGCGGTTGGTGGCGGCTGGCAGGAGTAGCAAAGTAGTCGAGGGATTTTCCAGCAACGCCCGCCGATCGGCATCTTCGGCGACCTGGACTCGACGGTTCGAGTGCTAAACCAGCAACCCATCCATCGGGCGCACCTTGCCGCTATCCGGGAACACCGCCGTGTCCAGTGTTCTCATGTCCAGCCGCAGGTGCCCGGCAAGCACGCCCTTGAACAAGGCCCTCATGTCCGTCGTCACGCGCACGTCCCGACCTTCGTTGAGATCGCCCGGAGCCAGTCCAGGCCACTGCCCGGCAATATGCCCCCCGCGAACCGCCCCGCCGGCCAGCAAGGCCAGCCCTCCCGTTCCATGGTCGGTCCCCCCGCTGCCGTTGACTTTGGCGGTCCGGCCAAACTCGCTCACCACGACCACCACCGTGCGGTCCCAGATCGGCTGCGCGGCCTCGTGGAAGGCCCGCAGTCCCACGTCGAGCTCGGACAGCTTGTTCTTCAGGATCGCGGCTTCGTTGGCGTGGGTGTCCCAGCCGGAATCCTCCACGAACCCGATTCGCGGTCCGTCGGCCTTGGCCATGAAGCGCCCCGCCGCCGTGGTGGCGGCCACCATGCGCGCTGCGCGGCCGCCC
>JBLUOL010000385.1:0-1098 GCA_048065775.1 Pseudomonas sp. GW6
TCAACAGTTGAGCGGCATGAAAGTCCTGCTTTACAGCGGTCACGCTGCGGCCGCTGAAGTTGTCCAGCGTCAGGGTTTGTTTGAGGCGACGGAAATCGGTTTCGATGCCCCAGCGGCGGTGGTAAAGCTCGGCAAACACCTCAGCGGGAAAGGCTTCTCGATCCAGCAGCGAGGTCAGCAATACTTCGCTTTCGCCGTTGGCCAACTCGACCCGGATCAGTCTCAGCTCGATCTGGCTGGCAGGATCAACGCCAGCCTCGGAGCAGAACAGACGTGCTTCAGGATGGTTGGCCACGAAAAGCTGTGTGTCTTCAACTTGGCCAGAGTGTAGAAACGCTTTGACCTGGGCGTTATAGCCACAGGGCAGGCGCATCAGAAAGTGCCGCTGTTGCTGCGCGAACAGCGCGAATAACCAGTGCCCAGGGTAACCACGGTCAAACAGCGTCAGGCTGTCAGCCGGCAGGTGCTCAAGGTGCAGATGGGCACAGTCGCGCTCGCCGACGGTCAGGGGCACGATCAGGCTATGCAAGGTTTGACCGTCAGCGACTTCGTAGAGTGTGGACAAGCGAGCCATGGGAAAGCCAGAGTGACTGCCAAAGAAGGTCGCCATGGTCGACTCCAGGGGTAAATGCACGGTCGAGCCATCCACCGCGAGCACCCTCAGCCCACGCCACTTCTGACGCAGCCCGAAGCAGTCAATTTGTTGCTGCAGGAGGCGATTGAGACTTTCAAATACCTCGGGGTTGAGCTTTTTGCGCGCTTTGCAGAAGGCCTGCGCAGTGACCATTTGCGTCTCAGTCGACGCCTGATTGAGTACGCGATAGAACTGATCGAGTTCGGTTTGCAGGGCCGTGCGCGGCTGATTGAGCAGGAACAGGACGAGGTTCTTGAAGGTGAGCTGGCGTCGGCGGGTAAAGTCTTGAGGATTCTGGCGGTGGGCGGCGATGAAGGCGGGACAATCGAGCGGGCTGGTTATTTTTTGTACAATTTTCAAGCCAGGGTTTGGCTGGCGGTGTCAAGCGATGCGGTATAGGTAGTCAAAAGGGCTTCTCCCATGCACTGATTTGAGCGCTAATTATATGATATTTATGGATAATT
>JBLUOL010000386.1:0-1072 GCA_048065775.1 Pseudomonas sp. GW6
CGAAGCGTTCGCCGGTTTCCGGCAACTCGGCGGTCAGCAGCGGCTGGCCGCGATGCACTTCCGCACCGACATGCGCGGCCACCAGGCGGATGATGCGTTCGCCATCGGCCTCGGACAGTTCGACGCCCAGCGGGGCGCGGCCCGACGACAGCCGATCCACCCATAGGGTGCGGTCGGGGTTGAGCATGATTTCCACCACGTCGGGGTCTTCCAGCGCGGTGGCGATCAGCGGCCCCATTGCCGTGCGCAGCATCTGGATGCGGCGATCCAGAGCAGCGGCGGTGGATGACTTCGGTGCGGCGCTCATGACGCACGCTCCCGCGCCTCGGCCAGCGCCGCCGCATCCTCCATCCGCACCGGGTCAGGGTGCAGTTCTTCCACCACGTCGCGCACCAAGCTGCGGCCGCGCAGCAGGTGGCGGCCAAGCTGTTCCACGAACTGCTCGAAGCGCGCCTTGCCCTGCGCGCGGGCCGCGTCCTGATGGGCTTCGGGAATCGGCGTGCTGACGGTCAGGAAGTAGCGGATGAACAGCGCCAGCGTTTCGATTTCGATGTTCTGGTCGCGCTCCAGGCGTTCGGCCTGGCGCGACAGGCGATCCAGCCGCCTGGCGATGGCCGCCTCGCGCTGGTCGCCGGCATCCGGCGATAGCCAGGACGCCAGGGCGGCGGCAACGATGCTGGATTTCGAGACGCCTTTCTTGGCGGCCAGTTCTTCGAGGCGCTTGGCATGTTCGGGCTGGATGAACAGGTTGAGGCGGTACTGGCTCATAGTTCGATTCCGTCGTTGGGATTCAGCGATGCCAGCCGGGCCGTGCGCTGCATGGCCGGGTCGAGCTGGCCGGGAAGCGGCAGCGGCAGGTCGTCGTCGTCATCGAGCAGCGCCAGGTCGTTGCCTGCGTGCTGCGGCTCGGGGCTGTATTCGGCGACTTCGGATAGCTCGGGCTGGCGACGTGGGCCGCCGTCGTCGGCGGTGCCCAGGCCATCGGCGGATGTCGTTGCAGGGGCGTCGGGCACGGCAGGAATCGCCAGGCCGCTCCAGTCATCCGGCCGCGAGGGTGGCGCATCGGCGTACT
>JBLUOL010000387.1:0-1056 GCA_048065775.1 Pseudomonas sp. GW6
GTGCCAGGCCTCGCTCTGCGGGCTTTCCAGCGCCTCCATCACGGCGGCGGCCATGGCGAACACGCCGGGGTCGCCCGAGGAAATCATCACCACCCGGCGGCCAGCGGCGGCCAGTTCGAAGGCGTGGGCAGCGCGCTGCAATTCCTCGCGGTTGTCGCTGGGATGCAGGCATTGATCGGCGCGTAGCGGGCCGGCCATTTTCACGTAGGTGTCGTAGCCGAGTAGGTCTTCGGCCTCGTCGAGGGCACGGCGCACGGCAGGGGTCATGTGTTCGGTGGCACCGGGGCCGAGGCCAACCACGCTGAGGCGGCCACGGCGCTGGCCGAGGCGTTCGATATCCAGCGGCTGTTCACCCAGCAGCAGGCGCAGGCCGTCGCCTTCAAGGTGCTCGGGCGGCAGCTCGGTGGTGCTGTGGATAAAGCGCAGCGGAAGGTTTAGTTCGCGTGCCGCTGCGTGCAGGTCGGCGTTGGCCATCCAGGCTTTGTCCGCGAGCAGAACGGCCAGCGCTTGCGGCGCCAGGTTGGCATCGCTCAGCGCCTGCTGCAGGCGAGCCGGTATGTCGGCGCCGGGGCGTTCGATCAGCGCGGCGGCGCAGCGTGGGTGAATCAGCAGTTCGTCCGGTTGCGCCGGGCGCGCCTGTGCGGTGATGTGGATAACCCGGCTGGCGGCGTTATCCACAGGCAGTTGCGCATCGTCCAGCCAGGGCGCCTGGCCTTCGATGCGTACCGTCTCGCCGCCGAGCAGGTCGCTGACGAAACGCTTGCCTTGCTGCAGGTCGGCCAGGGCATAACCGGCTGGCGGCTCCAGCAGGCAGGTGCCGAAGCGCAGTTCGCCGCTGGTGGTGATGGCTGGCGTTACACCCAGGTGCACGGCGATCTCGCGGGCCAGGCGGTTGACCCCGGCCAGGCCACCGAGCAGCGGTACTACGGCGCTGCCGTCCTCGGCCAGGGCCAGCACCGGCGGCTCGGCGCCCTTTTCCGCCAGCAGCGCGGCGAGGCTACGGATAACGATACCGGCGGCGCACAGCACCACAAGCGGCTGGCCGGCGCGGTACAG
>JBLUOL010000388.1:0-1038 GCA_048065775.1 Pseudomonas sp. GW6
GCCCGGATGTCGCCCAGCAGCGCCGAAGGCGCTGCGGGCGAAGGAACGGATGCCTTGCGCCTGTTCATGCGATGGCCTCCTGGGGCTGCCGCGCGCCCGTGATGGCCTGGCGCCGGCTCGCCACCAACTCGGCCGCATCGCGCACCGGCTTGTCCTCGGTGTGGACGTAGTGCATGAACATCGCCACGGTCTTATGCCCCGTCAGCTTCATGCCCACTTTGGTCGGCACGCCAGAATTGGCAATGTCGGTCGTGGAGCGGTGGCGGATGCCGTGCGTGCCGACGTGCGGGACGCCGGCGGCCTTGAGCACGCGCTTCCAACCGCCATAGTGCTCGCCAAACGTCAGGTGCTTGGTCGGGTCGTTGGGCGACGGCAGGACATAGGGGCAACCTTCACGGCGCGGCGCCGTCGAAAACAGCCGATAGGCTTCCGCGCTCATGGGCTTGGAGAGGCCGCCGGTCTTGCTGTCGGGCCAGACCACGCGCCGGTTCTCCAGATCGACCCAATCCCATTCGAGCATGCAGATTTCGGAGCGGCGGCCGGCGAACTCGAATTGCAGGCGAATCGCCAGCGGAATGACGTAGTTCTCCAGTCCTTCCGCCTCCAGCTTCTCCAACTGGCGGAAGATCAGCGCCAGCTCGTCGTCCACGATGAGCCGGGTTTCCTCGCCGGGCGGGTACATCGGGACGTGGCGGCACGGGTTCGTGCCGTCCGGGCGGTAGCCCCACACTTCGGCCAGGTTGAACATCTTGCGCAGCACGCCGAAGGCGTTGTTCGCCTCGGCCGGCTTGTAGGCCAGCTTCTCCATCAGCCCGGCAATGTCGGGCCGCTTCACGTCCTGCACCTTCTTGCGGCCGATCAGCGGGACGATGCAGCGGTCGATGACCGCCTGATAGCCGCGCTGTGTGCTGGGCTTGTTGCGCTTCTTGGAGTAGTCCTCCATGAACTTCTTGCACAGCGCTTCGACCGTGGGCGCCTTGCGCGCCTCGGCCTTGGCGCCGCCGGGGTCGCCGCCCCGGCGAACCTCCGCCAGCCAGT
>JBLUOL010000389.1:0-1013 GCA_048065775.1 Pseudomonas sp. GW6
CTGCAGGCGCGCCGGGTCGAGGCTGGCGCGTGGCTGCAGGTCGCGCCCCTGCACCTGTGGCGCGCGGCTCTGCATATAGGCGTACAGGGCGCGCTGCTCTTCGAACGCGGCACGCGCGGCCTGAGCCTGACGCTGCACCGGCTGCCACAACGCCAGATAGAACAGCACCAACAGCAGGAAAACGCTCAGCGCCACGAGTGCCAGACGATCACGTGCCGGCAGCGTTTGCCAGCGTTGCGCCAGCGGTGAGCGCTGCCAGTGCAGTTGCAGACTTTCGCTCAAACCCGTCCTCGACATGCCCATCATCCTCCTATCACCACGCGTGCACTGACGCCCTCGGCTTCACGGCTGGCCGAGCCCATCTGCACCGACAGGCCGGATTCCTCCAGACGCTCACGCAAACGCTCCAGCTCGGCAAAACCCGGCGCCTGCAATTGCAACGACAGATCGCCACGAGTCGCGCTGTAATCGAGCTGATTGACCTGCACCAGCGCTGCGCCATCGGCCTGCAGCGCCGCCGCTACTTCGGCCAGCAGGCCCAGCACCGGACTATCGCCGCCCGTGGACTGCGCCAGATGTTGATCGAACTGCGCACGCAGGTTGATCAGCTTGCTGTCCTGAGGAAACAACTCGCGGTACAGCGCCTCGCTGGACGCGGCATAAGCATCGGCTTCGCGCTGCAGGTACCAGCCCTGCGCGAAATTGAAGCCCCACTGCAGCACGAGGCACAGTGCCAACACCCCCGCCAGCGGGCGCCAACGCCGCCAGCTGTCGCCACTCTGGCGCAGGGCGAACTCCCCCTGAGCCAGATCGACGCCATTGCCCTGACGCACCAGCCATTGATGCGCGTCCTCCAGCAGATGCACCTCATCCACCGGCTCGGGCAGCACCTGCCCAGCTGGCGCACTGGCGATATGCGGCGTGGGGCAGCGCCCTGCCAGCACCGGCCAATCCTCGCGCTGCAAGGCCAGACGCCAAGGCGCCTCGCCACCGAGCAGCCACCGCGAGTGCAG
>JBLUOL010000390.1:0-985 GCA_048065775.1 Pseudomonas sp. GW6
AGCGGGCTCCTACAGGGGGCTGGCCTTTGCCTTAGAAGCCTTTGGGTGCTTGTTTATGCCAGTCGCTGACCTGTTGATACTGGTGCGCGACGTTGAGCAGACGACCTTCCTCGAAGTAGTTGCCGAGCAACTGCACACCCACCGGCAGGCCATCGACGAAGCCGGCTGGCATCGACAGGCCGGGGATGCCGGCCAGGTTGGCGGTGATGGTGTAGATGTCTTCCAGGTAGGCGGACACCGGGTCGGCGTTCTTCTCGCCGAGCTTCCAGGCCAGGTTCGGCGTGGTCGGGCCGAGGATCACGTCGACGTCCTTGAAGGCGGCGACGAAGTCGTTCTTGATCAGCCGGCGAATCTGCTGGGCCTTGATGTAGTAGGCGTCGTAGTAGCCGGCGGACAGCGCGTAGGTGCCGACCATGATGCGCCGTTTGACCTCGGCACCGAAGCCTTCGCCGCGCGAGCGCTTGTACAGGTCCTGCAGGTCTTTCGGGTTCTCGCAGCGATAGCCGAAACGCACACCGTCGAAACGCGACAGGTTGGAGCTGGCCTCGGCCGGTGCGATCACGTAGTAGGCGGGGATCGCGTGCTGCATATTCGGCAGCGAGATGTCTTTGACGGTGGCGCCGAGCTTTTTCAGCTCTTCGACTACGGCCATGACTTTCTCACCGATGCGTGCATCGAGGCCGGCGCCGAAGTATTCCTTCGGCAGGCCGATGCGCAGGCCGGCCAGCGGCTGGGCCAGCGCCGCGAGGTAGTCATCGACCGGCTGATCGACGCTGGTCGAATCCTTAGCATCGAAACCAGCCATGGCGCCGAGCAGCAGGGCGCAATCCTCGGCGGTACGGGCCAGCGGACCGCCCTGGTCGAGGCTGGAGGCGTAGGCGATCATGCCCCAGCGCGAGACGCGGCCGTAGGTCGGCTTGATGCCGGTGAGGTTGGTCAGCGCAGCCGGCTGACGGATCGAGCCGCCGGTGTCGGTGCCGGTGGC
>JBLUOL010000391.1:0-980 GCA_048065775.1 Pseudomonas sp. GW6
GCGGGGCTCCTACGCAAGCACCACAGGCACCACCTCCCCCTGTAGGAGCCGCGCCTCGCGGCGAATCGCAAGAACACTGCACAACCAAACGCTTCGCCCCGGGGCGGGGCTCCTACGCAAGCACCACAGGCACCACCTCCCCCTGTAGGAGCCGCGCCTCGCGGCGAATCGCAAGAACACCGCACAACCAAACGCTTCGCCCCGGGGCGGGGCTCCTACGCAAGCACCACAGGCACCGCCTCCCCCTGTAGGAGCCGCGCCTCGCGGCGAATCGCAAGAACACCGCACAACCAAACGCTTCGCCCCGGGCCGAGCTTCTACACCAATACCCAGACAGCGGTATTGCGCATCAGCCGCGCTCTACCACCGCTGTCGCGGCCAAAGCCTCGCCCACCAAACCAAACGCGTCGCGGCCAGATAGAAGTCACCGCAAAGTGTTGACTTCCCCTTTTTAATCAGTAACATACGCGCCGTTGTTCCGCGATAGCTCAGTCGGTAGAGCAAATGACTGTTAATCATTGGGTCCCTGGTTCGAGTCCAGGTCGCGGAGCCAAATTCAAAGCCCAGCCTAGTGCTGGGTTTTTTATTGCCTGCAGACTCTCACCAGGGACAACGTCCCAGGCTATTCGCTTCGCTTGCCCCTCCGGGGCTGCGCTGAAGCGCGTTCAGCTGCGCTGTCGAGTCCAGATCGCGGAGCCAAATTCAAAAGCCTCGGCTGATCTTGTCCTGCTCAAGGCTCTGATTCTGCAATTGCAGGAACAGGTCGCCCTGCTGCGCCACAAGTTGTTCTCGCCCAAGTCCGAGCGCAGCCCTGAAGATACCGACTCGCCGCACTTGGCCATGTTCAACGAAGCCGAAGAGCTGATCGAAGCGCTGTCCGCCGCACCAGCCGAAGCCGAAGCTGAAGAAATCGTTGCGCCGGTCAAGCGCCGTGGCAAGCGCAAGCCGTTGCCGGCCAACCTGCCGCGTGTCGAGGTCAT
>JBLUOL010000392.1:0-941 GCA_048065775.1 Pseudomonas sp. GW6
CTTGCCTGGCCGCCGCAGAAGCCTTCCGCCGGCGCTTCTTCGCCGGCCAAACCGGGCCGGACGAGTACCGAACGCTGGAGGAGCTGCCGCCCATTCCCCCAACCTTCGATGAGCCGATTGGAGATGAAACGCCATGAACGACGTGACGATCATCGACCGCTTTCTGGATACGTTCTCGCGCTACATCGACTCCGGGTTCGGGCTGTTGCAGGGCGAGGTGGCGTTCCTGACGGCCACGCTGATCGTCATCGACATGACCATCGCCGGCCTCTACTGGGCCATGAGCCACGCCACCGGCCAAGGCGAGGACGTGATCGCCAAGCTGCTGCGCAAGGTGCTCTACGTCGGTGCCTTCGCCTACATCATCGGCAACTTCAACTGGCTGGCAGGCATCGTCTTCCGGTCCTTCGCCGGCCTGGGCCTGACGGCCACCGGCTCGACCTTGAGCATGGAGAACTTCCTGCAACCGGGCCGGCTGGCGAAGACCGGCATCGACGCAGGCACGCCGATCCTGGAGCAGGTCGGCGAGATGGCTGGTTTCCCCGAGGTGTTCGTGAACCTTGACGCCATCACGGTGATGTTCCTGGCCTGGCTGGTGGTGGTCCTGTGCTTCTTCGTGCTGGCGATCCAGCTTTTCATCACGCTGATCGAGTTCAAGCTGACCACGCTCGCCGGCTTCGTGCTGGTGCCGTTCGCCTTGTGGAACAAGACCAGCTTTCTCGCCGAGAAGGTGCTGGGCAACGTGGTGTCGGCCGGCATCAAGGTGCTGGTGCTAGCCGTGATCGTCGGCATCGGCTCGGGCCTGTTCGCCGAGTTCCAGGTGCATCCCGACGAGCCATCCATCGACCACGCGCTGGTCATCATGCTGGCCTCGCTGACGCTGCTGGCGCTGGGCATCTTCGGCCCCGGCATCGCCACCGGCCTGGTGTCCGGTGCACCGC
>JBLUOL010000393.1:0-930 GCA_048065775.1 Pseudomonas sp. GW6
GTCCATCGGCAACCCCGGCCCGCACGGCTTCAGCCAGGCGCTGTATGCCTACGGCTCGGCCACCGGCAACAACGGCTCGGCTTTCGCCGGCTTCACCGCCGACACCCCCTACCACAACCTGATGCTCGGCCTGGCCATGCTGCTCGGGCGCTTCGGCTACATCCTGCCGGTGCTGGCGATTGCCGGCAGCCTGGCGGCCAAGCGCGCCGCGCCGCAGGGGCAGAACAGCTTCCCGACCCATGGGCCGCTGTTCGTCGTGCTGCTGACCTTGACCATCCTCCTGGTGGGTGGCCTGACCTTCATGCCGGCGCTGGCCCTGGGCCCGCTGGCCGAACACCTGGCGTTCTGAAGGAGAAACCGTGATGAATGCCCCCGTAACGGCGCAACGCAGCGCCAAATCGTCCAGCAGCCAGCCGCAGACCGGCCTCGGCGCGCTGTGGCGCCCGGCCCTCAAGCAGGCCTTCGTCAAGCTCGACCCGCGCCAGTTGGTGCGCTCGCCAGTGATGCTGGTGGTGGAGCTGACGGCGCTGGTCACCAGCGTGCTGTGCTTTGTCCCCAGCCCTGCCGTGAGCACCGCCCTGGGCGTGCAGATTGCCCTGTGGCTGTGGTTCACCGTGCTCTTCGCCAACTTCGCCGAGGCCCTGGCCGAGGGCCGTGGCAAGGCCCGCGCCGACAGCCTGAAGTCCGGCAGCCAGGGGCTGATGGCGCGCAAGCAGGTCGGTGCGCAGTTCCAGTCCGTACCGGCCAGCAGCCTGCGCAAGGGCGATGTGGTGCGGGTCGTGGCCGGTGAATTGATCCCCGGCGACGGCGAGGTGATTGAAGGCGTCGCGGCGGTCAACGAAGCGGCGATTACCGGCGAGTCCGCGCCGGTGATCCGCGAGTCCGGCGGCGACCGCTCGGCGGTGACCGGCAACACCCGACTGGTGTCGG
>JBLUOL010000394.1:0-927 GCA_048065775.1 Pseudomonas sp. GW6
TCGCCCGACGGCCATGGCGGCTGGCTGCTTCGGGGGGCTTGCCTTGGGCAGGGCTGCAGCTTAGGTTGATGACATTGCTCCAACCCCACCCGCACCACCCCACTGTCGATCGCCAAATGCACCAACTCCGCCTGCGAGGCGATCTGCAATTTGTTCTTTACCAAGGTCTGGTAGTTGGACAGGGTCTTGGTGCTGATGCATAGCTTCTCGGCGATCTGCTTCGGTGGCAGGCCGCGGGCGAGCATGACGAAGATCTCGAATTCGCGCTGGGTCAGCTCGCGCAGGCGTGGGTCGAGGCCGTCGCTGCTGGTGGGGTTGCAAGCAAGCTGGGTGGCCAGGGGTTGTTCGATATAGGCGTGGCCGGCGGCGGTGCGTTTGACCGCTTCCACCAGCACTTCCGGTGAGGAGTTCTTGGTCAGGTAGCCGATGGCGCCAGCGTCCAACGCCTGACGCACCAGGGGCAGTTCGTCGTGCATGCTGAAGAACAGGATGCGCAGTTGCGGCAGGCGCTGACGCAGGCGGCGGGTGGTTTCCAGGCCGCTGATGCCGGGCAGGCCGATATCCATGATGACCAGGTTGGGTATCTCTTCCTGCACCCGCTGCAGGGCCTGTTCGCCGTCGCAGGCTTCGCGCAGTTGCACGTCCGGCAACAAGGCGTGCAGTAGGCTGGCGTAGCCCTGGCGTACCACGGCGTGGTCATCTACCAGCAGAATTTTCATGACGTTGCCTCCAGGGGAATGTTCAAGCACAGCGCCCAGCCCGCTTGCGGACGACTGTGCAGGCGCAGTTCGCCGCCCAGGCTGCGGCTGCGTTCGCGCATCGAGCGCAGACCGATGCCGGGGCGTAGTGGCAGTGCGGTGCCCTGGCCGTTGTCGCGCACCAACAGGCGCAGGCCCTGGCCACGGCGTTGCAGGCGAATGCGCACTT
>JBLUOL010000395.1:0-924 GCA_048065775.1 Pseudomonas sp. GW6
GTTGGGTGACTGCGTACCTTTTGTATAATGGGTCAGCGACTTATATTCAGTGGCGAGCTTAACCGAATAGGGGAGGCGTAGCGAAAGCGAGTCTTAATAGGGCGCTTTAGTCGCTGGGTATAGACCCGAAACCGGGCGATCTATCCATGGGCAGGTTGAAGGTTAGGTAACACTGACTGGAGGACCGAACCGACTACCGTTGAAAAGTTAGCGGATGACCTGTGGATCGGAGTGAAAGGCTAATCAAGCTCGGAGATAGCTGGTTCTCCTCGAAAGCTATTTAGGTAGCGCCTCGTGTATCACTGCTGGGGGTAGAGCACTGTTTCGGCTAGGGGGTCATCCCGACTTACCAAACCGATGCAAACTCCGAATACCAGCAAGTGTCAGCACGGGAGACACACGGCGGGTGCTAACGTCCGTCGTGAAAAGGGAAACAACCCAGACCGTCAGCTAAGGTCCCAAAGTTATGGTTAAGTGGGAAACGATGTGGGAAGGCTTAGACAGCTAGGAGGTTGGCTTAGAAGCAGCCATCCTTTAAAGAAAGCGTAATAGCTCACTAGTCGAGTCGGCCTGCGCGGAAGATGTAACGGGGCTCAAACCATACACCGAAGCTACGGGTTCATCCTTTGGATGAGCGGTAGAGGAGCGTTCTGTAAGCCTGTGAAGGTGAGTTGAGAAGCTTGCTGGAGGTATCAGAAGTGCGAATGCTGACATGAGTAACGACAATGCGAGTGAAAAACTCGCACGCCGAAAGACCAAGGTTTCCTGCGCAACGTTAATCGACGCAGGGTTAGTCGGCCCCTAAGGCGAGGCAGAAATGCGTAGTCGATGGGAAACGGGTTAATATTCCCGTACTTCTAGTTACTGCGATGGAGGGACGGAGAAGGCTAGGCCAGCACGGCGTTGGTTGTCCGTGTTTAAGGT
>JBLUOL010000396.1:0-924 GCA_048065775.1 Pseudomonas sp. GW6
GCGCACGGCGCACCCTACCGAGGCGCCATTGTAGGGTGCGCCGTGCGCACCGAAACCGGCACCACCGTCCCTGGCGTTCGCCTGTTTTCTTCTAGGCCAACCCTCAATAACGCTTGGCGCGCAGCATCACCCGCACGTCGTCGTTGATCGGCAGCGCGTAGTCATGGGTCGCCAGCACCACGTTGGTGGTTGGCTGGATCACCTTCAGGTTGATGAACACATAGTCCTTGCTCTCACCGTAGCTGCCGACGATCACCGCCTGGGCGTTGTGGGCGTTGGCCAGTTCGTGGATCTCGCGGGTCAGCATCAGCTCACCCTGACTCTGCGAGATGTACACGTTGTTGCGGAACTTCATTTCCACCATGCGTTGGCCGGCCTGGGTGAAACGCGCGGAGATCTGCTCGGAAACCAGGCGGCCCATGGTCGAGGAGCGATCCAGCGCGTCGACGTTGACCAGCGTGGCAATGATCATGGTGCTGCCACTGCCGGGCAACTGCTGCAACAGCGCGTTGGCGGCCTGGTGGTTGGCCTGGATGAAGGACGAGTTGCGCGCGCTTTCGTAGCTCGGGCCACTCGTCTGCGCACAGCCGGCGAGCGCCGCCAGCAGCAGAGCCAGCAAGGGAGATGCCAGACGTTTCATCACAAGCCCCCCTTGAGCGGCAGAACCGCGTTGCGGGCATACAGCCCCCAGTCGCTCTGGGTGGTGTAGTAGGCGCTGCTGGTCTGGGCGTAGTAGCGCTCGTGGCTGGAAACGCTGGTGGTGACGATCAGCTCGGTCTTCGGCACAAAAGCCCCGCCACTGGTCTTGGAGCCGAACCAGCGGACGCCATCGACGGCGGCCGCGCCGGCGATCATCGCCGCCCCCGGCGAGACGTTCTCGTAGATGTTGCGCAGCACCCACAGACCGCCGGCGATCAGGGTCAG
>JBLUOL010000397.1:0-923 GCA_048065775.1 Pseudomonas sp. GW6
GCAGCAGCGCCTGGCTGCCGTACCAGATCAGGAAGGCGGCGCCGCCCCAGCGAGCGATGGCCAGCAAGGTCGGACTCTGTGCCAGCAGGGTGGCCAGGCCGAACACGCCAGCGGCCACCAGCAGGGCATCGCAGACGATGCACAGGGCTGCCACTGGCAAATGATGTTCGCGGCGCAGGCTCTGCGCCAGGACGAAGGCGTTCTGCGCACCGATGGCCATGATCAGACCGATGGCCACCAGCAGGCCATTGCTGTAGCTCTGCCACATCATGCCGGCTCCGGCAGGGATGCCGCCGACAGGGCGCGCAGGGTGGAGAGCGCCCGTTCGGCTCGTTCGCTGGGCACGAAGATATGGTCGTGATGAAAGCCGGCGACCACGTTGCAACTGATGCCGGCCTGCGCCAGGGCGGCGGAAAAGGAAGCAGTAAGACCCACGGCCGCCAGCGACGAATGCACCTCAAGGGTGATCCAGGCGGCGACGTAGTCGTAGCTCAGGCCATGGGCATCGGCGATTTCGCGCGTCAGCACCAGGCTCAGACCTTCAGGCTCGTGCATGCTGGCGAGCGGCTGCAGGGTGCTGCAGTCATGCTCGGCTGGGACACAGCAGAACACGTACTGACCGGGATTGAGCTGCGGCGTCATGCTCTGCAGCAGGCGTGCGAGGTTGGTTTCGCCAGACATGGCGGGCTCCTGATTGGGTTGAATGCTGGCGAGTCTGCTGTGTGTGGATGTATAAGAGAAACCAATATTGCTGATCACTCATTAGGAAAATCGATTGTTCGATTACAAACTTCTCGCCGCTCTGGCCGCGGTGGTGGAGCAGGCCGGCTTCGAGCGTGCGGCGCAGGTGCTGGGGCTGTCGCAGTCGGCGGTGTCGCAACGCATCAAGTTGCTCGAAGCGCGGGTCGGCCAGCCGGTGCTGG
>JBLUOL010000398.1:0-885 GCA_048065775.1 Pseudomonas sp. GW6
TCAGGTCGTGCGTGCCGTCCTCGTTCTCGATCAGGCGGGCATAGACCGTCGCCGGGAACGAAGGATCATCGAGGGATACGGACACGTAGGGCCGCCCGGCTTCGCTGGTCTTCTTCCACGCCGCGCCGATGTCGTGGCCGGCCGCCTGAAGGCGGAAGTCGGGGGCGTTCTCGGTGTCGCCCTTGTCGTTGGGAATCAGCTTGACCTTGACGTTCAGGGTCAGGGTGCGGAGCTGGCCGGTGAGGCCGTCTTTCTCTGCGGTGAAGGTGCCGATGTTAGCCATGATGTTTCTCCTTTCGGGTTGAACAAGGTCGCGCCAGTGCGTCCTTGTTGTGATCCGGCCGGCGGGGGATGGGCTGGCCGCACCGCGCAGCGGTCGCAACACCGTGGAGAGCCTGGAAGCGAAAAGAATTTGTCCCGCGAGGAATGCGCGCAGCGCAGGGGAAATTGTTTTCGCTGGAAGGTTGCGGCCATGAAGCCCAAGGCGCAGCCGTTCCCTCGCCAGGATTCACGACAAGCCAAGGACGCACCGGCCGCCCGCTCCCGAATGGAGACGTGGCCGACTCGGCATCCCCGCATGACGGCTTCACCGGCCTGCGCCCTGACGCGGGCAAGGCCAATACCCCAACGACGAGCGAGAACGCTCCTTGCCGCAGATTGCGACGACGGGCTTGAGGTGTGGCGTGGATGCTCCATAGCGAAGCCGGGTGGCGTGTCAGTGAACCCCCCTTCGTGACGTATAGGCGCGAACCGCCAGCGTCGAGGACGGCACGCTTTGGCACAACCTGCCGCAGCAAGCCGGGGCGTAGCCCCACAAGCCCCGCCCATTGCGGCGGGGCGCCATCGAAACCTTGCCCGCGCCAGCGGGCGCCGATGGCTGTACCG
>JBLUOL010000399.1:0-878 GCA_048065775.1 Pseudomonas sp. GW6
GCCAGCCTTGTCGCTGCCATGGCGCCGGGGACCAACCTCGGCGCCGCCACACCGGTGGCCATCGGCATGCCCGGTACGCCGAGTAAGCCGCCGGGCGAGGGCAAGGGCGAGGCGGGCAAGGACGGCGCGGCCGAGCAGAGCCCCACCGACGCCATGACCGCCAAGCAGGTCAACGACGCCGCCGCCTATATCCGTGGCCTGGCGACGATGCGCGGGCGCAATGCCGAGTGGGCTGAACAGGCAGTGCGCGAGGCAGTCAGCCTGTCCGCCGAAGAGGCGCTGGAGCAGAAGGTGATCGACTATCTGGCGACGGACCTGGCCGACCTGCTGCGTCAGCTCGACGGCAAGACCCTGCAGGCCGCAGGCGTCGACCAGACCCTGGCCATCGCCGGCGCGCCCTTGATCAGCCATGCGCCGGACTGGCGCACTCGCCTGCTGGCGGTGATCACCAACCCCAGCGTGGCGCTGATTTTGATGATGATCGGCGTCTACGGCTTGTTCTTCGAGTTCTCCAACCCCGGCAGCGGCGTCGGCGGCGTGCTCGGTGGCATCAGCCTGATCCTCGCCCTCTACGCCCTGCAGCTGCTGCCGGTGAACTACGCCGGGGTGGCGCTGATCCTGCTCGGCATCGCCTTTATCGCCGCCGAGGCCTTCCTGCCCAGCTTCGGCGTGCTCGGCATCGGCGGCGTGGTGGCCTTCGTCTTCGGCGCGCTGATCCTGATCGATACCGACGTGCCGGGCTTCGGCATCCCACTGGCGCTGATCGTCACCCTGGCGCTGACCAGCACCGGGCTGATCCTGGCCATCCTCGGCATGGCGGTTAAGGCCAGGCGGCGCCAGCAGGTGGCCGGCGACAGCGGCCTGGTCGGCAGCCTGGT
>JBLUOL010000400.1:0-871 GCA_048065775.1 Pseudomonas sp. GW6
TCCGCGCTGCGCGAACGCCTGACCGAACGCGAAATCGACGCCACGCATCCGCTGGTGCGCTTCGCCGGGCTGGACGCCTACACGGCGGCGGGCGGTGGCATCCGCCGCGACCTGTTCGCGGAAGGCGATGCCGGAACCTACCTGACCGACGCCGCGCTGCTGGAAACGCTGGTGCGCGACAAGCTGGATGCGCTGGCCGGGGACGTGCGCGCCGAGGGTTGGGCGTGGGTCGAAGCCGTGCCGCACATGAGCTATGCAGAGCGGCAGGCGTTCCAGAACGCACCGCGCCAGCGCCGCGAACCGAGCGCCCGCGAAGCCCGCCGCATCGCCTCGCTGCAAACCCGCCTCGACAAGATCGACGCCGAACTGGAAGAAGCCTACGACGCCGAGGACGAGGACAAGACCGAAGCGCTGGAACCGCGCCGCGAACAGGTCGCCGGGGAACTGCAAGCCGTGGAGGAAGCCTTGCAGGGCTACGCCCCGGACGTGCGCGCCGTGGCCGGTGCCATCGTCACCCTCGACCGCAGCGGCGAAGCCGTGATTCATCGCGGGCTGCTGCGCGAAGCCGAAGCCAAGGCGCTGCGCACGCTGGAACGCTTGCGGCAGGGTTTCGGCAGCGCGGAAGGCGAAGCCGGGAACGACGACGAAGGCGAGGACGCCGAGCAACCCAAGGCCGCGAGCCTATCCGACCGGCTGGCGCAGCGTTTGAGCGCGCATCGCACCGCCGCGCTGCAAATCGAAGTGGCCCGGCATCCGCAAGTCGCGCTGGCCGCGCTGGTGCATGGCATGGTGCAGACCGTCTTGCAGGACAGCCACTACGGCCACGACTTGCCGCTGGGCGTCAGCCTGAAAGTGCAAGACCGGCTGGAAG
>JBLUOL010000401.1:0-870 GCA_048065775.1 Pseudomonas sp. GW6
GTCGTGATGGTCAGTGGCAGGCGCTGCTGCACTGGCTGCAGGGCGCACGCCTGGCCGGTCTGCTGCTGGCGCTGTTGGCCCTGCTCAGCGGCTTCGGTCTGGCTCTGGCCGCGTTGGGTGACGGGCGCCAACCCGTCAATGTCTTCTGGGCGCTGGGCAGCCTGCTCGGGCTCAACCTGCTGATGTTGCTTGGCTGGCTGCTGGGTCTGCTGCTGACCCGCGACCACCCTGGCGCGCTCGGTCGCCTGTGGCTGTGGCTTAGCGAGAAGCTGGCACGCGACGCCAGCGCCGCGCAGTTGGCCCCGGCCCTGCTGCTGATGCTGCAACGCCAACGCCTGACCCGCTGGGGGCTCGGCCTGATGGTCAACGGCCTGTGGACGCTGGCCATGCTCGCGGCATTGGCCACCTTGCTGCTGCTGCTCGCCACGCGCCGCTACGGCTTCGCCTGGGAAACCACCATCCTTGGTGGCGACACCTTCATCGCCCTGACCCAAACCATAGGCGCCCTGCCCGCGCTGCTCGGCTTCAGCCTGCCGGATATCGAGGTCATTCGTGCCAGCGGCGATGCCGCCATCGCCAGTGAAGCGGCCCGGCAGAGCTGGGCCGGCTGGCTGGTCGGCGTGGTGTTGGTCTACGGCCTGCTGCCGCGCCTGCTGCTGGCGCTGCTGTGCCTGTGGCGCTGGCAATCCGGCAAAGGCGCGCTGTGCCTGGATCTCGACCTGCCGGGCTACAGCCTGCTGCGCCAGCGCCTGCAACCGGACAGCGAACGCCTCGGCGTCTGCGACCTGGCGCCAGCAGCTCTGCATCAGCCGCAAGGCGGCGCCAGTGCCCAAGCCGGCAGCGGCGCGCTGCTGCTCGGCATCGAACTGG
>JBLUOL010000402.1:0-864 GCA_048065775.1 Pseudomonas sp. GW6
CAAGGCCTGGTACCAGGCGGTCGCCGCCGAGGAGAGCCTGGTCTACGCACGGCAGGTGCTGGACGCCGCCGAAGCCGGCGCCGATCTGGCCCGGCGCATGGCCGCAGTGGGCAACTTCAGCAAGCTGCAGCAGGCCGAGCAGCAGAACTTCTACGCCGAAGCCGGCATCGGCCTGTTGCAGGCCGAACAGGCGCGAGTACGTAGCCGCGAGCAGCTGACCCGTCTGCTCGGCCTGTGGGGCGAGCAGCTCGACTACCGCCTGCCCGAACGCCTGCCGGCGTTGCCGAAAACCGCGGACGAGTTGCCGGACGTGGAGCGCCTGGCCATGAACCAGCGCCAGGACATCCAGGCCGTGCGCCTGGATGCCGAGCGCCTGGCGCAGAACCTCGGCCTGACCCGCACCACGCGTTTCATCAACGTGCTGGAGCTGGGCGTGGTCAACAACCGCTCAAACGAGGAACCGACCCAGCGCGGCTACGAGATCAGCGTCGAGCTGCCGCTGTTCGACTGGAGCGGTGCCAAGGTGGCGCGGGCCGAGGCACAGTATCGCCAGGCGCTCAACCGTGCCGCCGAGACGGCGATCAACGCACGCTCGCAGGTACGCGAGGCCTATCACGCCTACCGCAACGCCTTCGAGCTGGCGCAGCACTACCGTACCGAGGTGCTGCCGCTACGTCAGCGCATCGCCGAGGAAAACCTGCTGCGCTACAACGGCATGTTCATCAGCACCTTCGACCTGCTCGCCGATGCGCGCCGCCAGGTGCAGGCGGTGGATGGCTACCTGCAGGCGCAGCGCGCCTTCTGGCTGGCGCGCGCCGACCTCGACATGGCCCTGTTGGGCGCCCCCAATCCCTCGCTCGGCGT
>JBLUOL010000403.1:0-842 GCA_048065775.1 Pseudomonas sp. GW6
TACGCAGGTTGTGCGCGGAGATGGCGTTGAACGCGCGCACCAGGCGCACGCCCGGCAGAAACTGCTGCGAGGCCAACCCGGCGCCCATCTCGACTGCTTCCTCGGCCATCGGACCATCGCGACCCGGTCGTGGATTGCCGGCGTCCAGCACCACCTTGCCGGCCAGCTCAGTGGCGTAGTCGCGGCCGACCTGCGGCGTCGCGCCATAGGGCACCGCCAACATGATCACCTCGCCAAAGGCCGCCGCCTCACGCGGGGTGCCGACGCGGGCGCGCTCGCCCAGCTCATCGGCCAGCGGCTGCAGACGTTCGGGATTGCGCGAGGAAATCATCACCTCGTGCCCGGCTTCGACCCACAGCCGCGCCAGCGCGCTGCCGATATTGCCGGTGCCGATGATGCCGATACGCAAGGCGTCCGCCTGCACCAGCGCCGGGGCGCCGCCCAGCAGTACAAGCAGGCCGAGCGCGGCGGCGAAACGGTGAAGTAAAAGGGGCATGCTGAGTTCCTCGAGCGAATGACGACGAAGAGCAAGCATAGAAAAACCAGACACAGTGACGAGCAACGATTCGCAACAGGGTGTTGCCCGCCAGCTATGCTTGAAAGGCGATACCGCATTGCAGTCGGCTACATGAGCCGAGGAGGTGGCAGTGACCCGAACGCATCCCCCCAGTCAATGACCTACTTCCCGGAGACACGAGCATGAGCAAAAGCATGGATTCACACAAAGAAGGCAAGAAGAAACCGCTGAAAACGGCGCATGAGAAACGCATGGCCAAGCGCGAGAAAAAGCACGGCCAGACCCTGCTCGGCAGCCACTCACCGGACGCCTGAGCCCCTGCCTG
>JBLUOL010000404.1:0-835 GCA_048065775.1 Pseudomonas sp. GW6
AGCCGCGCCCGACGCAGCAGCATGACCGCCGCGTGCTGATGCTCGAAGGCTGCGTGCAACCGGGGCTGTCGCCCAACACCAACGCCGCCACCGCGCGCGTGCTGGATCGTCTGGGCATCAGCGTCACGCCGATTCGCGAGGCGGGCTGCTGCGGTGCCGTGGACTACCACCTCAACGCCCAGGAAGTCGGGTTGCAACGCGCGCGGCAGAACATCGACGCCTGGTGGCCGGCCATCGAGGCCGGCGCCGAGGCCATCGTGCAGACCGCCAGCGGCTGCGGCGCCTTCGTCAAGGACTACGGCCATCTGCTCGCCAGCGACCCCGCCTATGCGAGCAAGGCGGCGCGGGTCAGCGCCCTGGCCAGGGATCTGGTCGAAGTGCTGCTGGGTGAGCCACTGGAACAGCTGCAGGTACGCGCCGAGCAGCGCCTGGCCTTCCACTGCCCCTGCACCCTGCAGCATGCGCAGAAGCTCGGCGGCGCGGTGGAGGGCGTGCTGACGCGCCTCGGCTTCGGCCTGACCGCCGTGCCGGACAGCCATCTGTGCTGCGGCTCGGCCGGCACCTATTCGCTGACCCAGCCGGTGCTGTCGCGGCAGCTGCGCGACAACAAGCTCAACGCCCTGGAAAGCGGCAAACCGGACGCCATCGTCACCGCCAATATCGGCTGCCAGACCCATCTGGACGGCGCCGGACGCACGCCGGTAAGGCACTGGATCGAGATAGTCGAGGAGGCCATGCACTGATCACAGCGTAGCGGGGTGCAAGCCTCGAATGATCTTGCACGGGTAGGAGCGAGCTCTGCTCGCGAAGCTTTTGCCGTTTGCCAGGGTTCGCG
>JBLUOL010000405.1:0-826 GCA_048065775.1 Pseudomonas sp. GW6
TGTAGTGGTCAACCCATCCCGGACAGTGGGTTAAGTTTTTCTTCGGCAGCGGCGGGCGGCAGCCCGTCGTTGAATTGATGTGGCCTGATCCAGTTGTAGCGGTGCATCAGGTAATGACTGATGTCCCGCTGAGCCTCCTGAGCTGTCAGGTAACCGGTCGGCGGAACCCACTCCGACTTCAGACTCCGGAACAACCGCTCCATCGGTGAATTGTCCCAGCAATTACCTCGACGGCTCATGCTCTGTTCCATCCGATATCGCCACAACCGCTGCCGAAACAGGCGGCTGGCGTACTGGCTGCCCTGATCGGAATGAAACAGCACCTGCTGCGGTTTGCCTCGTTGCTCGTAGGCCATATCCAGCGCCTTGATGACCAACTCCGTATCCGGCTTGGCGGAGAATGCCCAGCCAATTACTCGTCGTGCATGCAGATCCAGCACCACCGCTAAGTAATTCCAGCGGCCTTGCGCCCAGATGTAGGTGATATCGCCGCACCAGACCTGGTTGGGTCGTTCGGTGGCGAACGCACGGTTCAGCCGGTTCGGGATATCTGGCCGTTCAACCGTAGCCTGCTTGTACGCATGCGAGCCTGGTTGTTTGCTGACCAGGCCCAACTCGCGCATTAACCGACGCACGCGAAAGCGGCCAATGCTTACGCCATCCTCACGCAGCATGCCCAGAATGCTTCGGCTACCAGCCGATCCTCGACTCTGGTTGAACAGCTGATTGACCTGACTGCGCAGTGCAACGCGGCGCGCATCAACACGGCAGCGCCGTAGACGATGGGCGTAGTAGCAAGACCGCACCACGTCGAAGGCTGAACAGA
>JBLUOL010000406.1:0-787 GCA_048065775.1 Pseudomonas sp. GW6
TGCGCCATCGCGGCCTCGATTGGGCCGCCGACCTGCTGGCCGAGTTCCCCGGCGCCGCGCCATTGGCCCCTTCCGTCCTTTCCCCACCACCACAGGAGAACCTGCCATGAAGAAGCGTCTTATCGCCACCGCCATCGCGGCCATGCTTTGCACCGTGTCCACCGCGCAGGCGCAATGGGTCGTGGTTGATCCCACGAACTTGGTGCAGAACACGCTGACCGCGATCCGCACGCTGGAGCAGATCAACAACCAGGTCCAGCAGCTCCAGAACGAAGCACAGATGCTCATCAACCAGGCACGCAACCTGGCGAGCCTGGACTTCAACATCGTCAACCGGCTGCGCTCGACGCTGGCGACGACCGAGCGGCTGATCGCCGAGGCGCAGGGACTGGCCTACGACGTGCAGAACCTCGACCGCGAGTTCGCACGTCTGTACCCGGAGCAATACGCCGCCACCGTCAGCGGCGACCAGATGTATCGGGATGCGCAGGAGCGTTGGAAGCACACGCTCGACGGTCTGCATACTGCGATGCGCATGCAGGCGCAGGTATCGCAGAACCTGCGCGAGGACGAATCCACGCTGGCCGACCTCGTGAGCCAGAGCCAGTCCGCCACCGGCGCCTTGCAGGCCGCGCAGGCGACCAATCAGCTCCTGGCCTTGCAGGCCAAGCAGTCGATCCAGGCGCAACAGCTCCAGATCACCCAGGACCGCGCGACCTCGCTCGAACTGGCGCGGCAGGCGGCGGCCACCGAGCGCGCCCGCGAAGTGCGCCGGCGCTTCCTCGGC
>JBLUOL010000407.1:0-779 GCA_048065775.1 Pseudomonas sp. GW6
CATGCCCACCGCCTACGGGGTGGTCATGGACACCCTGGATTTCGGCGTGGCCACGGCCGAGGGCCGGCGCGGTACCGCCCTGCTCAGGGGCGCAGGTCTGTTCACCGCCGGCGTGATCGACCAGCACTTCGACAAGATCGAGGAAACCAGCAGCGGGCGCGCCGCGCGCATGGCCAGCTACCTGCTGGAACAGCCGGCTCCGGGCAAGGGCTTCGGTCTGGATACCAACACCGCCATGTGGATCAAGCCCAGTGGTGAGCTGGAGGTACTGGGCGAGGGCTACCTGACCATCATGGACCCTGCCGCGGCGAAGAAGAGCTTCGGGCTCTACGGCACGCGGATCGACGACATGCGCCTGGCCATGCTCGGTCATGGTGATCGCTACGACCTGGCCTCGGGCGAGATCCGGCCGGACGCCGGCAAGCAGCTGATCGAGCCTGGCAATGAGTACCTGGTGGGCAACCGCCTGCTCACCGACCTGTCGGCCGTGTCGGCGATCAACCGAGCGGTGCTCTATGGCCTGGCCGACAATACGGCGAGCCGTCAGCTCGGGCTGATGACCCGCTACAACCCAGCCAACGGTTACCACTACGGCTATCGCTTCGAATTCAGCAAGCGGACGGACTTCGCCGCTCATAGCCGCTTCCACGATTCGCAGACCAACTACAGCGTCAGCGACGTGCGCCTGGATATCCGCCCGGTGACCGCCGATCTGCGCGAGCCGGCCGCTGGCGCCCCGCGTGATGCCGGCAACGGTCGCCGCGGCGACGCCATTCGTG
>JBLUOL010000409.1:0-769 GCA_048065775.1 Pseudomonas sp. GW6
GCTCTACCGAATGATTCGCGGCGGGGCGCCGCTCCTACGGGGGGCTGTGATTTTTTGTGGGAGCCCCGCCCCGGGGCGAAGCTTTTGCTTCTGCGGTGCTCTGTGAACGCTTCGCGGCGGGGCGCCGCTCCTACAGTTATATGATGCATACAAAAACGCCGGCTCATGAGCGGCGTTTTTGTTTATCGTCAAGGCTTACAGTACGGCGTGGATCGCGCGGGTGACGCTATCCAGGTTGCCGTTGTTCAACGCTGCGACGCAGATGCGGCCGGTGCCGACGGCGTAGATGCCGAACTCTTCCTTCAGGCGCTCGACTTGCTCCACGGTGAGGCCGGAGTAGGAGAACATGCCGCGCTGCTCGGCGACGAAGCCGAAGTCACGCTTGGCGCCCAGTGCGGCCAGTTGTTCGACCATGGCCAGGCGCATGCTGCGGATGCGGTCGCGCATTTCGCCCAGTTCGGCTTCCCACATGGCGCGCAGTTCCGGGCTGTTGAGCACGCTGGCGACTACGGTGGCGCCGTGGGTCGGCGGGTTGGAGTAGTTGGTGCGGATCACGCGCTTGAGCTGCGAGAGGACGCGAGTCGACTCTTCGCGGCTGCTGGTGACCAGCGACAGGGCGCCGACGCGCTCGCCATAGAGCGAGAACGATTTGGAGAAGGAGCTGGAAACGAAGAACTCCAGGCCCGACTCGGCGAACAGGCGCACGGCTTCGGCGTCCTGCTCGATGCCGTCACCGAAGCCCTGGTAGGCGATGTCGAGGAAGGGCACG
>JBLUOL010000410.1:0-768 GCA_048065775.1 Pseudomonas sp. GW6
GCCTGGCAGCGCGTGCCGCGGCCGAACGCCTGGCCAGCGAGCTGGGCGAGCGGGTCGGCGAGACGGTTGGTTATCGCATTCGCCTGGACAGCAAGGTGGGGCCGAACACGCGCATCGAGGTGGTCACCGAAGGCATCCTGGCCCGCCGCCTGCAGGACGATCCGGCGCTGGATGGCGTCGGCCTGGTGATCTTTGATGAATTCCATGAAAGAAGTCTGGATGCCGATCTGGCCCTGGCGCTGACGCTCAACGGCCGCGCCATGTTCCGCGGCGAAGACAGCGGCGAGGCACCGCTCAAGGTGCTGCTGATGTCCGCCACTCTCGAAGGCGAGCGTCTGTCGGCACTGCTTGGCGAGGCGCCGGTGCTGCGCAGCGAAGGGAGCATGTTCCCGGTGGATATCCGCTGGAGCGCGCCGCTGGCGCCCGGTGAGTGGATCGAACCGCGGGTTGTGCAGACGGTATCGCAGGCCCTGGCCGACGAGCCGGGCAGCCTGCTGGTGTTCCTGCCGGGGCAGGCCGAGATTCGCCGCGTGGCCGAGCAACTGGGCGAGGTGCTGAGCGGGCACGACGACATCCTGCTCTGTCCGCTGCATGGCGAGCTGGATCTGTCCGCCCAGCGTGCCGCCATCGAGCCGGCGCCTGAGGGCAAGCGCAAGGTGGTGCTGGCCACCAATATCGCCGAGACCAGCCTGACCATCGACGGCGTGCGTGTGGTCATCGATGCCGGCCTGGCGCGGGTGCCGCGCTTCGACCCGGCCAGTGGCATGA
>JBLUOL010000411.1:0-767 GCA_048065775.1 Pseudomonas sp. GW6
CGAACAACTCGGCCTCGCCCCACTGCGGGCTTATCGCCGCGCAGCTCACCGCCACGAACAGGCCAGCGCGCTCACTGTGGCGATGGATATAGCGCGCCAGCAGCTCCTTGCCGGTGCCGGTTTCACCGAGAATCAGCAACGGCTGGCCATTGCCCGCCAAGGCTTCGGCACGCTCACGCAACTGGCGCGAACGCGCATCGACGAATACCAGCGCCTTGGCGCGGATGCTCAGCGGGCTCTTGTCCGAATCAGCGAAGGTCAATGGTGGTGGGAAACCAGGTGGAAGACTCATGACGTGAAGCTCCTGAGCCACACCTCGCCGGCGCAGCCTGTACGCGAATAAAAAATGCCTGGAGCAACTTTTAACCTTGCCCCGCAACGGCCCGAAGGGTGGCCGCCATGGATGGCCAGCCATAAAAAAGAGCGGGCGGCTGCCTGGCCCGACCCCGCTCCGAAAAGGTTGTCCCGCTATGAGGGGATCAGGCGCGCAAGCGCGACTGCTGTTCGATGCGGCTCTGCAGGCGATACAGATAGCCGAAGCCCTGCTCCCAGTAACGGTGCCCGGACTTCACGTTGATATGCCCGGCACCGGTCAGAATCGCCGCCTCGCTGCCCCAGGCCCGCGCCAGCTCCATGGCGCGCAGGGCGCTGGCCGCTGCGTCGTTGTCGGAACCCACCAGCAGGCTGGGAAAGGGCAGCAGATCACGCGGCATCGGCGCGAAATTCTGCAGTGCCTCGGGGCAGCCCGGCCGCTCGACATCGGCCGG
>JBLUOL010000412.1:0-759 GCA_048065775.1 Pseudomonas sp. GW6
TTCGGTCGTGGCCTCGGCGAACGTCTGTTGGCCGCCGGGGCCGGGCTGGAGGTGAGCGTGCTGGATGCAGCAGGAGATCAGCCACGGGCTGGCCGGCGCACGCGCATCGCCCCGCGCTGGCGCGACTACCTGCTGGCCGCACTGGCGACTGCCTGCGCCACGCTGATCTCCCTCGGCCTGGCGCGGGTGCTGGAGTTGCCGAACATCTCTCTGGTGTTTCTCGCCGCCGTGCTGCTGGTGGCGGTGCGCAGCAGCCTGGGACCGGCGCTGGCGTGCTCGGGATTGTCGTTCCTGGCCTACAACTTCCTGTTCATTCCGCCGACCCTGACCATGCAGATCCAGCGTCAGGAGGACGTGCTGACCCTGCTGTTCTTCCTGCTCATGGCCGGGCTGACCGGCAACCTGGCCAGCCGCCAGCGGCGCCAGGTGCAGGCGCTGCGTCAGGCGCAGAGTGAAACCACGGCGCTGCTGGAGCTGTCGCGCAAGCTCACCGTCGCCGCCGACCGCCAGGCCGTGCTGGCGGTGGCCGAGCAGCAACTGGGCGGCTGGGCCGAGATGCAGCTGACCCTGTTGTCGCGTTCGGCGGATGGTCAGTGGCAGCATGAGGGCGGTCTGCACGCCGAGTTGCCCGATGCCGAGCGCGCCGCCGCCGACTGGGCCTGGCAGCACGAGCAGCCAGCGGGACTTGGCACCGACACCCTGCCCAGCAGCCGCTGGTGGTGGTGGCCGCTGTGCGGCGAGGAGGGGCCGCTACTGTTG
>JBLUOL010000413.1:0-756 GCA_048065775.1 Pseudomonas sp. GW6
GCGCTGGCAGCACCCGCAGCTGGGCATGGTCTCGCCCGGCGAATTCATCCCGCTGGCCGAGCGCACCGGCAGCATCCAGCTGCTCACCGCCTGGGTCATCGAGGAGGCCCTGCGCCAGCTGCAGGAATGGGACGGGCGCGGCGTCTGGGTGCAGCTGTCGCTGAACATATCCACCGAGGACCTGCTCGACGTCGGTCTGCCGGCACGGGTCGGCGCGCTGCTGGCGCAGTACCGGGTGGCGCCGGAGCAACTGATCTTCGAGATCACCGAGAGCGGCGTGATGCTCGACCCCGAGCGCGCGCTGCGGGTGCTGCACGGCCTGCGCGGCTGCGGCATCGGCCTGTCGGTGGACGATTTCGGCACCGGCTACTCCTCGCTGGCGCAGCTCAAGCGCATGCCGGTGCAGGAGCTGAAGATCGACCAGAGTTTCGTGCGCGAGCTGGACGACCACAGCGAGGACTCGGTGATCGTCCGCTCGACCATCGAAATGAGCCACAGCCTGGGCCTCAAGGTGGTGGCCGAGGGCGTCGAACTGGCGCCCAGCCTGAGCCTGTTGCAGCGCTGGCACTGCGACACCGCGCAGGGCTACCTGATCAGCCGGCCGCTGGCCGCCGCGGCCTTCGAGGCCTGGCTGGCGCAACCCTATCATTCCCCCCTGGCCAAGGTGCACTGAAGCATGCGACTCGCTTATCTGTTGGGCCTGTGCCTGTGCGCCGAGCTGGCTGCTGCCGGCGAAGGCCGCCTGCTGGCCACCGG
>JBLUOL010000414.1:0-732 GCA_048065775.1 Pseudomonas sp. GW6
CCTGCATCGCGCGCCATTTCCGGTAACGAATACAGAACCACTGCCAACGATACGCTCTGGGAAATCGCCCAGCGTGTCGGCGGTGGCTCGGTCAATCAGGCCATGCTGGCCATTCAGGATCTGAATCCGGATGCCTTCATCGGTGGCAATATCAACCGTATGAAGAGCGGTCAGGTGCTTCGCCTACCGGACGAACAGCAGATTCGCACTCGCAGCAATGCCGAGGCGATCGCGCAGGTTGCCGAGCAGAATGCCGCCTGGCGTGAAGGCCGTGCCGTCGCTTCGCGTCAGCTGGATGCCACTCGCCGCACTACAGCGGGCGCCGCGCCGGCGACTGCAGAGGCGGGTGATAGCCTGAAGCTGGTCGCTGCTGAAGCAGGTCAGTCCACTCGCGGTAGCGATACCGGTGCGGCTGGCAGCAAGGCGCTGGCCGACAAGCTGGCAGTGACTCAGGAAAGCCTGGATTCGACTCGTCGCGAAAACGCCGAATTGCAGAGCCGCGTAGGTGACCTGCAAAGCCAGCTGGACAAGCTGCAGCGTCTGGTGGAGCTGAAGGACAGCCAGTTGGCCAAGTTGCAGGCCGACCTGTCGGCAGCGCCCGCATTGCCCGCTGCAACGGAAGAACCGCCTGCGGAAACTCCGGCAGCAGCGCCTGAGGCCGCGCCGCCCGCTGTGGAGGCGGCTACGCCGCCGACTACGGCACCTGAGGAGGCGGCGCCTGACTACAACTAT
>JBLUOL010000415.1:0-725 GCA_048065775.1 Pseudomonas sp. GW6
GCAGGGCTGGAGCGCCGAGCAGCAGCCCGAGGGCCAGGGCCAGGCAGGTGGGGCGGAAGCGATGAGACATGAAGACAACTCCTAGTTAAATTAGGCGCCACCAGGCTGCTGAAAAACTACCTGCGTTGGCAATACTGCGTTAAAAACGGCCTCAGAATGCTCATTTACAGCTCGTAAATTCCGCTTCTTCGGCCGTTTTTGCCTTGTCTTGCCGGCCTCGCTTACGTCTTTCAAAAACTTGGTTATCCCTGCGCGCGGCACCACTGTGCCGGGTCACTCGGGCGACCGTTCTGGCGAATGGCGAAGTACAGTGCCGATGTTTCCTGGCCACCGCTGCTACCTACGGTGGCGATGGGATCGCCGGCCTTTACCACGTCTCCGGCATTCTTGAGCAGGTTCTGGTTGTGGCCATACAGGCTCAGATAACCGTTGCCATGGTCGAGAATGACCAACAGACCGGCGCCACGCAACCAGTCGGCGAATACCACGCGACCACCATGCACGGCGCGTACCTGACTGCCAGCGGGCGCACCGATCAACACGCCATCCCACTTAGTACGAGCGTCGCCGCCGCGAGGGGTTCCGTAGCGTGCTACCAATCGGCCATCGACCGGCCACGGCAACTTGCCGCGTGCGCTGGCGAAAGGCCCGCCGTAGACGGCACCGGATGTCACCAACGGGCCGCTTGGCTGGCTGGGCTGCTGGCCTGGCCGCGCCTGCTCTGC
>JBLUOL010000416.1:0-708 GCA_048065775.1 Pseudomonas sp. GW6
TGGCGCCCGCGCCCTCGGCCTGCCCGACCTCGGCCGCATCGCGGTCGGCGCGCCAGCGGATCTGTGCCTGTGGGATATCCAGCAACCGGCCGAACTGGCCTACGCGGTGCAGGCCGGGCGCCTGCGTCAGCGCGTTTTCAACGGAGCCATTACTCATGCTCGCTGATCGTCACAGCATGGCTGCCTGGAGCGGTCGTACCGACCCGGAAACCGACAGCGCGCGCTGGCACCAGCGCATCCGCGCACTCGCCGAAGACAGCCAGCCGGGCCTGGCCCTGCTGGGGTTCGCCTGCGACGAGGGCGTGCGCCGCAACCATGGCCGCGTCGGTGCTGCCGCTGCGCCGCAAAGCGTACGAAAGGCGCTGGCCAACCTGGCCTGGCATCGTCAGGCACCGGCCTATGACGCCGGTGACGTGACCTGCGAAGACGGCGACCTGGAAGCGGCGCAGGCCCGCCTCGGTCGTAACGTCTGCGCGCTGCTGGATGTCGGCCATCTGCCGCTGGTAATCGGTGGCGGTCATGAAGTGGCCTTCGGCAGTTGGTCGGGCCTGGCCGAGCATCTGTCTGGCAATCCTGCCCCTCGTATCGGCATCATCAATTTCGACGCCCATTTCGACCTGCGCGACCCGGCCCATGTGCATTCCTCCGGCACACCCTTCGCGCAGATCGCCGAGCAGTGTGCCGCACGCGGCTGGCCGTTCCGCTACG
>JBLUOL010000417.1:0-706 GCA_048065775.1 Pseudomonas sp. GW6
AAAGCCCGCCCCTTAACCAAACGTTAGGTCGTGAGCAACTCAATCTCTACAATCACCAAGTAGGTATGCCATGAAGAATAAATCATTAAAAAATGAAAAAACTAGTAGATATCATGCTTTTTGGCTGACCCCAATCATACTCACTGCATCTTGTGGCGTTTTTGAAAAAGACAGCAAAGGAATTGAAGAGCTTGACCGGATAGAGAAAAATTTTCGAGAAATCTACATGACGGCTGCATACACTCCAAGAATGACATTGGGCACTCAAATTAACGCTTTGCACGCACTGCAAAAAGACATCTCAAACCTAGAGGTAAGCAGTTGCTTAAAGAGTGTTAAAACTTACATTAAGTTTCAGATAGATACCGCCTCAAATGGTTTGTCAGTTTATATGCTTGGCGGAGATGATGCTGAAAGCACCGCAAAGACCATACTATCTGGAGTGCTAGATCAAAGCTCTTACTATGGACTTAAAAAAGAAGAGTGCAGAAAATAGCATGTGAGAGCACCTGACATGCCGTCATGAATAGTGGCTTCATCAAAAAAATTGGACTATGCCGGATACCGTTACAATTAATTTACCGAGCTTCACCGCCACCTTGGCGGCGTCAGCTTTTTCTTTCCGCGTTGCAACGACTACCGTGTCCAGTCGGTTAGGCCTAACAGCTGGCTCAAATCGTTCGATTCGCCCACTGGGACGGGCTAA
>JBLUOL010000418.1:0-697 GCA_048065775.1 Pseudomonas sp. GW6
TTTCGCCTTCGGCGTGCAGCAGCAGGCGTGCGCCGGGCCGCACGCCGGGGATGCGCTGCACGGCGTCCAGCGGCGTGCCGGCTTGCATCACCATGAGCTGCCAGCGGATCGTGCCGTAGTCGTTTGCTTCCCAGCGCACACGGCAGAACATTGCACGCGGCAGGAACACCGCGCAGCGCCGCCAGCGGTCGAGCCGCAGCGTGCGCGCCGGTTCGCCGAAACGCAGGTAGAGCTTGAAGCGCGGTTCGATGTAGGCGAGCGATACGCGAGTCAGCGGCACGTTGCCAACTTGGCCTGCGAGCGTCGAAAGCGAAGGCAGCGGCGCAGCAGCCGGTGCAGCCGTCGCCGCGTGAGCGGCAGGCGAAGCGGATGCGTTCATGGCAGGTTCTCCGGGTGCTTGTCGGGAAACTCTCGTTCCAGCAAACCGCGCAGCAGTTCCGCGACGGTCACGCCCTGCGTGAATGCCGACACCTTGATGCGCGCCCGCATCGCGGGCGTGATGTCGAGGGTCAGGCGCGCGGTGTAGAGGTCGCCTTTGTGGATGCCATCGGCCTCGCCCTGGCGAACCCACGCCTCGGCGTGCGGATTCGCAGGCGGACGCGCGCCGATGGCGATGCGCTTGCCGTTGCGCTGGCTCATGTCGGCCACCGCAGCAGTTCATCGGTGAGCACGGCGATCTCGCGTGCGGCGGCGCTGT
>JBLUOL010000419.1:0-695 GCA_048065775.1 Pseudomonas sp. GW6
GGCGTGCTCGATGCCGCCCTGGTGCTGACCATCGACCCGGCCTATTTCCGCTTGAAGGGCGGCATCGAACGCTGGCTGTACCGCCTGGTGCGCAAGCACGGCGGGCGGCAGGAACACGGCTGGCAATTCGACTTCCGGCACCTGCACCGCAAGTCCGGCAGCGCAGCGCGCTTCTCGGACTTCGCCTACGACCTGCGCGTGCTGGTCGCGCGGCAGTCGCTGCCTGGCTACGTCCTGGGCATCGAGCCGATGCCGGGCGAAAGGCTGGAACTGCTGACCTTCCGGCCCGTGCCGTCCACGGCACGGGGATAACTGCGGGAAAACCTGTGAATGGCCTCGTGCTATCAGGAGTACCGGGTATCGTGCTATCAGGAGTACGACCCTCGTGCTATCAGGAGTACGAAAACGCCGCAAAGCCAGTAACGGCGCGGGTTTGCGCCCCCTCTAACTTACCTAACTATAAATCTCTAACTTTTAGTAGAAGCGCGCCGTTTCGGTGGACAACCACAAAACGGCACGGCCAGGCCGGCTTTCCAGCAGGGAGGGCCACGCCATGATCGTCGCGTTTCTCAACCAGAAAGGGGGCGTCGGCAAAACCACGCTCGCCACCCACATCGCCGGCGAACTGGCGCTGCGCGGCCAGCACGTCATCCTGCTGGATGCCGACCCGCAGGGTTCCTCGCTGGACTGGACGC
>JBLUOL010000420.1:0-692 GCA_048065775.1 Pseudomonas sp. GW6
CGGCGTCGAACTCGGCCTGACGCGCCGGCACGCTGGCCAGGCCAGGACCGCCGGTCATCAGATCGCCCGCCGGCACGTTGATCAGCACCAGCGGCAAAGCGGTCAACTCCAGCACTTCTTTCAGGGCTACCGCTGGCAACTCATAAGGGAACTGAATTTCCACGCCATCGAAACCCGCCGTCATCGCCGCCAGCACGCGCTCGCGCAGCGGCAACTCGGTGAACAGCATGGACAGGTTGGCAGCGATCTTCATGGGCATTGCTCCCGTAGCAGTTCCACCAGGGTGGCCGGGTCGCATTCCAGGTTGCCCTGGCTGCCGTGCAGGCGCATCAACTGCGCGGCCAAGCCGCTCATGGGCGTGGCGCTGCCCTGCTCACGGGATAGTTTGACCGCCGTATCGAGGTCCTTGAGCAGCGTGCGCACGTGCCACTTGATCGGCTCGAACTGGCTGGCGGCCATCTGTGGCGCAAGGATCTGCAGCGGCTTGGAGTCGGCGAAACCACCGGCCAGCGCCGAGGCGATCAGGCTGGCGTCGACGCCGGAGCGCTCGGCCAGCGCCACCACTTCGGCGATCACCAGCGCGTTGCAGGCCACGATCATCTGGTTGCACACCTTGGTCACCTGCCCGGCGCCCACCTCGCCCATGCGCGTCAGGCGCTGGCCCAGATGCGCCAGCACCGGGCGCACGCGCT
>JBLUOL010000421.1:0-675 GCA_048065775.1 Pseudomonas sp. GW6
CGGTGATCAGGGCCTGCGAGCCCAGGTATTGTTGGGCGTTGCTGCGCCGCTCGCCGGAGACGCAGGGGATGCCATACGGGTCGCTGATCCAGCCCAGGCCGTCCTGGGTGTCAGTGCCGTTGTTGGTCTGGCGGTTGCCGCCGCGCGCGTCGTCGTTGGGCAGGGTGCGGATGGTGCCGTCCTCGAAGACGAAGGTGACCGAGCGGATCTGCCCACGCACGCAGGAGAGGGTCCAGTCCCCCGAGGCCGTGCCGCTGACCACGGCGCCGGCCACGTCCGGAATGTCGATACCGTTGGCGGTGAGGTTGTCCCGCCCGATCAGGACTTTGAAGGGGTAGGGGTCGTTGACGGTGCCGTCGATGGGGATGCGGCCGATCAGTGCCGTCATGGCGATGGAGCCTACCAGGGTCGAGTTGGTTGGCACGGTGTAGACCACCGTCGTCTCCGGTCCCCCAGCGGCTCGGCGGCCGGCGTCGATGGCGGCGCTGGCGGTGGTTTCCAGCGTCTTCTGCGCCGGCCCGAAGCTTGTCGGAAAACTAAAGCTTCCGTTGTTACCGCTGCTGCGCGGCTGGCCATCGTCACGCCGGTCCTCCGGCTCGATCCAGTACAGGGCATCGCCCGGCAGGCCGTCGCTCGGCTTGAGCCCCAGGCCGACCGGCAGCTCGGTGTGCTCCT
>JBLUOL010000422.1:0-663 GCA_048065775.1 Pseudomonas sp. GW6
GCTCGCTCCTACGGTTTGTGCGTCGTTGCTGCTTCGCTCAGTCGAGCATATCGCTGTAACGCGCATCCTTCCTGAACACCAGCGGCTGGTCGAAGCCAGGCACCTTCACTTCTTCGGTGGTGATGGAGATCGCCTGGTCGTCGATCATGTCGTTACCGAAGTTGTAGATGATGTCCAGCTTGCCCTGCAGGGCAAGTTGGTCGTACGCGGCAGCGGCGGCGCGTGTGCCTTCACGGCGCGCCAAGTAAGCGTCGAAAGCGGCCTGGCCGTGGCGTTTGCGCAGCATGCGCTCGGTCACGTGCGGGGCCAGCACCAGGGCGCTGGCGTTGTTACCGCCGAAGCCCTTGGAGTTGATGAAGGCAACGTCCAGCGCCTGCTCGCCGACCTTGCGGTCTTCGGTGGACAGGCTCAGGTGATCCTGGTGCACGTCGCCAGCGACTGCGTCGATGGTCTTCAGGCCCGGCACAATGCCGTACTTGAAGGCGCCGAGTGCGCCGATCACCTGGTCGCCGCTGGCGGTGGCCAGGGAGTGGCCGACGAAGGCCTTCACCGCTGTGACCGGCCACTGTTCGATGCCGAAGGCCGCCGCGACGCGGTCGAGGATTTCCGACTCGGTGACGCGGTTGGCCGGGGTGCTGGAGCCGTGGGCGTGGACGAAGCTGC
>JBLUOL010000423.1:0-653 GCA_048065775.1 Pseudomonas sp. GW6
GCAGCTACGAGGCCACGTCCGACCCGGAATACGCCGAGCGCCATGCAGGCGACTATCGCGATGGCCGCTGATCGTCGGCTCGCCGGTGGCCATCGTCATGTCCAGCCCATCGCTGCCATCGGGGCAGCGATCGCAGCAGCGGGAACAGCTCGACCTGTTCCGCGCGCTGCCGGGCGACGGCATGGCGCCGCGCGACAGCCAGGACTTGATGGCCTTTCCGTTCTTCTCGCTGGCGAAGTCGCGGCGCACGGCGCCGATCGACTTCCGCAGCGGGAACATCACCATCCGCGTGGAAGGCACGGCCGAGCATGGCATCGCCACGATATGGGACGCCGACGTTTTGATTTGGGCGGCCTCGCAGATCGTGGGAGCGCGCGACGCAGGCATTCGCCCGTCGCGCTGGATACACGCCACCCCATACGAAATCCTGCGCTTCATCGGGCGCGGCACGTCCCTCAACGACTACCAGCGCCTGAAAGCCGCGCTCGACCGGCTGCAATCGACCAGCGTGGCGACTTCCATCCGCGAAACCACCGGGCGGCGCCTGCACCGCTTTTCGTGGGTGAACGAATGGCGCGAGCTGGCCGACGCCAGCGGCACGCCGCTGGGCATCGAACTGATCCTGCCGGACTGGTTCTATGCCGGCGTGCTCG
>JBLUOL010000424.1:0-652 GCA_048065775.1 Pseudomonas sp. GW6
GCAGCACTGGCGGCGACGGCGGCGTCGAAGGCATTGCCGCCGGCGTCGAGCATCTGCTGCGCAGCGGCCGTGGCGGCAGGGTGGGCGGTGGCAATGGCGGGTTGCTGCGGGGCTGCCTGGGCCAGCAGGCTGGCGCCGAGCAGCAGGGTCGATAGCAGGAGTTTGCGCAACATGCGATCTACCGAGGGGCGGCTGAAGGAGGCTGGAAGCTTAACAGCCTTGTTCAGGCGAAGGGCAGAACGGGCGCGGAGGAAATGGGAGACCGGCGGCCTCCCGGGGAGAATCAGGCCTTGCCGGTGATGATGCGGTATTTGTGCATCAGCTCATCCTTGCTCTCGACGTTGTTCTCGTCGAGCGGGATGCAGTCCACCGGGCACACCTGCTGGCATTGCGGCTCATCGTAGTGGCCAACGCATTCGGTGCACAGGTTGGGGTCGATCACGTAGATCTCCTCACCCTGGGAAATGGCGCCGTTGGGGCACTCGGGTTCGCAGACGTCGCAGTTGATGCAATCGTCGGTGATGATCAGGGACATGGGGCAACTCCTGTCGAGGCGCAGGCTTCGACATTGGCAGGCAACAATGGCGCAATTGTGCCGGATTGGTGCGGCTTGTGCCATGAGGCTGGACAGTTAGGCGCCGCTCTCTGTAGG
>JBLUOL010000425.1:0-630 GCA_048065775.1 Pseudomonas sp. GW6
GCCGACCATCCGCTCGGCACTGGCCAACCAGGGCGCGCGCATCAACGCCGACGCGGTGTTCCTGCTGGGGCTGGACGGCAGCCTGCAGGTGAGCACCGACCCGGGCATCGATGCCGAGGCGCTGGCCCGTCTCGACGGCCAGCTGCAGTTGCCGCGGCGCGACGGCCCGCGGCTGTTCCTGCTGCCCATCGGCAGGCAGATCTACCTGCTGGTGGATGCCACGGTGAGCGCGCCGCTGCCGATCGCCCGGGTGCTGATGGGCTTTGCCGTGGACCACGAATTCGCCCTGCAACTGCGCGAGCTGACCCACCTGGAGCTGAGCCTGGTGGCCAGTCGCGACGGCGCGGCGCCGACCTGGATCAGCACCTTGCCGGGCAGCGCCCAGGCCCTGCTAGAGGCGCAGATGGAGGTGGCCGGCGCGATGCCGCAGCGCCTCGACGACGGCGTCGAGCACTACTTCGGCCAGCACCTGCAACTGGCCAGCGGCCCCGGTTACCGGGTCGAGGCGCTGCTGCACAAATCTCTCGGCGAGGCCGAGGCGGCGTTCGCACCGCTGGATCGGCGCATCCTGCTGATCAGCCTGGGGGCCATGCTCGCCTCGCTGGTCGGCGCGCTGTTGCTGGCACGCAG
>JBLUOL010000426.1:0-622 GCA_048065775.1 Pseudomonas sp. GW6
CGTGGCCCTGCGCGAGTTGCAGCGGGTCGCGGGCGAAGCGCTGCCGCAGGACAGCGCCGAACTGTTCGCCGCGCTGCTGGCGATGGAGCAAGGCGAACTGGTGCGGCTGCTGGCGGTATGCGTGGCGGCGACCGTGGACGTGGTGACGCCTCGCGCCACGGCGCACCAGCCGGGCGCGGAACTGGCGCAGGCCGTGGGGCTGGACATGGCCGCATGGTGGCAGCCCACCGCAGACGGGTATTTCCAGCATGTGCCGAAGGCCGCGATTCTGGAAGCCGTGGGCGAGTTCGCACCGTCGCACGCTGCCCGACTGGCGAAGTTGAAGAAGGCCGACATTGCCAGCGAGGCGGAACGGCTGGCCGATGGTACGGGCTGGATGCCCGCCATCTTCAAGACCGAAGGCCCGGAAGCTGCGCCGGAGGAAACGCAGGCGCAGGACGCCCCGGAGGATGCCGAGGCAATGGCGGATGAACCCGCCGAGGCACTGGCCGCTTGACCCGCGCCGAAGGCAAGCGCCCCGGCCTCGACCGGGGCGCTTCGCTCGAAGGAGAAGCCCCCATGACCCGCACCACCACCAGCCGCCCGCGCATGGCGGCGACCTATGCGCCCGGCACGGTACGCG
>JBLUOL010000427.1:0-604 GCA_048065775.1 Pseudomonas sp. GW6
GAAAAAACGGCGGCAGCCCCGGCGCTTCGATCACGCGCCGTGCTACAGCGCCGGGCGACAGCCGCATGGAGCGCACCGGGAGCATGCTGGCTTCGTTGATCGCTTCGGTTGGCGGACGCGGTATCACCATCCGTGGCGCGCTCACCCCGGCGCGCGGCTGCAGGTTCAGGACCTCGTAGTACGGCAAGGCCGAGGCGCCGCCACTATCGTCGACAATGATCAGCGTGTCGGCTTGGGCGATCACTGGTAGCCACGCAAGCAAGAGGCAGACGGTGAGGGTGGGCAGAGCTTTCATGGCAGGTTCCTCCGGGAGCGGATGGCCGGTCGGGGCTCGCCCAGCACGCGAGCCAGATGCTGGCTGACGCTGTGGCGGTAGCGTGCGGCCGGCGCGCCACCGGCAGGGCGGTGGTAACGGCCGGTGGCGAGCAGCCAGTCCTCACCGGCAATATGCTGTTCGCGCAGGATCTCGGCGGCGATGGCCAGGTTGCGGTAGGGATCGAGCAGGTCGCAGGGCTGGGCGTAGCGCTGCGGGTGGTAGCCGAGATTGATCTGGCCGAGCCCCGCGTCGATGCGCGTGGCCGGCGTGCGCTTGAGCGCTTCGCGC
>JBLUOL010000428.1:0-601 GCA_048065775.1 Pseudomonas sp. GW6
TCACCGTCGGCCCGGACGAGAAGGCCGCCATCTGGTCGGCGCTGGGGAGCCTCGCCGGTGCGCCGCCGGAGCAGCGCACGATGACGGGGCTCTCCGTGCTGCTGCAATCCAACGCGCTGCGTCAGGCACTCTCGCCCTACGTGCTCGGCGGCGCCCACGGCAAGCTGCTGGACGCCGACCTCGACCGGCTGGGCAGCGCCGACGTGCAGGGCTTCGAGATGGAGGAGCTGATGCACAGCCCGGCCGCCGTGCAAGCGGTGCTGCGCTATCTGTTCGCCCGCTTCGATGAACGGTTCGACGGCGCACCCACGCTGCTGATCCTCGATGAAGCCTGGCTGTTCCTCGATGAACCGGCCTTCGCGGCGCGCATCCGCCAGTGGCTCAAGACGCTGCGCAAGAAGAACGTCAGCGTCATCTTCGCCACCCAGTCGCTGGCCGACATCAAGGACTCGACTATCGCGCCGGCGATCATCGAAAGCTGCGCCAGCCGAATCTTCCTGCCGAACCCGCAGGCCACCGAGCCGCAGATACGGACGATCTACGAGGGCTTTGGCCTCAACAGCCGGCAGATCGAGATCGTTGCCACCGCCGAGCCCAAGCG
>JBLUOL010000429.1:0-583 GCA_048065775.1 Pseudomonas sp. GW6
GGGTTGCAGCAGGGCGAGCGCCTGGATGGTCGTGCACTGGGCCTGGCACGCGGCGAGGAGGCACGCCTGCGCCTGGCGCAGGATGAGGCCATGCCCTATCAGCCAGTGCTGGCCAGCCTGGAAGCACTGGCCGCAGCCTTCCCCCTGCTGGAGGTTCAGCTCTCCAGCGGCGCGCAGGGTGATGTGGCGCGCAAGCTGCTCCAGCGCCAGGCCGATCTGGGCCTGCTGTTTCATCACGAACAGATGCCCAGGGAGCTGGAAAGCCAGCGCCTGGGTACCATCGAGATGGTCACGGTATGCAGCCCACAGCACCCGCTGGCAGCACTCGACAGCGTGGAACGCCGCGACCTGGCCGAGCATCGCCAGTTGCTGATGACCCCGCAGGACAGCCACTACCCCGGCGGTGAGCAGATCAGTCCGCTGGTATGGCGCGCCGACAGCTTCTACGTCATGGCCGAGCTGGTGATACGCGGCGTTGGCTGGGCCTGGCTGCCGCGCCATGTGGCGCAGTACCCGACCTACCAGGGCCACCTGCAGGAACTGCGCAGCGACTGGGCACCGCTGCCGCTGGTGGTGGAGCTGG
>JBLUOL010000430.1:0-573 GCA_048065775.1 Pseudomonas sp. GW6
CCACAAGACTCGCCCAGCTCACGCAGGTCGTCGTGGATCTTGCGGTAGCCGTAGACCCCGCCGCTTTCCAACCAGGCATGCTTGATCAATCCGAGCAGACGCTGATCCTCCTTGGCGCGTGCAGATTTCGGCTCGGCCAGCCAGGCGTAGTAACCGCTGGGATGTACCTGGAGGGTCTGGCAGAGGCGCCGCACCGGGTACTCCACCGACAGCTTGCTGATAACGGCGTACTTCAGCCGGACTCCTTGGCAAAGTACGCGGCGGCCTTTTTTAGGATGTCTCGCTCTTCGGTCACTCGCTTGAGTTCAGCGCGCAAACGACGCAGTTCGGCTTGCTGATCATCTACCTGCTGCCGCTGTACTTGGGGCTTGCTGTAGCGCTTTACCCAGGCGTACAGGCTATGCGCGGACACACCTAGACGCTCTGCCACATCGGCAACACGCAAGCCGCGCTCAGTGATGTGCTTGACCGCTTCGATCTTGAATTCTTCGGGGTAACGCTGGTTGCTCATGGCACCTCCTGATGGGCCTCATTATGAGGCTTGGAGGTGTCTACGAAACTAGGGGCGATTCA
>JBLUOL010000431.1:0-569 GCA_048065775.1 Pseudomonas sp. GW6
GCGAGGACGGCCATCCGGCGCGCGGAGGCTTTCTGCCGCCGGCCGACAACCGCAACCGCATGTGGGCCGGTGGCCGTATCGAGTTCATCCAGCCACTGCGGGTGGGCGGCGAAGCCAGCCGGGTATCGACCATCAAGCACATCGAGGAAAAGCACGGCCGCACCGGCGCGCTGCTGTTCGTCACCGTGCAGCACGACTACCTGCAGGACGGCCAACTGGCCATCCGCGAGGAGCAGGACATCGTCTACCGCGAGCCCAGCCCGCCCAAGGCCAGCAGCGGCGAGCTGCTGGTCGCTGGTGACTGGCGCGAGGCGGTAACGCCGTCCAGCACGCTGCTGTTTCGCTACAGCGCCGTGACCTTCAACGGCCACCGCATCCATTACGACTGGCCCTACGTCACCGAAACCGAAGGCTACAGCGGCCTGGTGGTGCACGGCCCGCTGATCGCCACCCTGAACCTGCGCGCTTTCTGCCGCGCCAACCCGCAGGCGCGCCTGCGTCATTTTGCCTATCGCGGCCTGCGCCCGCTGATCGCGCCGCAGCCGTTCGAGGTGGGTGGGCGCATCAGC
>JBLUOL010000432.1:0-565 GCA_048065775.1 Pseudomonas sp. GW6
GTGCGCGTGCTCACCACGCTGCTCGGCGCCCACGCGCTGCCGCCGGAATACGCCGGCCGCGCCGACGACTACGTAAGCCTGGTCTGCGACGAGATGATTCCGGCCGCCGCAGCGGAAGGCCTGGCCGATGCGGTGGACGTGTTCTGCGAAGGCATCGGCTTTTCCCCGGCGCAGTGCGAACGTATCTACCAGGCCGCTCAGGCCCATGGTCTGGCGATCAAGGCCCATGCCGAGCAGCTGTCCAATCTGGGCGGCAGCGCCCTGGCCGCACGTTACGGTGCGCTGTCTGTCGACCATATCGAATACCTGGATGAGGCCGGCGTGCGCGCCATGGCCGAGGCCGGCACCGTCGCTGTTCTGCTGCCCGGCGCCTTCCACGTGCTCCGCGAAACCCAGCTGCCGCCCATCGAACTGCTGCGCCAGTACGGCGTACCGATGGCCGTGGCCAGCGACGCCAACCCCGGCACCTCGCCGATCTGCATGCCCACGCTGATGGCCAACCTGGCCTGCACCCTGTTTCGCCTGACCCCGCGCGAAGCCCTGGCCGGCATGACCGCCCATGGCG
>JBLUOL010000434.1:0-556 GCA_048065775.1 Pseudomonas sp. GW6
GCAAGCCCGGAGCGAATCCAGGCAGCGCGGCACGGCCGGGAGCGCGATGCCGCTGGCCAGGCGCCAGCGACAGGCGCAATTGCGCGAACTGCTGCTGCGCCACCAGGTTGCCGTGGCCAGCCCAACCAGCTTCATGGAGCGCATGGTGCGGTTCTGGTCGAACCATTTCGCCGTGTCCGTGGACAAGCGCGTGGCGGCGCCCTATGCCGCGCCGATGGAGCGCGAAGCGATCCGCCCGCACGTGCTGGGGCGATTCGCCGACATGCTGCTGGCGGCGGAAACCCATCCGGCGATGCTGCGATTCCTGGACAACACGCGATCGGCCGGGGCGGACTCGAAACTGGCAGTCCGCGCACATCGGCGGAATCCGGAGCGGGAACTCGGGCTCAACGAGAACCTGGCCCGCGAGATCCTCGAACTGCACACGCTGGGGGTGCAAGGCGGGTATTCGCAGGCGGACGTGACCGAGCTGGCCAAGGCCATCACCGGATGGAGCGTGCCGGCGCCGCAGGACTTCGAGCGCGGCGCGCCGGTGCGTGCCTTCATGTTCCGCGCC
>JBLUOL010000435.1:0-547 GCA_048065775.1 Pseudomonas sp. GW6
CGAGTTCTTCTTCGCCCGCCTGCTGCCGCGCACACTGAGCCTGGAGGCAAGCATTCGTGCCGGTAGCCAGCCGCTCTATGGCCTGGCTGCCGAGCAATTTTAAACGTAGGGCGGGTGCAACCCGCCACCGCCGATCCGGTGGCCCTACAAGGTTGAGCGTATTGCGCGGCGCTTCGGCGCCGCGCTTTTTTATTCGAGTTTCGGCTGGCCCCTGCCCAGCCGACCAGGAGTCCTTATGCATGAAGTCGTGATAGTCGCTGCCTGCCGTACCGCCATCGGCAGCTTCCAGGGTGCGTTGAGCTGCACGCCCGCACCGCAACTGGGCGCGGCGGTGATCCGCGAACTGCTGGCTCGTACCGGTGTTGAACCGGGGCAGATAGACGAGGTGATTCTCGGTCAGGTGCTCACCGCAGGCAGCGGGCAGAACCCGGCCCGGCAGAGCGTGCTGCTCGCCGGCCTGCCGCATACGGTGCCGGCCATGACCCTGAACAAGGTCTGCGGCTCCGGCCTCAAGGCGGTGATCCTCGGCGCCCAGGCCATTCGCGGC
>JBLUOL010000436.1:0-527 GCA_048065775.1 Pseudomonas sp. GW6
GGCAGCCCAGCCTGCCGACCCGACCGCAGTACAGAACCGGCAGGAACAGAAGGAGGCGTTCCTGCAAGGCGGTTCCACGCAAACCCGTAATTCCGGCAACCTGCAATTGCCAGCCTCCCCGTATCAGGTCATGGCCGGGACGGTCATCGCCGGCGCGCTGGTGACGGGCATCAAGTCGGACTTGCCGGGCGATGTCATCGCCACGGTGACGGAGCCGGTCTATGACACGGCCACCGGCAAGTTCCTGCTGATCCCGCAGGGCTCGCGCATCCTCGGTCGCTACAACAGCCAGGTGAGCTACGGACAGAGCCGGGTTCAAGTCGTCTGGAACCGGATCATTCTGCCCGATACGTCGTCGGTGACGCTCGACAACCTGGTCGGCACCGATCCGGCCGGCTATGCCGGGCTGGAGGATGAAGTCGATTGGCATTGGGATCGGATCTTCGCCGGGGCGGCGCTGACGACGCTGCTGGGCGTCGGCGCCGAGCTGGCCGCGCCGGAGAACCGCCAGGACGGCAACCGCATCG
>JBLUOL010000437.1:0-521 GCA_048065775.1 Pseudomonas sp. GW6
TGGGCGCGAACCGGCTCGCACATCTTCTGTGCGGTATCCGGCATAATGCTGCCCCATCGCGAGCACCGGACAGGTGCCCCAGTTACACCCAGCCGGAAAGGACTCGCGGCCAACACCCCCAACAAGGACGATGAACCATGCAACTGCGCACCACCCTCTCCGCTTTCGCCCTGTCCAGTGCTGTCTTGCTGACTGGCTGCCAGAACATGTCCCCCGACGCCATGCTGCAATCCGGCCTGATGGCCGTGCAGGCCGCGACCCTCAGCGACGCCGAAGTACGCAGCATGTCCGACCAGGCCTGCGCTGAAATGGATGCCGAAGCCAATATCGCCGGCCCGAACAGCCCGTACAGCAAGCGCTTGGACAAGATCGCCAATAACCTCGGCCATCAGATCAACGGCACGCCGATCACCTACAAGGTGTATCAGGCCGATGAGGTCAACGCCTGGGCCATGGCCAACGGCTGCGTGCGCGTCTACAGCGGCCTGATGGACCTGATGACCGACAACGAAGTGGAAGGC
>JBLUOL010000438.1:0-519 GCA_048065775.1 Pseudomonas sp. GW6
TCTTCCTGCGCAGCGTGCCGGAAATCGTCTGGGCGCTGCTGTTCGTCCGCGCTGTCGGCCTCGGCCCCACCGCCGGCGTGCTGGCCATCGCCATCACCTACGCCGGCATGCTCGGCAAGGTGTATGCGGAAATCTTCGAGTCGGTCGACGCCCGCCCCACCCGCGCGCTACTGGGTGCCGGCAGCGGCCGCCTGAGCGCCTTCGCCTACGGCGTGCTACCCAATGCCGCCGGGGAAATGCTCTCCTACACCGTGTACCGCTGGGAGTGCGCCATCCGCGCCTCAGTGGTGATGGGCTTCGTCGGCGCCGGCGGCCTGGGCCAGCAGATCGACCTGTCGCTGCGCATGTTCGCCGGCGGTGAAGTGGCCAGCATGCTGCTCACCTTCCTGCTGCTGGTGCTGCTGGCCGACCAGTTCAGCCGCTTGCTGCGCGCGAGGCTGACATGAGAGCCGGCAACCTGATCCTGCTCGCCGCCCTCCTCGCCGCGGTAGTTGCCTCGTTCCTCTATCTGGGCATCGA
>JBLUOL010000439.1:0-517 GCA_048065775.1 Pseudomonas sp. GW6
CAATGTCATCAACCTAAGCTGCAGCCCTGCCCAAGGCAAGCCCCCCGAAGCAGCCAGCCGCCATGGCCGTCGGGCGATGACCAGGCCTCTGCCGCTCAATCAGGCGGTCTAGCTGGGCTGGCGGTGATGTGATCATCGTCTGTTCCGGCTGTCTAGGCGAGATTTCTCGTTCTCCGGACGAGCCTATGCCGACCGCTTGTGGCCAGCTTTTTTGCACGGAGGTTGGGCGGTGGTGTTTCTTCAGCGCGTCGGTTTGTAGCCCTCACAACCTCGGCTGGCTGCGCGTTTGCGTTGGCGCGCAAAGCTACGGCCTGAGCGTACGGCACTGAGGCTTTTAGCCATCAAGGCCAGCACATTGCTCAGCCCCTGAGCACAGTGCCGCACCAGCAGCTCGACCAGGGTATTTTTGAGCCGTGACACGCCTTGGGTGAAGTTGACTTTCCATCGCAGCTTGCGACCTTTGTGGCGCTGTTCGATGACCGGCTGTAGCAGGTGCTGCATCAACAGCGCCAGGTTC
>JBLUOL010000440.1:0-513 GCA_048065775.1 Pseudomonas sp. GW6
TGATCGGCGTGCTGGCCGAACGCGGCGAGTCGCTGGGCATGGATTTTTCCGACAGCCTATTGATACCCCTGGCCAACGCCCAGGCGCTGTTCGACCGCGAGGGCCTGCTGCGCATCTTTGTCGAGCTGCGCGGCGCCAGTTACCTCGGTAGCGCGCAGCGGGAGATTCGTGCCAGCCTGAGCCGGCGTCACCAGGGCAAGGAGGATTTCACCCTGGTCGGCCAGGACGCCCTGCGCGGCACCTTCGAGCAGATTCTCGCGCGCCTGACCCAGGCGCTCGGCGGCATCGCCGCGATCAGCCTGCTGGTGGCCGGCATCCTGGTGATGAACGTGACCTGGATTTCGGTCAGCCAGCGTACCGCCGAGATCGGCCTGCTCAAGGCCCTCGGTGCCAGCGCCGGGCAGGTGCGCCTGGTGTTTCTCGGCGAGGCGCTGCTGCTGTCGCTGCTCGGCGGGCTGGCCGGGCTGCTGCTGATGGGCACGCTGCTCGGCGCTCTGCAACTGGCGCTACCGG
>JBLUOL010000441.1:0-507 GCA_048065775.1 Pseudomonas sp. GW6
CCTGCTGCCGCATCTCGACGACTGGCTCGGCGGCGCATTCCTGCGTGCACTGCCGCCCGGTCGTGCGCGGCGCCTGCGAGCCCAGGCGCTGACGCGCTTCCAGCAGCTGACTTCGCCAGTGGCCGCCAAGGCCGTGGAAGACACCGCGCTGTATCGCGCCGGCGTGCTGCTGTCGCGCTATGACGTGGGCTTCGATGCCGAGCACTTCAGCGCCAGCGTCGAACGTTTCCATCAGGCCTGCGCCGAGCGTGCGAACCACCACCCGCTCAATCTGCTGGCCACCGCCACTCATGACCACAAGCGTGGCGAAGACTGCCGCGCGCGTCTGGCAGTGCTGAGCGAACGCGCCGCCTGGTACGCCGAACGCGTCAAACACTGGCAGCGCCTTGTGCAACCGCTGCGTAGCAGTCATCAGCAGCAGGCGCCGGATGGCGGCGAAGAGGCGATTCTCTACCAGGCACTGATCGGCAGTTGGCCGCTGGGGCTGCAAGCGGACGATGACGTTGG
>JBLUOL010000442.1:0-452 GCA_048065775.1 Pseudomonas sp. GW6
GCAACGCCGTGGGCGGCGTGCAGCGCGCGCGGCAACTGGCCAAGCAGTTCCAGGGGCTGCTCAGGGGGCGGTCGGCGAACCAGATGGTGAGTGATCCCGAGCATCCGCGCTGGCTCGGCTGCCTGCTGGCTTTCGCTTACCCCGACCGCATCGCCCAGCAGCGCCGTGTTGGGGGTGCCGACTACCGCCTGGCCAATGGCCGCGCCGCGCAGTTCGGTGAAGCCGATGCGCTGATGAAGCATGAATGGCTGGTGGTGGCCGACCTGGGCAGCCGCCAGGGTCAGCGCGAGGAACGTATCTATCTCGCCGCCGATCTCGACCCGGCGCTGTTCGAGCGTGAGCTCGCCGAGCAGGTCGCGACGCTGGACGTGCTCGACTGGGACGAGCGTGAAGGCGTGCTGCGCGCCGAGCGCCAGCGCAAGGTCGGCGAGCTGGTGCTGGAACGCCAGGCG
>JBLUOL010000443.1:0-445 GCA_048065775.1 Pseudomonas sp. GW6
GAGCTAGCCCCGCAGATAGCGCCCGAGCCGAACGAGCAGCCGCGCCACCACCAACGACAGCGTACTGCCGCCGGACACCACGCGCCCGCCGGTGAGGTTCTGCCAGGCCGCGCGCCCCAGCGCCAGCGGGTTGATGCCGGGGTGCTGGCGGAACCAGCGGTCCTCGTAGGTCAGCAGGGCTTCCAGGTAATAAGGTGAGACCTCTTCGGGCGTCACCGGGTAACGCCATACACCGTCGTGGTCGGCGAAACGCCACAGCGGCGTACCGTCCTCGGCCAGCACCACGCGCGCCAGATCATCCTCGGGCAGGGGCAGCGGCAACAGGCGGTCGGCCAGCCAGAGCAGGGCTAAGGGTACGCAAGCGACGATAAGCCAGCGACGTAGGCGGTTGAGTCGCATGGTCAGCACAAGCTCCCGGATTGCATCCGGGCTACAGATATCGCGT
>JBLUOL010000444.1:0-443 GCA_048065775.1 Pseudomonas sp. GW6
TTGTGGGATAGCCGCCATTGTTCGCGGCGGGGCGCCGCTCCTACGCGGGCGGTGGCGTTTGCTGGGTTGGCGTAGGAGCCCCGCCTCGGGGCGAAACTTTGGGGTTGCGTTCGGGATTGTGGGATAGCCGCCACTGTTCGCGGCGGGGCGCCGCTCCTACAGGGCCGCGTCGTTTGCTGGGCTGGTGTGGGAGCCCCGCCTCGGGGCGAAGCTGTTGAGGCCGGCTCGATACTTGTGGGGCAGCCATTGTTCGCGGCGGGGCGCCGCTCCTACAGGGGTCGCGTCGTTTGCTGGATTGGCGTGGGAGCCCCGCCTCGGGGCGAAGCTGTTGAGGCCGGCTCGATATTTGTGGGGCAGCCATTGTTCGCGGCGGGGCGCCGCTCCTACACGGGCGGTGGCGTTTGCTGGGTTGGTGTGGGAGCCCTGCCTCGGGGCGAAGCTGT
>JBLUOL010000445.1:0-441 GCA_048065775.1 Pseudomonas sp. GW6
GGTTGCCTGGGCCACGGCGCGGCTACGCAGGCGGTAGCGGTCGCCCGTCTCGATATCCTCGGCCAGTACGCCGACCACCCGTCCCGCCTCGCGCAACAACTCGACCACGCGCATGCCATTGAGCGCCTCGCCGCCTTCGGCGCGCGCCTCGCCAAGCACGCGCTGCACCAGGCGCGCGTCGTCGGTCACCGCATCGAAGAAGCGCGTGCCACCGAGTAAACCGTCCTCGCGAATGCCTGGTGCCAGGTAACGCAGTTGCTGCAGTGGGTAGAACAGATGATTGCGCTTGCCGGCCAGGGCGTCGTAAAGGCTGAGCAAGCCGCCGAAGACCTTGGGCCCAGGGAAACCGCCGCGATAGTGCGGCATGACGAAGCTCAGCGGCTCCACCAGCCCCGGCGCCTCGCCGAGCAGGCGCTGGCGCTCGCGCACCGAGTCGCGGGT
>JBLUOL010000446.1:0-440 GCA_048065775.1 Pseudomonas sp. GW6
TCAGCTCGCGCCCTTCCATCTCGGCCGCGGCGCCAAGCGGCAGCTCGCAGCGCGCCTGCCCGGAATCGAGCAGCCCAAAGCACTGGCCGTCGCGTACCTGCAGACGCAGTGGAATGAAATTCATCGGCGGCGAACCGATGAAGCTGGCGACGAACTGGTTGGCCGGGTCGTTGTAGATCTCTTGTGGGGTGCCGAACTGCTGGATGATGCCGTCCTTCATCACCGCCACCTTGTCACCCAGGGTCATAGCCTCGATCTGGTCGTGGGTGACGTACACCGTGGTGGTCTTCAGACGCTGGTGCATCAGCTTGATTTCGGTACGCATCTCCACGCGCAGCTTGGCGTCGAGGTTCGACAGCGGTTCGTCGAACAGGTAGATCTTCGGCCGCCGCGCCAGCGCCCGGCCCATGGCCACGCGCTGCTGCTGGCCACCGGAGAGC
>JBLUOL010000447.1:0-439 GCA_048065775.1 Pseudomonas sp. GW6
GGTGTCTCAGCCAGCTACGCCGTCCGCTGCCGCGGGCGACATCACCGACAGCGAATTCGAGCAACTGCTCGATGCGTTGGGTGACGCGCCGGCTGCCGCCCCGAGTGCGCAGACCAGTGCCAGCGATGAGATCACCGATGACGAGTTCGAGTCGCTGCTCGATCAGTTGCACGGCAAAGGGCAGTTCGCCGGTACGGTCGAAACGCCTGCCGCTGCGGTAGTTGCTTCTGCACCTGCTGGCGTAGCGGCAGGCGATGAGATCACCGACGACGAATTCGAAGCGCTGCTCGATCAACTGCATGGCAAAGGCCAGTTCTCGGCCACCGCTGAAGCTGCTGCTCCGGTTGCGGCCGTTGCTGCAGCGCCCGCTCCGGCGGGTGATGAGATAACCGACGACGAATTCGAGTCGCTGCTCGATCAATTGCACGGCAAGGGCAAG
>JBLUOL010000448.1:0-439 GCA_048065775.1 Pseudomonas sp. GW6
CACCGCCAGATCGGCGATCAGGCCGATGCCCATGCCGGCGCCGCTGGCAGTGGCCTGCGCCGTTTCCAGACCATGGGCGATCAGCCATTGGCAGAAGGCGTGAAAGCGCAGTTCATCGACATGTTCGATGGCGAAACGGGTTACGGCGCCCTGATTCGGGCTGCGCAGGACCTCCGGCCAGGTGCGCCAGTCGCCGCTGGCCCCTTCGCGCAGGCGCTGTGCATGGATGGCCTCGAAGCAGCAATGCTGTTGCAGCGCATCACCCCCAGCGGTGCGAAAGGTGTCGAAACGCTCCTGCAGCTGGCCGGAGTCATTGCAGAAATCCGCGTACAACTGGCGCATCAGGCGCTGCCGACTGGCGGCCACGGCCGGCCAGTCGATCAGCTCCAGCGACTCCAGCCGGGTCATCTCGCTGTGCAGCCCGGCGGCCTGAATGGCG
>JBLUOL010000449.1:0-437 GCA_048065775.1 Pseudomonas sp. GW6
AAGTAGGCTCCCACTGCTTGTACGCATACGGTTTCAGGTTCTATTTCACTCCCCTCTCCGGGGTTCTTTTCGCCTTTCCCTCACGGTACTGGTTCACTATCGGTCAGTCAGTAGTATTTAGCCTTGGAGGATGGTCCCCCCATGTTCAGACAAGGTTTCTCGTGCCCCGTCCTACTCGATTTCATTGATAAGAGCGTTTCGTGTACGGGGCTATCACCCACTACGGCGGCACTTTCCAGAGCCTTCCACTACACTCAAATCAACTTAAGGGCTAGTCCCCGTTCGCTCGCCACTACTTAGGGAATCTCGGTTGATTTCTTTTCCTCAGGGTACTTAGATGTTTCAGTTCCCCTGGTTCGCCTCTTGCACCTATGGATTCAGTACAAGATACCCGGCTTATGCCGGGTGGGTTCCCCCATTCAGAGATCTCTGGATCA
>JBLUOL010000450.1:0-432 GCA_048065775.1 Pseudomonas sp. GW6
TGTACGCCGAGGACTCGGCCGCCGGCTTCCTGCCGCAAACCGGCCAGGTGCTGCGCTGGGAGCCCGAACTGCTGGCCGGTGTGCGCATCGACCACGGCCTGGTCGAAGGCCAGGCCGTCACCCCCTTCTACGACCCGATGCTGGCCAAGGTCATCGCCTACGGCGAAACCCGCGACGAAGCCCGGCGCAAGCTGGTGCGTGCGGTCGAGCAGTGCGTGCTGCTCGGCGTCAACGGCAACCAGCGCTTCCTCGCCAACCTGCTCAAGCATCCCGAGTTCGCCGCCGGCAATGCCACCACGGCGTTCATCGCCGAACACTTCGCCGATGACCCCAGCCTGCATCCGCACACCGCCAGCCTGGCCGAGCTGGCCATGGCCGCTGCCCTGCTCTATCAGGTCTCGGCCGACGCCCGTGCGCACCAACCCGGCCTGT
>JBLUOL010000451.1:0-431 GCA_048065775.1 Pseudomonas sp. GW6
GGACAACAGCGCGGCCAGATCGCAGGCCAACGCACCGAGGCCCAGCGCCTGGCCGCGCAGCAGCAGATGGGCAATACGCGGATGGCTCGGCAGCTCGGCCATGGCCTGGCCGTGGGCATTGAGTGCACCACGTTCATCCAGCGCACCAAGGCGACCGAGTAGATCCAGCGCCTGGGCGTAGGCGGCAGGCGGTGGCACGTCTAGCCAGCTCAGTTCCTGCGGTGTCACGCCCCAGCGCAGCAGTTGCAAGGCCAGTTCGGCCAGATCAGCCTGCAAAATCTCCGCGCCGGAATAGGCACTGAGCTGTTCGTGCTGCGCCTGCGACCACAGCCGATAGCACACGCCCGGCTGCAGGCGCCCGGCACGACCGGCGCGCTGGGTGGCGGAGGCGCGGGAAATGCGCTGGGTGTCGAGGCGGGTCATGCCACTGG
>JBLUOL010000452.1:0-413 GCA_048065775.1 Pseudomonas sp. GW6
TCGTCCCAGTCACGCTGGGCGTGGATGTAGATCTGCTCGGCGCCCTTGCGGTCTTCGATGCGAAATTCGTTGTAGCCGCCACCGCCCGGGCTGCTCAGGGTCTTGAAGACGCTGCGGGTCTTGTTCGCCGGCAGGTCGTAGGGCACCACGTGCTCGGCGTGATACAGGCAGCCGGTGATCAGCGGCTGGTCGGGGTCGCCTTCGAGGAAGGTGACCAGCACTTCCATACCCACGCGCGGAATGGCCACACCGCCATAGGCGTCGCCGGCCCAGTTGGAGGCCACGCGCAGCCAGCAACTGGTGGTGTCGTTACCCAGGCCTTCGCGATCCCAGTGGAACTGCACTTTCACCCGGCCATATTGGTCGCAGTGGATTTCCTCGCCAGCCGGGCCGGTGACCACGGCGGTCTGGCT
>JBLUOL010000453.1:0-393 GCA_048065775.1 Pseudomonas sp. GW6
AGTGAAACGACGCATCGCCGATGGTAGTGTGGTGCTTCACCATGTGAGAGTAGGTCATCGTCAAGCTCCTATACGAACGCCCTGATCAGGTAACTGATCAGGGCGTTCTTCTATCTGCGCAAAAATGGCGCGTGGCGGTGAGAGTCCCGGAGTGCCGGCCACCGGGACGCCGGCCGAATCATCGTCAAGCTCCTATACGAAACCCCAGATCGCCTAGCGGTCTGGGGTTTCTTCTTTGCGGCGTGGAAAACAACGCTTCGTAGGGTGCGCTGCGCGCACCGCTGATAACGCGGTTGGCGCATCCTGCGGTTGATCCGCTGTAGTGGTCTGCTGATTCCGGACACCAATTTAGGCGAAAATCCTCGCCACTAAGAGGTGTTCGATGAGTAAGCA
>JBLUOL010000454.1:0-392 GCA_048065775.1 Pseudomonas sp. GW6
CAGCCAACCGGAGCCCAGGCCCAGGCTGCCGTCGGCCTGCACGGCCTGGCGCACGATCAGTTGCAGCACGCCATCGGCCGCCACCGAGGCGATGGAGTATTCACGCGAACCCAGCGGCACCAGCGCTTCGACCAGAGCCTGGGCATGCAGGCCGACCAGGTGCGCGAGGCTGTCCGGCAACTGGCGCTCAGCCAGGGCTTCGCTCAGGCTCATCGCTTGGCCATCGAGGGTCACCGGCTCGAGGCCATCGCAGCCGGAGTGCTGCAGCCAGGCCTGCACCGCAGCCGGCGCATGACGCGGACGAATTTCCAGGATGTCGCCGGCCTGCCAGGTGCTCTGCGCAGGCGGCGTCACGCCGAGGAAGAACACCGGCGCGCCCTGGCTGCCGGGGT
>JBLUOL010000455.1:0-389 GCA_048065775.1 Pseudomonas sp. GW6
TCAGCCTGCGCGGCCCGCTGCACGCGCCACAGGCATCGCCGCCGGCGCGCATGGATCAGCGCAACAAGCAATTCCAGCCCCATGTGCTGGCGGTGCGCACCGGCACCTCGGTGTCCTTCCCCAACAGCGACGACATCCGCCACCAGGTCTATTCCTTCTCGCCGGCCAAGCGTTTCGAGCTGCGCCTGTACCAGGGCACGCCGAGCGACCCGGTGCTGTTCGACAAGCCCGGGCTGGTGGTGCTCGGCTGCAATATCCACGACTGGATGCTCGGCTATATCTACGTCACCGACGACCCCTGGTTCGCCGTCAGCGACGAGCACGGCCGCGCGGCCATCGCCGAGTTGCCGGCCGGGCGCTACGCCGTGACCCTGTGGCACCCGGGCAAC
>JBLUOL010000456.1:0-387 GCA_048065775.1 Pseudomonas sp. GW6
TAACGCTTGCACCCTTCGTATTACCGCGGCTGCTGGCACGAAGTTAGCCGGTGCTTATTCTGTCGGTAACGTCAAAACACTAACGTATTAGGTTAATGCCCTTCCTCCCAACTTAAAGTGCTTTACAATCCGAAGACCTTCTTCACACACGCGGCATGGCTGGATCAGGCTTTCGCCCATTGTCCAATATTCCCCACTGCTGCCTCCCGTAGGAGTCTGGACCGTGTCTCAGTTCCAGTGTGACTGATCATCCTCTCAGACCAGTTACGGATCGTCGCCTTGGTGAGCCATTACCTCACCAACTAGCTAATCCGACCTAGGCTCATCTGATAGCGCAAGGCCCGAAGGTCCCCTGCTTTCTCCCGTAGGACGTATGCGGTATTAGCG
>JBLUOL010000457.1:0-383 GCA_048065775.1 Pseudomonas sp. GW6
GCGCTGTCCGGTTCCTCGCCGGCGACCGTGGCCGCAGTGGGCTCGATTGCCATCGCCGGCATGGTGCGTTCCGGTTATCCGCAGGCGTTTGGCGCCGGCATCGTCTGTAACGCCGGTACCCTGGGTATCCTGATTCCGCCGTCGATCGTAATGGTGGTGTACGCCGCCGCCACCGAGCAGTCGGTGGGCAAGCTGTTCATGGCCGGGGTGATCCCGGGCCTGATGCTCGGCCTGGTGCTGATGATCGCGATCTACATCGTCGCGCGCATCAAGAAGCTGCCGGCCCTGCCGCGTGCCAGCTTCCGCGAGTGGCTGCGTTCCGCCCGTGAAGCGTTCTGGGGCCTGCTGCTGATGGTGATCATCCTCGGCGGTATCTACACCGG
>JBLUOL010000458.1:0-382 GCA_048065775.1 Pseudomonas sp. GW6
TTGCCCAAGAAAGGTGTGCCAAAGAAGGGCACCCCGACATCCGGGTTTCGCTACGCGAAACTTCCCTCGCTCCGGCGCCGCTCCGGGGGCCGGCTTACATGGGCCATCCTTGGCCCATTAAGCCTCTCGCCGCATCCATGCGGCTCGTCCCCCTACGCAACACCTACGTTCGGCCTCCTGAAGGGGACCAGGTCGCGAGCTTGCGACATCTCTGGAAGATCAAAGTCGGTAGCGTTTGGCTTTTGCTCTTGATGCACGATCTCACAGACGACGCCCAAGTCCCCTTCAGGAGGCCGAGTGGAATCGCCGTGGAAGGGGTTGAGCGACATGGATGTCGCGAGAGCTGCGATGGGCCAGGGATGGCCCTTCGCAGCGTGCCCCT
>JBLUOL010000459.1:0-379 GCA_048065775.1 Pseudomonas sp. GW6
CGGATTGCATCCGGGCTACGTCAACCTAAATATCAGCCAGGGTCGCCACCAGAATCGCCTTTATGGTGTGCATGCGGTTTTCCGCTTGCTCGAAGGCGATGTTCCAAGGCGACTCGAACACCTCTTCGGTGACCTCGATGCCGTTCTTCAGGTGCGGATACTGCTCGGCGATCTGCTTGCCGACCTTGGTCTCGCTGTTGTGGAAGGCCGGCAGGCAGTGCATGAACTTCACCCGCGGGTTGCCGGAGGCCTTCATGATCTCGGCATTGACCTGATAGGGCAGTAGTTCCTGGATGCGTTCGCCCCAGGCTTCCACCGGCTCGCCCATGGACACCCAGACGTCGGTATGGACGAAGTCGACGCCCTTGACCGCCTCCTT
>JBLUOL010000460.1:0-377 GCA_048065775.1 Pseudomonas sp. GW6
TCGCTGCGCAGACGCTCCAGGCTACGTTTGGCCAGGTGCTTGCCGCGTGTGCGGTCGGTGAAGCGACCAGGGTAGTCGTAGACCTCCAGTGCCGGGCTGAACTCGCTGCGGTAGTCCGCCTCCATCTGCAGCTTGGGCTGCTCGAAGTCATAGTCGCGCCAGGTGGCGTGGGTGCTGCGGGTTTCCAGGCGCACGCCAAAGGCGCGCACCACTTCGTGATCGGCGGCCAGGCCGCTGCCTTGCTGGTAATTCAGCGGATCGAGCTTGGGGAAGACGCTGGCGTCGTCGCCAAACACCAGACGATGGCTGTCTTCGCTGTGTTGGAAGTGGAAGCTGATGCCTTCTTCCTCGCACAGGCGCTGGATGAAGTGCAGGTC
>JBLUOL010000461.1:0-368 GCA_048065775.1 Pseudomonas sp. GW6
CCCTGCGCCAGGAGCTGTTCGGCGCGGCCAACCCGCTGGGGCAGACGGTACGGGTCGGCGGCACGCGCTTTCGGGTGATCGGGGTGATGGCGCGCCAGGGCCAGTTGCTCGGCTTCGATATCGACGACATCGCTTACGTGCCGGTGGACTGGGCCGAAAGCCTGTTCAACCGCGACGGCCTGGCCAAGATCAACCTGGTGTTCAGCGCCGGCAGCGGCGCGGCGCAGATGAGCGAACGGGTGCGCCAGCTGCTGATCGAGCGCCACGGCGAGGAGGATTTCAACCTGACCACCCAGGACGACATGCTGTGCAGCCTTGACCGCATCCTCGCCATGTTCAGTGTCGCGGTGGCGGCGCCTCGGGGTTGG
>JBLUOL010000462.1:0-364 GCA_048065775.1 Pseudomonas sp. GW6
GCCCCGCCCCGGGGCGAAGCGTTTGGTTGTGCGGTGTTCTTGCGATTCGCCGCGAGGCGCGGCTCCTACAGGGGGAGTGGTGCCTGTGGTGCTTGCGTAGGAGCCCCGCCCCGGGGCGAAGCTTATGGTTTGCGGTGTTCCGGAGGATGCTTCGCGGCGGGGCGCCGCTCCTACGGGGGCTGTGATTTTTGTGGGAGCCCCGCCCCGGGGCGAAGCTGTTGGTTTGCGGTGTTCTGGAGGATGCTTCGCGGCGGGGCGCCGCTCCTACGGGGGCTGTGATTTTTGTGGGAGCCCCGCCCCGGGGCGAAGCGTTTGGTTGTGCGGTGTTCTTGCGATTCGCCGCGAGGCGCGGCTCCTACAGGGG
>JBLUOL010000463.1:0-362 GCA_048065775.1 Pseudomonas sp. GW6
AACTGCACTTTCACCCGGCCGTATTGGTCGCAGTGGATTTCCTCGCCAGCCGGGCCGGTGACCACGGCGGTCTGGCTGCCCAATACCTTGGGTTTGCGATGTTCGAGCGCGGGGCGGTAGGGGATGTCCCAGGGCGTGGCGGTAAAGCGGTTGCGGTAGCCCTGCTGGAAGCCATCACCGGGCTGGGTGTTGCTGGTCACCGACTCTTCCAGTACCTGTGGCTGCTTGCCTTCGTGGATGACTTCATCGAGTAGCCAGAGGTCGTTCCACTGTGCACGCGGATGACCGGCGAGGGCGAGGAAGTGGCCGCTGATCAGGTAGGCGTCGCTCTGGCCTTCAGCCAGTTCGTAGTCGCTGCGCAG
>JBLUOL010000464.1:0-360 GCA_048065775.1 Pseudomonas sp. GW6
GAAGCTGCCGCCGCCTGCGGCGGTGAGCTCCATGCCGGCGTCGATCACCACCTTGCTGCCGGCGTTGTAGTGAATCTCGTTGCCGGCTTCGATGAACAGGCCGGTGCCGATCTTGTTGTGCTGGGTGACGGCGACGGTGAGGTGGTCGTTGGCGCGCACTTCCACCTTGCGGTCGAGGTCGGTGGTACGGTGTTCCTCGGCGCGCAGTTCGGTGTGGGTGTTGGCTTCGACGGTGTCGTGGCGCTCGTTGCCGACGCGGATCTTCTGGTCGTGTTCGATGTTCTCGTCCCAGTCACGCTGGGCGTGGATGTAGATCTGCTCGGCGCCCTTGCGGTCTTCGATGCGAAATTCGTTGTAGCC
>JBLUOL010000465.1:0-354 GCA_048065775.1 Pseudomonas sp. GW6
GTCGGCCACCGCGTACATGACGCGGCGGCCGAACTTGCGAAACTTTGGCCCGCCGCCGATCACGCGCTGTTTCTCCAGCGTGCGCGGCGACAGGCGCAGGTATTCGGCGGCTTCGTCGTTGGTCAGGTAGCGTTGGGGCTGCACGGGCGCAGCGACAGCAGCGGCGGCAGGCCGCAAGGGAGCGGGTCGCATGGGATGTACCTCCATCAAGCCCGGCCACACCACGCGGCCGGATAGAGGCACTTTCAAGAAAGCAAGGCTTCCTGCTCAGGGACGTTTTGCAGGGGATGCAGAACGTCCCTCCCTGAGCGGCGGAAGCTGTGCAAGGCGACGATAGCCGCCGCGCATCAGTGC
>JBLUOL010000466.1:0-346 GCA_048065775.1 Pseudomonas sp. GW6
GCAGCGGACGGGACTCGAACCCGCGACCCCCGGCGTGACAGGCCGGTATTCTAACCGACTGAACTACCGCTGCGCGTCGGTGGACTTTCGTCCTTCTCTCTAAGGCTATGGTGGGTGATGACGGGATCGAACCGCCGACCCTCTGCTTGTAAGGCAGATGCTCTCCCGGCTGAGCTAATCACCCATGTGCCTTAGCGAGGCGCGCACTTTATGCAGGCGGCGATGCTAAGTCAACACCCTGCTTGAATTTTTTCTGAAAAAGTCGGGGTCACCGCCTAATGCCAGTCACTTAAACGTCGCCGCTGCGAATGCGTAGGAGCGGCGCCCCGCCACAAACCGGGGCGAT
>JBLUOL010000467.1:0-341 GCA_048065775.1 Pseudomonas sp. GW6
GCTGGCCACCGCGTCCTTGAAGCCGAAATCGGCCGCCAGTACCTGGGCGGCCTGCTGCAACTGGTCACTGCGCAGCGCCAGCAGTTGCTCGAAGACGAGGCTGCCGACGTTCAACTGCTCCTGCGCCTGGGCGCGCACTGCGGCATCGGTGGCGGCCTTCACCGCAACATAGAGAGCGCCGATCACCACCAGCAACAGCAGGATGAGGACGCCGGCGATACGCGCCTGGAAGCTACTGCGCAGCATCTTCGGCGGCTTTCCTGAAGGCCTCGCCGAACGCGCTCGGCGCCGGCGGCGCGGGTGACTCGGCAGGACCGCTGCTGGCCAGGACGAACCGCTGG
>JBLUOL010000468.1:0-337 GCA_048065775.1 Pseudomonas sp. GW6
GCAGGCGTACCTTGAGCCGGCGCCGCTGTCCACGCGGCAGCGCCTGCAGCACCTGGGCCACGCCATTCTCCACTTTCTCGACCTCCGCCAGGCCGACCACCATCGGCCAGCCCAGCCGCTCGGCCAGCAGAAACGGCAGCATGCCGGAGCCTTCGCCGGTTTCTGCCTGGCTGCCGGTGAGCACTAGCTGCGTGCGGCTGCCCTGCAGATAGTCGACCAGCAGCGGCAGGGCATCGGCACCTTCGGGCTGTTCCAGCACATCGAGCTGTTCCAGACCCATGCCCAGGTAGCCGCGCAGGGCTTCGGCCTGTGGGTCGCCGGCATGCAGCAGTTGCAG
>JBLUOL010000469.1:0-333 GCA_048065775.1 Pseudomonas sp. GW6
TATGCGCCTGGTTGGCATCCAGCATGGCGAGTTCCTTCCTTGAGATCCGGGCTGGGCAACAGGGTGCCCAGCCCGGTTGCTGGGTTCAATACTGGCGGGGCGACAGCATGACCTGGGTCACGCTAATCGCCCTGCCAGGGCAATGTCGCGAATGAGTTAGCGCTAGGGCGTCGGTCTGGACTCAGGCACAGGGTACAACCGGGCCATGGCACGCAGGTAAAGGGCAGCCGCCTCGGTGAGCAGGGCACTGGCTGCTGCCAGGGTATGGCGTGGTACCCGTGAGGCATCGCCGGGTGGTTGTTCGTCGAGCAATACCTTGATCAGCGCCTGTAC
>JBLUOL010000470.1:0-333 GCA_048065775.1 Pseudomonas sp. GW6
CACGGCGAAACCGCGGCCGGCCTCGCCGGCGCGCGCGGCCTCGATGGCGGCGTTGAGGGCGAGCAGGTTGGTCTGTTCGGCAATGCCGCGAATCACCGTAAGCACGCTGCCGATGGTGGCGGTCTCGTCGGCCAGACGTTCGATGGCCTGGGCGTTGCCCTGCACCTCGGTGACCAGGGCGTGCAGCCCTTCCAGGCTCTGGCCGATGACCTGCTGGCCCTGGACCAGAGCGCGGTCGGCGTCGCGGCTGGCGTCGGCGGTCTGGCTGGCATCCTGGGCGACCTGGCCGATGGTCGCTTCCAGCTCGCTCAATGCGTCGCGGATCAGGGCGGT
>JBLUOL010000471.1:0-333 GCA_048065775.1 Pseudomonas sp. GW6
CTCGGGCATCGCCCCGGCGCGGCGGGCGGCTCGCCTGCAGCCGGTCGAGGCGCTGCACAGCGAGTGATCAACGCTCGCGCTCGTAGCGCTCAAGGGTGTCGCGGGCGATCTGGCGGCCGAGCATGATCAGCTCCGGCGCCTTGTAGAACTCGAAGAAACGGCACACGCGCTTGGGCACGTTGATCAGGATGTCCGGCGGGTAGCCGGCGATCTTGTATTGCGCCAGCGAGGTCTGCATCACCTCGAAGCTCTGGTTGACCAGCTCCAGCAGCGAGGCCGGGCCGCTGAACTCGGCGACCCGCGAGCCGCTGGCGGATTTCGGCGCCGCCTCAT
>JBLUOL010000472.1:0-325 GCA_048065775.1 Pseudomonas sp. GW6
GTCCCCTTCGTCTAGTGGCCTAGGACACCGCCCTTTCACGGCGGTAACAGGGGTTCGAGTCCCCTAGGGGACGCCATATTCCAGTCGCAGCGCGCAAGTGTTGCGAACCGACCGCAAGGTTTCGGGGCTATAGCTCAGCTGGGAGAGCGCTTGCATGGCATGCAAGAGGTCAACGGTTCGATCCCGTTTAGCTCCACCAACACACTCAAGGCCAGCTTAGTGCTGGCCTTGTTCTTCGAAGGTTTTGTCCCCTTCGTCTAGTGGCCTAGGACACCGCCCTTTCACGGCGGTAACAGGGGTTCGAGTCCCCTAGGGGACGCCATTT
>JBLUOL010000473.1:0-326 GCA_048065775.1 Pseudomonas sp. GW6
CTCAACGTGGCTCCGCTGAAGCGCTCGACCAGCGTCTTGCAGGCCAGCGCCCAGTCCGCGCGGCTGGCCGGCCGCTCGGCGTCGAAGCGCTCGGCGCCATCCATCCAGCCGTTGGAAACCACCACTTCGATGTGCTCGCGTAGAGGATGCTCGGCCGGCACGTCGCTCAGCGTCGGCAGGGCCTTGAGGTTGGGCTCCGCGGCCAGGGTCATCTGCAGGGCATTGGCCAGCTCGCCGCGGGTTATCGGGCGCTGCGCCTCGAAGGCGCCTTCGGCGTTGAGGGTCATCAGGCCGCGGAAGGTCACCGCACGAATGGCGTCGCCGCG
>JBLUOL010000474.1:0-312 GCA_048065775.1 Pseudomonas sp. GW6
TCTCGACCTCGACGCGCTGATCAATCAGACCGCCTACCTGGCCTTCGGCCCCTCCGGTAAAGGCGTGCATGGCGTGGTCTACGCCATCACGCAAGGCGACTCCGGCAAACGCCTGACCCGCTACCGCATCAGCCTGCGGCCGCAACTCGCCTACCTGGCTCACCGCTACAACCAGCGCATCTTCCAGCACCTGACGGTGCCACAGATCATCAGCCAGGTCCTCGAAGACCACGGCATCCAGAGCGACGCCTATCAATTCCAGCTCGGTTATATCTATCCCGAACGCGACTACTGCGTGCAGTACGACGAAAG
>JBLUOL010000475.1:0-309 GCA_048065775.1 Pseudomonas sp. GW6
TGGCGCAGGGTGTGGCCGAGCACCACGTAGGGCGGCGAGCGGCCGTCGCGCGGCTCGGGGAGAAACTGGCCGAGGGCCAGCGGCAGGCGCCAGGCCGTGGCCATCTGGTGGCCGCAGCCGAGCACTCCGGTGTAACGGGTCAGGCCGGCGAACTGGATGTCGCCGTTGCCCTGAATGATCGGCACCGCCGCCTCGACGTGGGCCAGGCGGCGCAACGCATCGGCGTCGGCGATGGTCAGCGGGCGTACGTTGCTGAGCACGCCGCCGAGGCCGCCGGTGCGGGTCATGCCCGGGCGGATGGTCAGGTTG
>JBLUOL010000476.1:0-301 GCA_048065775.1 Pseudomonas sp. GW6
GAAATCCTCGTCCGTATCCTGCGCAACGAGCAGACCGGCCTCGGCCTGGCTGACGAAGCCGCCGATGCGCTGAAAATCAATGAGCACGAGGAGCCCAAGCAATGACCGTTCTGTTCCTCTTCCTGCTGCTGTTCTTGCTGATGTTCATCGGCGTGCCGATCGCCGCGTCGCTCGGCCTGGCCGGTTCGATCACCATCATGCTGTTCAGCCCCGACTCAGTGCGCTCGCTGGCGATCAAGCTGTTCGAGACCTCCGAGCACTACACCCTGTTGGCGATCCCGTTCTTCCTGCTCTCCGGTGC
>JBLUOL010000477.1:0-300 GCA_048065775.1 Pseudomonas sp. GW6
TAGGGGACGATAGAGAAAACGGAAAAAATCGTACGTTAAGCGTACGGCCTGTCAGGTTGAGGCCCTAGAGGTTGCCGGCGAGGCGTCAGAAAATGCTGGAATCGGCCCTATCCTGACGCGGCCCAAGGTTCCGGCCTGACGCCTAGTTAGGGCGTACTTCAACTGGACGTTCGCGGCGGGCCTACGTTGGGTTTTGGTTCCATTGCTCCCCAAATCCCGAATAGGGAGCAGTGGAACAGGAAACGCACTTAAGCCAAGTCGGCTTAGCGTACGATTCTTCCCGAATTCTGCGGCTTCCCT
>JBLUOL010000478.1:0-300 GCA_048065775.1 Pseudomonas sp. GW6
GCCTGCAGGGGGTGGTCACGGCGAGTGCGGCGCAGCAGGGGCTGGTGATCGAGCGTCTGGATACCGAGGGTTTTGGTGCGGTGCAGGTCAACCTGCAGCCGGTGGCGTTCGCTCAGTTGCTGCGCTGGATTCAGGCGCTGGAAGAGCAGGGCGTGCGCGTTGAGGAAGCCGGGCTGGCCCGCGCCGAGGAAAACCATGTGATAGCGCGGCTTAGCTTGCGTGTGGGTGAGTGACTCGTGCGCTATTGATCGTCACTCCCGCGAAGGCGGGAGCCCAGGTGTTGCGTAACGCCTGGTTTCT
>JBLUOL010000479.1:0-296 GCA_048065775.1 Pseudomonas sp. GW6
GCGCATCGGCCGCGGCGACTACCAGCAGCCGGTAGCCCTGGCTCGCAGCGACGAGCTGGGCCTGCTGGCGCTGGCGGTCAACGACATGCAGCGCGGCATCGCCGAGCGCGAGCGGCAGCTGGCACACAACGCCCTGCACGACGTGCTGACCGGTCTGCCCAATCGCACCCTGGCGCTGGAACGGCTGGGCAGCGCGATCACCGCCGGGCGGCCCACCGCGCTGCTGTACCTGGGCGTGGGCAACTTCGCCGCGATCAACGAGAGCTGCGGCCAGGGCGGCGGCGACCTGGCCCTGC
>JBLUOL010000480.1:0-295 GCA_048065775.1 Pseudomonas sp. GW6
GCCGCTGGGGCTGTCGACCTGGCGCCAACGCTGGCGCGCTTCGAGTTGCGGGTGAGCCCAGACGCCAGCCATGTCGTTGACCTGGGCATTGGCGATCTGTGCCAGCTCCAGACGCTCGATCACCTGCGCCGAGCTCATGCGTGAGAACGCCTCGACGATCAGCGCACGCAGCTCGCTGCGGTTGGCCGAGCGCTTGAAGTTGGCAGAAAAGCGTTCATCGTTGGCCAGCTCCGGCTGCTCCAGCACCTTGGCGCAGAACGCCTGCCATTCGCGCTCGTTCTGCAGGCCGAGCATC
>JBLUOL010000481.1:0-288 GCA_048065775.1 Pseudomonas sp. GW6
GGTGCAGCTGGCGCTGCTCAACAACCGCGGCCTGCAGGCGTCCTTCGACGAGCTGGGCATCGGCGAGGCCGAGCGCGTGCAGGCCGGGCGCCTGCCCAACCCCGGCTTCTCCTACGGTCGTCTGGAAAAGGGCAGCGAGGTCGAATACGAGCGCGGCCTGCACCTGAATCTGGCGCGGCTGATCGCCCTGCCGCTGACCTCGCGCCTGGAAGGTCGGCGCTTCGAGCAGCTGCAGCGGCAGACCAGCCTGGCGGTGTTCGACCTGGCCAGCGAGACGCGCAAGGCCTG
>JBLUOL010000482.1:0-283 GCA_048065775.1 Pseudomonas sp. GW6
GCAGGTGCGCCTGCTCGAGCGCGACCTGCAAGGCCAGGTGCCGGGGCTGGATGAACAGGCCTTGCCCGAGCGCCTGCGCATCGCCATCAACGCCGACAGCCTGGCGACCTGGTGGGCGGCGGCGACCGCCGAATTCTGTGCCGCTCAGCAGGTGTTGATGGAGTTGGTGGTGGAGGATCAGGAGGTCGGTCTCAAGCGCATGCGCGCGGGCGAGGTGGCCGGTTGCGTGTGTGCTGCCGAGCGCCCGGTGGCGGGTGCGCGCAGTCTGGCGCTGGGGGCGATG
>JBLUOL010000483.1:0-282 GCA_048065775.1 Pseudomonas sp. GW6
CTGGCCCATCGCAGCTCTCGCGACATCCATGTCGCTCAACCCCTTACGTGGCGATTCCACTCGGCCTCCTGAAGGGGATTTGGGCGTCGTCTGTGAGATCGCAGTTGAAGAGCAAGGGCAAAGGCCAGACGCCGCCAACTTCAATTCCGCAAAGATTATGCAAGCTCGCGCCCCGGCCCCCGGAGCAGCATCGGGGCGTGGGGAATTTCGCGCAGCAAAACCCGGAGGCAGGGTAATGCCGATCAGATCAGGTTGCCAAAGCAGCCCTTTGTAGGAGCCCCG
>JBLUOL010000484.1:0-282 GCA_048065775.1 Pseudomonas sp. GW6
GCTGGGCCGGCCGCTGCCATCCTTGCAGCTTTGCCGCCACCTCGAACCGGGCGAGCTGTTCCTGTTGAGCGTGACCAATCCGGCGTCGTTCGACAGCCGTTATTTCGGCCCGGTCAGCGCATCCGCCGTGATCGGCGTCGCGCATCCAGTCTGGCTGGAGACACGCCCATGATGGCCGCCGATTCGCTGCACGTTGCCGTGCATCTCATCGTGCCATCGGGCATGCCGTTCCGGCTGCTGCCGCCGTGTCGTCGCGCGTGCAGCGCGGGCGCATCCGCGCCG
>JBLUOL010000485.1:0-274 GCA_048065775.1 Pseudomonas sp. GW6
GTGGCGGAGCCCGACATGGAGTGGGTGTTCATTGATGGCAGCTATGCCAAGGCTCACCAGCACAGCGCAGGTGCTGCCAGCGCAAACGATGAAGCTATAGGGAAAAGCCGAGCCGGCAATACCAGCAAGATTCATCTGGCGGTGGACGCCCATGGCTTGCCCATCGAGTTTGAAATCACGGGAGGCCAAATCAATGCCTGCACTCAGGCACCCGCATTGATTTCCAAGCTCCCAGCGGCAGAAACCATCGTTGCGGATAAGGGCTATGACAGCG
>JBLUOL010000486.1:0-273 GCA_048065775.1 Pseudomonas sp. GW6
CGTAGGCCATGCCATCCTCCAGGCCGGGAGCGATCACCAGCCGCAGGCAGCAGCCCGGCCAGCGTGTCAGCAGCATCAGGCGCCTGCCATCGTGGATCAGGTGCTTTTGGCCGGGGAGGCGCCAGAACGCGAAGGCCACCGCGTCGGGCGGCGGGTCGGCATCCGGGTAGAGCTGCACCACCGCATCGTGATCGGGGAACCAGGCCGGATGCGCGTCGCGCGCATCCAGGGCGGGATCTTCCAGCAGGCGCAATCCCCAGCGCGCGGCGGCCT
>JBLUOL010000487.1:0-271 GCA_048065775.1 Pseudomonas sp. GW6
TTCCCCCTGGCCACCGCGGCCATTGCGCCGCTGCGCGCGGCGGCCGAGGCCCAGGGCAGCGGCGACTTCTCGCCGTTGTGGGCCGGACAGAATGTCGCGAGTTGTCGGCCCATGCCTGCAGCCGAGCTGACCCGTGAGCTGGCCCAGGGCCTCGGTCGCTTGATATGACAACTGTCACTCCCACGCAGGCGGGAGCCCAGGCTCCGCCAATTTCCCGGGCTCCCGCGTTCGCGGGTATGACGGTCAACTGATGCCGTAGGGCGGGTACAAC
>JBLUOL010000488.1:0-270 GCA_048065775.1 Pseudomonas sp. GW6
CGGTACGAATATCGTTCTTTAAAAATTTGGATATGTGATAGAAGTGACTGATTAATTGCTTTCACTGGCAATTGATCTGGTCAAGGTAAAATTTGTAGTTCTCAAGACGCAAATTTTCGGCGAATGTCGTCTTCACGATTGAGACAGTAACCAGATTGCTTGGGGTTATATGGTCAAGTGAAGAAGCGCATACGGTGGATGCCTTGGCAGTCAGAGGCGATGAAAGACGTGGTAGCCTGCGAAAAGCTTTGGGGAGTCGGCAAACAGACT
>JBLUOL010000489.1:0-269 GCA_048065775.1 Pseudomonas sp. GW6
TCGCTGGCGATCAAGCTGTTCGAGACCTCCGAGCACTACACCCTGTTGGCGATCCCGTTCTTCCTGCTCTCCGGTGCGTTCATGACCACCGGTGGCGTGGCGCGTCGCCTGATCGACTTCGCCAACGCCTGCGTCGGTCACATCCGTGGCGGCCTGGCCATCGGTGCGGTACTGGCGTGCATGCTGTTCGCTGCGCTGTCCGGTTCCTCGCCGGCGACCGTGGCCGCAGTGGGCTCGATTGCCATCGCCGGCATGGTGCGTTCCGGTTA
>JBLUOL010000490.1:0-269 GCA_048065775.1 Pseudomonas sp. GW6
TGCCAGCGCCTGCTGGCTGGCCGCGCCGCGCGGTGTCGATACCCAGCGCCTGGCCTGGGCGGCGGCGCAGCAGAGCGTGTTGATCGAATCCGGGGCGCAGTTCTTCCTTGGCGAGGGTGCCGCGCCGACCAACTTCATGCGTCTGGGTTTCCATGCTATCGATGCCGAACGCATTCGGCCTGGCGTGCAGAAGCTGGGGGAGGTGTTGGCGGGGTTGTGAAGAGCGGTCGCGGCTAAAGCCCCTCCCACAAATGCTCCGTGACTCTGTG
>JBLUOL010000491.1:0-269 GCA_048065775.1 Pseudomonas sp. GW6
TTGCGATGTTCGAGCGCGGGGCGGTAGGGGATGTCCCAGGGCGTGGCGGTAAAGCGGTTGCGGTAGCCCTGCTGGAACCCGTCGCCAGGCTTGGTGTTGCTGGTCACCGACTCTTCCAGCACCTGTGGCTGCTTGCCTTCATGGATGACTTCATTGAGTAGCCAGAGGTCGTTCCACTGCTGGCGCGGGTGGCCGGCGAGGGCGAGGAAGTGGCCGCTGATCAGGTAGGCGTCGCTCTGGCCTTCAGCCAGTTCGTAGTCGCTGCGCAG
>JBLUOL010000492.1:0-262 GCA_048065775.1 Pseudomonas sp. GW6
GGCGCGGCTCCTACAGTGGGTCGGTGGCTTACTCTGGTGTCAGGTGTGGGCTGCGTAACGACGGATTACGCTTCGCTAATCCATCCCGCGCGATGCCATCAGCAGCCCTGAAATTGTAGGAGCCCCGCCCCGGGGCGAATTTTGGTAATCCGGTGCGATTTCGCTGAGGCCGCGATTCGCCGCGGGGCGCGGCTCCTACAGTGGGTCGGTGGCTTACTCTGGTGTCAGGTGTGGGCTGCGTAACGACGGATTACGCTTCGCT
>JBLUOL010000493.1:0-260 GCA_048065775.1 Pseudomonas sp. GW6
GCGATTTCGCTGAGGCCGCGATTCGCCGCGGGGCGCGGCTCCTACAGTGGGTCGGTGGCTTACTCAGGTGCCAGGTGTGGGCTGCGTAACGACGGATTACGCTCGCTGATCCATCCCGCGCGATACTTCAGCAGCCCTGAAATTGTAGGAGCCCCGCCCCGGGGCGAATTTTTGTAATCCAGCGCGATTTCGCTGAGGCCGCGATTCGCCGCGGGGCGCGGCTCCTACAGTGGGTCGGTGGCTTACTCAGGTGCCAGGTG
>JBLUOL010000494.1:0-259 GCA_048065775.1 Pseudomonas sp. GW6
GGCGCAGCGGACGGGACTCGAACCCGCGACCCCCGGCGTGACAGGCCGGTATTCTAACCGACTGAACTACCGCTGCGTGTCGGTTGGACTTTCGTCCATAAAACTCTTGGAACTCTGTTGCATCTGATGGCGCCCTTACGGACTCTGCCATCTCAAACCGATGAAACATCGATCTGGGAAATAATGGCGCAGCGGACGGGACTCGAACCCGCGACCCCCGGCGTGACAGGCCGGTATTCTAACCGACTGAACTACCGCT
>JBLUOL010000495.1:0-258 GCA_048065775.1 Pseudomonas sp. GW6
GCGCTGGCCTGGGCGGCTTTCGTGCAGCCGCTGCCGCGCCTGATCTACAACCCGTCCGACAGCGTTCCGGTCGGCTGGTATCGCGTGCAGCCGCTTCACCATCGGGCCGCCTCGCTGCCACGTCGGCTGGAAGTGGGCAGCATCGTCCTGACCCGATTGCCTGCCGACGCTGGCGTGCTCGCTGCGCAGCGCGGCTACCTGCCAGCGCACGTTCCGCTGCTCAAACGTGTGGGCGCGGTCGCGCCGCAACACGTCTGC
>JBLUOL010000496.1:0-251 GCA_048065775.1 Pseudomonas sp. GW6
GCATCGCCGCCCTGGCGCGTTCCGCGCTGCTGGCGGCCGAGCGCGTGCTGATTCCCGTGCAGCCCAGCCCGTATGACCTGTGGGCCAGCGCCGAGATGGTGGCGCTGATCCGCGAGGCACAGGTGTTCCGGCCTGCGCTGCGCGCGGCCTTCGTCATCAATCGGCGCGTCAGCACCACCATCATCGGCAGGGAAGCACGGCAATCGCTGGCCGAACAGCCGCTGCCGGCGCTGTGCGCCGAGGTGCGCCAG
>JBLUOL010000497.1:0-250 GCA_048065775.1 Pseudomonas sp. GW6
CCTTTAAGCCTCTCGCCGCATCCATGCGGCTCACTCCCCTACGCAACACCTCTGCTCGGCCTCCTGAAGGGGATCAGGTCGCGAGCTTGCGTAATCTTTGCGGAATTGGAATTGGCGGCGTCTGACCTTTGCCTTTGCTCTTCAACTGCGATGATGCAGACGACGCCCAAGTCCCCCTTCAGGAGGCCGAGTGGAATCGCCACGTAAGGGGTTGAGCGACATGGATGTCGCGAGAGCTGCGATGGGCTAG
>JBLUOL010000498.1:0-244 GCA_048065775.1 Pseudomonas sp. GW6
GGCAGGTTGTTCAGGTCGGGGGCGATCGGTGGCCGCTTCGACGGCGGCGGCTCGTTCTTCGAACGCGAGCGTGATCGTTCGAGCACCTGCTGGCGCAGCGCGGGAACGTCGATCTCGGCAGCCGTCTCGAAATGATCCAGCTTGGCGATGACGTCATCGCGCGTGATCGCGGTCTGCGCATGCGCGAGCGGCATCGCCAGCAAGACCAGCGTGCCGAGCAGGCCGAGATCGCGCAGGCCTCGGC
>JBLUOL010000499.1:0-238 GCA_048065775.1 Pseudomonas sp. GW6
GATCAATTGCCAGTGAAAGCAATTAATCAGTCACTTCTATCACATATCCAAATTTTTAAAGAACGATATTCGTACCGATCAAAAGACCAGAAATCAGCACTCAACAGGCCAAACCTGAAGCGCTCATTTCTGAACTCTTTCTCTTCTCACCGTAACCGCGTAGAGAGTGGTGGAGCCAAGCGGGATCGAACCGCTGACCTCCTGCGTGCAAGGCAGGCGCTCTCCCAGCTGAGCTATG
>JBLUOL010000500.1:0-235 GCA_048065775.1 Pseudomonas sp. GW6
CATAGCTCAGCTGGGAGAGCGCCTGCCTTGCACGCAGGAGGTCAGCGGTTCGATCCCGCTTGGCTCCACCACTCTCTCGTGTTGCGGTGAGTGTTAAAGAGTTCAGAAATGAGCGCTTCAGGGAAAGCCTGTTGAGTGCTGATTTCTGGTCTTTTGACCGGTACGAATATCGTTCTTTAAAAATTTGGATATGTGATAGAAGTGACTGATTAATTGCTTTCACTGGCAATTGATC
>JBLUOL010000501.1:0-234 GCA_048065775.1 Pseudomonas sp. GW6
GCAATGGCGATGGCGGGTTGCACCCGCCCTACGTGCTGAATTGTGGAGCGCCACAAACCGTGGGAGGCGCTTTAGCGGCGACAAGCTCTACAGCAGTCGCGGCCAAAGCCCCTCCCACTGAGCCAGCGCGGCTTGCCTCCCCTCTTCAATTCACAGGTGATCGATACATCGTAGGGCGGGTGAAACCCGCCAGAATGGCAATGGCGGGTTGCAACCCGCCCTACGCGCTGAATT
>JBLUOL010000502.1:0-232 GCA_048065775.1 Pseudomonas sp. GW6
TCGAATCGAGAGGCCACCGCCCGGTAGTGCTTCAGCCGGGCGAAAGCGTTTTCCACCAGGTGGCGATTGCGGTACAGGCCTCTGTCCAGATTCGCGTTGCCTTTCACAGAGTTACGCTTTCTCGGGATCACGGCCTTGGCCCCTTGTCGCTCAATTTGCTCTCGGATTCTCTCGCTGTCATAGCCCTTATCCGCAACGATGGTTTCTGCCGCTGGGAGCTTGGAAATCAATG
>JBLUOL010000503.1:0-228 GCA_048065775.1 Pseudomonas sp. GW6
GACCTGCACTTCATCCAGCGCCTGTGCGAGGAAGAAGGCATCAGCTTCCACTTCCAACACAGCGAAGACAGCCATCGCCTGGTGTTTGGCGACGACGCCAGCGTCTTCCCCAAGCTCGCCCCGCTGAACTACCAGCAGGGCAGCGGCCTGGCCGCTGACCACGAAGTGGTGCGCGCCTTTGGTGTGCGCCTGGAAACCCGCAGCACCCACGCCACCTGGCGCGACTAT
>JBLUOL010000504.1:0-227 GCA_048065775.1 Pseudomonas sp. GW6
GCGCTGTCCGGTTCCTCGCCGGCGACCGTGGCCGCAGTGGGCTCGATTGCCATCGCCGGCATGGTGCGTTCCGGTTACCCGCAGGCGTTTGGCGCCGGTATCGTCTGTAACGCCGGTACCCTGGGTATCCTGATTCCGCCGTCAATCGTGATGGTGGTGTACGCCGCCGCCACCGAGCAGTCGGTGGGCAAGCTGTTCATGGCCGGGGTGATCCCGGGCCTGATGCT
>JBLUOL010000505.1:0-224 GCA_048065775.1 Pseudomonas sp. GW6
CTGTGGGACAGCGAGGGCAACAAGATCCTCGATGGCATGGCCGGTCTTTGGTGCGTGGCGGTCGGCTATGGTCGCGAGGAGCTGGTCGAAGCTGCCGCTACGCAGATGCGCCAGTTGCCGTTCTACAACACCTTCTTCCAGACCGCCCATCCACCGGTGCTGGAGCTGGCCCATGCCATCTCCCAGCTGGCGCCGGCCGGCATGAACCATGTGTTCTTCACCGG
>JBLUOL010000506.1:0-222 GCA_048065775.1 Pseudomonas sp. GW6
TATGGCGGACTCAGGAGGATTCGAACCTCCGACCGCTCGGTTCGTAGCCGAGTACTCTATCCAGCTGAGCTATGAGTCCATTTGGCGCTTTTTGACCAGATCACCGCTGGCTGAAACATGACCTTGCATCGCTGCAGTGCCATTTAATATGGCGGACTCAGGAGGATTCGAACCTCCGACCGCTCGGTTCGTAGCCGAGTACTCTATCCAGCTGAGCTATGA
>JBLUOL010000507.1:0-221 GCA_048065775.1 Pseudomonas sp. GW6
TGAGCCATGATCAAACTCTTCAGTTCAATACTGCTTGGGTTTTGAGAAAACCCTAAACTTGGCTCAGCAATCGCAAAACTTTCAAATTAATGAAAGGTAACTCTCGAATTAACGAGTGTTGCTTTGTGATGCTGATAATCAGTTGACTATCAGTCTTACCTCACAAGCACCCACACGAATTGCTTGATTCAGTTGTTAAAGAACAGTTGGTTAAGCCTTTC
>JBLUOL010000508.1:0-221 GCA_048065775.1 Pseudomonas sp. GW6
TCATAGCTCAGCTGGATAGAGTACTCGGCTACGAACCGAGCGGTCGGAGGTTCGAATCCTCCTGAGTCCGCCATATTCAAATGGCTTGCATCGTTGCAAGCCATTTTGTTTCAACCAGCGGTGATCTGGTCTAAAAGCGCCAAACGGACTCATAGCTCAGCTGGATAGAGTACTCGGCTACGAACCGAGCGGTCGGAGGTTCGAATCCTCCTGAGTCCGCC
>JBLUOL010000509.1:0-217 GCA_048065775.1 Pseudomonas sp. GW6
TGCTGCTGATCGGCGCCAAGCTCGGCATGGATGTGCGCATCGCCGCGCCCAAGGCGCTGTGGCCCAGCGAGGAACACGTCGCCGCCTGCAAGAAGTTCGCGGAAGAAAGTGGCGCACGCATCCTGCTCACCGAAGACCCGAAGGAGGCGGTCAAGGGCGTCGACTTCGTCCATACCGACGTCTGGGTGTCCATGGGCGAGCCGGTGGAAGCCTGGGG
>JBLUOL010000510.1:0-217 GCA_048065775.1 Pseudomonas sp. GW6
CCACGCCATGCACGCCTTTACCGGAGGGGCCGAAGGCCAGGTAGGCGGTCTGATTGATCAGCGCGTCGAGGTCGAGAGTGGCGTTCTGGCTGATCAGTTCGATGTCGAACCGATAGGGTTTGTTGAGCATTTCCCGGCCAGTGAACGCGAGCACCTGTAGATCGGTTTCGACGGCGGGGATGGTGAGGATGATATGCGCCTGGTTGGCATCCAGCAT
>JBLUOL010000511.1:0-216 GCA_048065775.1 Pseudomonas sp. GW6
GCAGCACCTGCGCTGTGCTGGTGAGCCTTGGCATAGCTGCCATCAATGAACACCCACTCCATGTCGGGCTCCGCCACCAGCATCTTGAAGACCTTGAACCATTTGCCGGCAGCAGACCATGCGTTGAAGCGTTTGTAGACCTTATTCCAGTTACCAAACGCCTTGGGCAGGTCTCTCCAGGGACATCCCGTGCGCATGCGGTACAGCATGCCCTCC
>JBLUOL010000512.1:0-213 GCA_048065775.1 Pseudomonas sp. GW6
GCGCCTCCCGCTGGAGAGAAGAAGTTCTGATCGAAGGCGCAAGTGGTTGAGTAGAAAGAAGTTTCTCCGGAAACAAATTCGAAAAACAGCTTGACAGGTAGTAAGGCTGCTGTAGAATGCGCGGCCTCGGTTGAGGCGAAAGGCTTAACCAACTGTTCTTTAACAACTGAATCAAGCAATTCGTGTGGGTGCTTGTGAGGTAAGACTGATAGT
>JBLUOL010000513.1:0-212 GCA_048065775.1 Pseudomonas sp. GW6
GGAGCCCAAGCAATGACCGTTCTGTTCCTCTTCCTGCTGCTGTTCTTGCTGATGTTCATCGGCGTGCCGATCGCCGCCTCGCTCGGCCTGGCCGGTTCGATCACCATCATGCTGTTCAGCCCCGACTCGGTGCGTTCGCTGGCGATCAAGCTGTTCGAGACCTCCGAGCACTACACCCTGTTGGCGATCCCGTTCTTCCTGCTCTCCGGTGC
>JBLUOL010000514.1:0-210 GCA_048065775.1 Pseudomonas sp. GW6
TGGCGTCCCCTAGGGGACTCGAACCCCTGTTACCGCCGTGAAAGGGCGGTGTCCTAGGCCACTAGACGAAGGGGACGCAAGACCCTGATCGTGAATCGACTCACATCGATTCTGGCACTCCCGAAGGAGTCGAGATTGGTGGAGCTAAACGGGATCGAACCGTTGACCTCTTGCATGCCATGCAAGCGCTCTCCCAGCTGAGCTATAGCC
>JBLUOL010000515.1:0-209 GCA_048065775.1 Pseudomonas sp. GW6
GCCTGGTTGGAAAGCGGCGGGGTCTACGGCTACCGCAAGATCCACGACGACCTGCGTGAGCTGGGCGAGTCTTGTGGTCGGCACCGCGTGGCTCGCCTGATGCGGGGAGAGGGACTGCGCTCGCAGACCGGTTATCGTCGGCGCCCCGGGTACTATGGTGGCAAGCCGACTGTGGCCTCGCCCAACCGTCTGGAGCGGAAGTTCAACGT
>JBLUOL010000516.1:0-200 GCA_048065775.1 Pseudomonas sp. GW6
GAGCCATGATCAAACTCTTCAGTTCAATACTGCTTGGGTTTTGAGAAAACCCTAAACTTGGCTCAGCAATCGCAAATAAACTCTCGAATTCACGAGTGTTACTTGTGACGCTGATAATCAGTCGACTATCAGTCTTACCTCACAAGCACCCACACGAATTGCTTGATTCAGTTGTTAAAGAACAGTTGGTTAAGCCTTTC